>NZ_AWQP01000021.1:0-94665 GCF_000972175.1 Pseudomonas syringae pv. coryli str. NCPPB 4273 | reverse complement strand
GATTATGGAACGTCCTGGTTTTTTTTTTTTAATGATACGGCGACCACCGAGATCTACACTCTTTCCCTACACGACGCTCTTCCGATCTCGTTTCCGGCCCGACTTCGTCGGGTTCCTTCGCCCAGTCACTTACGTCGCACTCTGCGTCGTCTCTGCCATCGTGCTCGAAAAGCGCTTTAGAGCAATTTGGCTAAAGGCAGGGCTTGTGAGCTGATGACCATGGTCCCCACGCATGGGCACGATAGTTACAAGGTGATCGTTCCTTACGCTCCAGTGGAGCGTGCGCAACGATAACGCCGCCGCTTTCGGGGCATGAGTACCGTTTCCGGACGTATCGAAACGCTGGGACACCCTGCGTTTGATCTGGCTACAATGCCCGCCTTGCCGGGGGTTCTCATGTCTACGTTGCTCACTGACTGGCGTCATCGCTCAACCCATCGTCGCGTCTGGGCGCTGGCGACGCCGATGATTCTGTCGAATATTTCCGTGCCGCTGGTGGCGCTGGTCGACAGTGCGGTGATCGGTCATTTGCCCCACGCCCATCAGCTGGGTGCCGTGGCGGTGGGCGCCACGCTGTATACGTTCCTCGCCTGGGCCATGGGCTTTCTGCGCATGGGCACCACCGGGTTTGCCGCACAGGCGGCAGGGCGCAGTGACAGCGCTGCCTTGCGCCGGATTCTGTTGCAGGGGCTGCTGCTGGCTGTCGGGTTGGCGTTGCTGCTGGGTGTGATCGCCTTGCCGTTCAGCCATCTGGCGCTGACGATGATGCAGCCGTCTGCCGATCTGCAGCAAATGACCCTGGATTTCTTCCATACCCGGCTGTTCGGCCTGCCTGCGGCGCTGGCCAGTTATGCGCTGGTCGGCTGGTTTCTGGGCGCGCAGAACGCTCGGGCTCCACTGGCGATTCTGCTGGTGACCAATGCCGTCAACATCGTGCTCAATCTGTGGTTCGTCCTGGGGCTGGACTGGGGCGTGGTCGGCTCGGCGCGTGCGTCGGTACTCGCGGAGTGGACGGGCGTGGTGCTCGGTCTGCTGCTGGCGCGCAACACCTTGCGCGCCTGGCCTGGGCGGATCGTCTGGTCGGCCTTGCGCCTATTGAGCAACTGGCGACCCTTGCTGGCGGTCAACCGGGACATCTTTCTGCGCACGCTGGCGCTGCAATCGGTGATGTTCCTGATCACCGTGCAGGGCGCTCGCCTGGGGGATGCGACGGTCGCCGCCAATGCCTTGCTGCTCAACGGCCTGCTGTTGACTGCCCATGCCCTGGATGGGCTGGCGCATGCGGTCGAAGCGCTGTGCGGCCATGCCATCGGTGCGCGGGACCGGGATACGTTGCGCCGCTCCCTGGTGGTCGCTGGGGGCTGGTCACTGATTTCCAGCGTAGTGTTTGCGCTGTTCTTTCTGGTGGCTGGGCATGGCTTCGTCAGTCTGCAGACCGATATTCCGGAAGTGCGCGCCACCGCGATGACGTATCTGCCGTATCTGGCGCTGATGCCGTTGCTGGCCGTCTGGAGCTACCTGCTGGACGGCCTGTTCATCGGTGCCACGCGTGCGCGGGAAATGCGCAACGCGATGCTGTTCAGCGCAGCGTGCATCGCGCCGCTGGCTTATCTGGCTTCCAGCCACGGCAACCACGCCCTATGGCTGACGTTCCTGGCCTTTACCCTGCTGCGCGGCCTTAGTCTGGGGACCATTGCCTGGCGGCTGACACGCAGTGACGGCTGGTTCGTTCACTGAGCTTTCGACCCGGTTGCTGCGTTCTTTTCAGACGCCGTTTGCGGCGTGTGCTTGACGAACATGTCCACCTCGTCGACCACAGGGGCCAAACCGCTTAGCAATTTGGCGAATGCGCCGACCAGCGTGCCGTGGTTGGTGCGCGAGAAGTACAGGTCGCGCACCGGCACGCCGGCTTCACGCAGCGACCTGGCCAGGCCACCGGTGTTGCGCTTGGGGTTGACCAGCGAGTCGGTGTTCGAGGCCATCAGCAATGCCGGTGGTGCGCTGGACGTGACGTGATTGATGGGTTGCGAGTCGGGCGGTGAATTGGGGAAGAAGAACACCGGCTTCACGTCCGGGTTCTCGATGGGCAGGAAGTCGTAAGGCCCGGCCAGCCCGATCCAGCCGCTGAGGATGGAGGGGGACAACCCTTCGCGAGCCAGCCAGCGCGGGTCGAGCGCGAGCATTGCGGCGTTGTAGGCACCCGCGCTGTGGCCCATCACGTACAGGCGGCTCGTATCGCCACCATAGGTGTTCGCATGCTTGTGCGCCCAGGCCAGCGCCTTGGCCGAGTCTTCCAGAAAGCTTGGGTAACGTACCTGTGGATACAGCCTGTAGTCGGCGATGACCACCACCATGCCTCGTGCGGCCAGCGCTTCGCCGACGAATGCGTAATTGGCCTTCGAGCCGCTGTTCCAGCTGCCGCCATAGAAAAACACCACGACCGGTGCCTTGGCCGGTTTTGCCTTGGGCGTGTAGACATCCAGCGTGTTGCGTGGATCTGGCCCGTAAGCCAGATTGTAGACATGATCGACAGGGCCGCTGGGGTTCAACGTATTGAGCAGCTTCAAAGGCGAGCAGCCGGACAAGGCTGCCAGTACGGCACCGGTCATCAATGTCAGGAAAATCACTCGGATCATAGCGGAGGGGCTCTGGAAGGTAAGTCGGATATGCCTGAGACCGTCACGCTTCGTCCCAGTGCCGCACAGTTGCTGCTACGTCATTCAGTGGCGTACGGATCACTCGGTGGGCTGGCGAAGCTGATGCGCGGGCTGCTCAGCGTAAGACCGCTGTCATCGATCTGTATCGTGCTTGCCCCGGCATCGACGGTCAGTGTGCTGCCTTCAGCCAGTTCTACGCGGGTCCCGTCCGCCAGTTGCAGTTGCCGGTCTGGCCCGGTGATCAGCTGCCAGTCGAGGTGCATCTCGACGTTATCGGCAGGTGCCTGATCACATCTGTGGCCGCCATCGTCTGCCAGCGCTGACAGGCAGCCGGTGATCTGCGGCGGGCGTTTATCGTCTGCGCAAAAGCTCACTATCACTGCCATGCCACCCCGACACTCAACATCCAGCCCCGCAGCCAGAGGCAGCCAGCAGCCAGTATCGGGGCCCTCCGGACGTTGCCAGTCCCATTCCAGGCGCACGTGCACCCGACCTGACGCATCGGTCCTCGCCGCTTCGCCGTCGCTGCCGATGATCCAGGCACGCTGCAGTGGTGCAATGGCGGGGCGCGGTGCCGGGGCAGGTGCTGTGAACCCGGTCTCCCAGGGGCTGGCGCCAAATACCAGCAGGTGGCGGCGACGTGAGTGGACGAACTGGTAGTGAATGCCTTCTTCTGCACACAGCCGCTGGACCAGTTGCAGGTCGGATTCCTGATACTGCACGCAGCTTTCGCGCTCGATGCATTCTGTCTGCAGGTCAAAGCGGAAGGCGTTCTTCAAACCATGTTCTTCCAGCACCTGGGCGATGATCCGCGTGGCGGTCATGTGCTGAAAGATACGTGAGTGCTGACGCAGCCCGAGGCAGGCCAGTCGAGGCCCCATCAGCAGCGTGTAGCAGGCCGGGCCGGGGTGGTAGTGCTTGCGGGTCGCGCCGTGGATCTGACCGTGAAAGCCTTGTCCTTGAAAACTCTGCCCCGGAAAACCCTGTTCGCTACCACAGCTCAGCCAGGCAGGCTTGTACATCAGGCTGGTCAGGTCCAGATCGAAGCCGTCGCCGAGGATTTCCAGCTCGATGGCATACGGCTGGCTGATCGCTTCGTTTGCGCTGAACGATACGACGCTGAAACGGCGCTGCAGGCGGGCAATCTCCAGATAAAAGAACGGCGCGCTGTCGGGGTCGGGCATGGAGGGCTTCTCTACCGGGAATGCGACCGCGGATTCTCGCGCAGAAGCCGGGCAGGGTAGAGGTCTGCAGGTAGAACAGGACGTTGCCTACAGCAGATGTTGGTGGGGGATTACGTCGAGTGCGTGGGTTGTATGAGCGCGGAGCATGGGGGGGGCGGAGGTTACGGGCACCTCTCGTTCCTCACGCTCCGCGTCACGAACTGCATGCCAATGCGCAGCATTGGCACGATAAGCAGTCAGAGTTGGCGCCGCGCAAGGATCAGGACGACAGGTACGACGAGCGGGTCAGCCCCAGGCGCAAGGCATCGAGGAAGTAGGTGCGCTCGCGTGGGGTGATCTTGGCGCTGGCGACCTTGTCCCGGTAATGGGTCATCAGTTCTTCCGGCGACAGGTGCACGTAGCGCAGCATGTCTTCGATGGTGTCGTGGGTTTCGATGCCGGCGTGGTAAACGCTGCCGTCCGGGTTCTGGTAGATGTTCACCGAGTCGGTATCACCGAACAGGTTGTGCATGTCGCCGAGAATTTCCTGGTAGGCACCCACCAGGAAGATCCCCAGCAGATAGTCTTCGCCTTCGTTCAGCGAATGCACCGGCATGCTGGTCTCGATGCTCTGCTCATCGACGTACTGCTTGATCTTGCCGTCCGAATCGCAGGTCAGGTCCTGAAGCACGGCACGGCGCACCGGCTCTTCATTCAGGCGGTGCAGGGGCAGAATCGGCAGCACCTGGCCAATGGCCCAGGTGTCCGGCAGGCTCTGGAACACCGAGAAGTTGCAGATGTACTTGTCGGCCAGCTTGTCGTTGAGCTCGTCCAGCACCTGACGATGAGAGCGTTGACGGGCTTTCAGCGAGTTGTACAGGCGGCGGCAGACGGCGAAGTAGCATTGCTCGCCCAGCGCTTTTTCCGACAGGCTGATCTTGCCATCGGCGTACTGGGCCGCGATGTCGCTCATGTAGTGCGTGGCGCGCCAGTAGGTTTCGGTGACCATCTCGATGTCGGTCGGACCCAGCAGGTCGACCAGCCATTGCACGGTTTCCGGCAGGCTGGCCTTGTCGGCGATTTCCGGGACTTCGTCGTTGTGTTTTTCGACGTCGGTCACCTGCACCACCAGCATGGCGTGGTGGGCGGTCAGCGAGCGGCCGCTTTCCGAGAAGATATGCGGGTGCGGCAGGCTTTGCGCGTCGCAGAATTCCTTGAGCATGCCGACCACCACGCCAGCGTAGTCGTCCATGTCATAGTTGATCGAGCTGGCGTTGCGCGAGTGCGTGCCGTCGTAATCGACACCCAGACCACCCCCGACATCGATGTAGTCCACCGGCAGGTCAAGCTTGCGCAGTTCGCCGTAGTAACGGATCGCTTCCTTGAAGCCGTGCTGATAGTCGGCGAGGTTGGCGATCTGCGAGCCCATGTGGAAGTGCAGCAGGCGGATGCCCTGATCCAGGCCGGCCTTGCGGAAACGCTCGACCACCGACAGCAATTGCGCAGCCGACAGGCCGAACTTGGATTTCTCGCCACCGGTATCTGCCCATTTGCTCGACGCCAGGGAAGACAGGCGCACGCGCAGACCGACCTGGGGGGCGACCTTCAGCTCGGCGGCTTCTTCGATCACCAGTTCGACTTCGGACTCTTTCTCGATGACGATGAACACGTTGTGGCCCAGCTTCTGGCCCATCAGCGCCAGACGGATGAACTCACGGTCCTTGTAACCGTTGCAGACGATGGTGCCGCCTTTGGGCGCCAGTGCCAGCACGGCCATCAGCTCAGGCTTGGAACCCGCTTCCAGGCCGATGGAGACGTTCTGCGTGGCGATGATGTTTTCCACCACCGCTTCCTGCTGGTTGACCTTGATCGGGTACAGCGCGGTGTATTGGCTCTGGTATTCCAGGCGCGCGATGTTGCTGTCGAACGCGCCGGTCAGCTGGCGCACGCGGTCCTGCAGGATGTCGGGGAAGCGCACCAGCAGCGGCAGCGACAGGCCGCTCTTGCGCAGGTTGTCGACCTGTTCGTAAAGATCGATGGGCGAGCTGTCCGGCCCGTTGGGACGGACTTCAACGCGTCCCGCTTCGTTGATTGCAAAATAACCCGCGCCCCAATGGCGAATGCCATAAACGCTGCGGCTGTCCGCAACGGTCCATTGGCTGCCATCGTCTTTGCGTGTGCGTCGTACGGACATCGAAGTCCCCTATAAAGAAGTCGTAGCGCCAGCCAGTAGCCAGCTGGGCGCATTGTAATGAGTGGAAATGACGATTTGATTCGCGGGTTCAGCCGCCGGACTTTTTAGCCTTGAAGCCTTTTTTGATCAGCTCTGCCAACAGCAGTTCTACGTGATCACCCTGAATCTCGATCACGCCTTCCTTGAGCGATCCGCCGGTGCCGCAGCGCTGCTTGAGGGCCTTGGCCAGCTCTTTGAGCGGTTCTTCGGCCAGCGGGACGCCGCTGATGGTGGTAACCGTCTTGCCGCCCCGGCCCTTGCTTTCACGACGTACACGGGCAATGCCGTCCCCTTCGGGGATGGCCGTCTGTTTGCAGGTGCACTCGGCAACGGGTTGACGACAATCGGGGCAGTGGCGCCCAGCGTCGGTTGAAAATACCAGGCCACCCAGGGCGGCGAGAGAAGCGGCTTTTTTAGCCACGCAAACATCCTCTTGTTGAGGACTGAAGATGGGTCGGGCTCGTACGAGCCATCGACCGCGAAGCCCCACTCTGGCAGGGGCAGCGCTACTGAAACGGCAGGGCCGGTCCAGTTTGAAAAGGTCGCGCAGTGTAACGGCAAACCGGCCGGTTGCTAAGGGGCTGGATGCGCCAATTTCTGAACACTCGCTTACTGCTCGTTCTCTATCTGTTTGAGGTAGCGTTTCAGCGCTGCCAGGGAGTCAGGGCACCAGGGATTGTGCTCAGCCTCTTGCAGCACTTCGGCGATGGGCATGAAGCGCGCCTCCAGGACCTCTTCAGGTTGCAGTTTCAACGGCCCGTCCCACACGGCTGAAAACACTGCACACCAGAGCCGGTTGCCCGGCTGATCGAAGAAAAACTGTTCGTGGGCCTGCAGCGGCACGCCACTGACCCCCAGCTCTTCTTCCAGTTCTCGCGCGGCAGAGGCCGCATAGCTTTCATCGGCCTGGACCATGCCGCCTGCGGCTACGTCCCAGTAGCCGGGATAAATCGCTTTGCTCAATGTGCGTCGATGCACACACAGCTCACCCCGGCTGTTGAACAGCAGGATATAAGTGCCGCGTCCGATCAGCCCGCGTTCACGCAAATCGGCGCGGACCAGCGAACCGAGCAGTCGATCCTGTTCGTCGACCCAGGCGATCTGCTCGGCATCCGAGGCGGCGCGGTGCGCGGCCTCGTTGGCAGGTATGGACATCAGCCCTGATTCAGCAGTTGGCGCAGGTCAATGACTGCGGCGTTGGCACGCGAGATGTAGTTGGCCATGACCAGCGAGTGGTTGGCGAACACGCCGAACGGGCTGCCGTTGAGAATCATCGGGCTCCACATCGGCTCTTGCGAGGCTTCCAGCTCACGAATGATCTGGCGCACGCTGACCGTCGCGTTCTTCTTCGCCAGTACATCGGCAAAATCAACCTCGATGGCGCGCAGCAGGTGCGACAGCGCCCAGGCCTGACCGCGTGCTTCGTAGAACACGTTGTCGATTTCCACCCATGGCGTTTCGACGATTTCCTCATCGACCTGCGGCACTTCACCGGGTTTAACCGACACAGCGGCTTCGGTTTTCAGCGTGCTGTTGAGTTTGACCCGGCCAACGCTGGCCGACAGGCGTTGCGACAGCGAACCCAGACGGGTGCCGACATCGCCCAGCCAGTTGTTCAGGTTGTCGGCGCGGGCGTAAAACAGCGCGCCTTTCTGGTTGGGATCGGACAGGCGTGCCTGGTAGCGGCTCAGGGAGTTGATCCCCTCGGCGTACTGCGACTCGCTGGAAGGCAGCAACCAGCTGCGATTGTTGAAGTTGAACAACGGCTCGGCGCGGGCCAGATCGCCATCTTCAGCCGATTGCGACTGGGAGCGGGCGAAATCCTTGCGCAGCGCACGACTCAGGTCACGCACCTGAACCAGCACGCCGTATTCCCAGCTCGGGATGTTGTCCAGCCACAGGCCCGGTGGCATGCGGTCGTTGGACAGGTAGCCACCGGGCTTGTTAAGCAACGTGCCCGCGACGGTCTTGAGCGTTTCAACCGTCGTGTAGCCGATGACCATCTGTTTGCCTTCGCGCTCGGCAGCGGCCTGGGCGTTTTGCTGTACCGGGAACAGCGCAGGTTCCTTGCTCCAGTACCAGCCGACTGCCAGTGCGACCAGCAGGTAGATCAAGATCAGGGCGCCCAGCGCGCGGCTGTAGAACAGGTTACCCAGGTAACCGCGGCGTTTGGTCGATGAAGTGTCAGCGGTGCGCGCACCCGCGCTGCCTGCGCGGTTCTTCCAATCCAGCATGGTAGGGTCCTTTCGATCTTGAGTTGAATGCTTCACGAGGCGTTCGACCGCAACCTTACCTCAAGGTGCGGCTGACAGACATTATCTTGAGATTTGAACTGTAACGATCATAGGCGCAGTCTATGCATCGATTGATTTTGCATACTGGCTATGCGCCATCAAAATGTTGTCAAATAAGTGACTTACGACACTGTTCTGTTGTAACGGAGGTGCTAGCATAGCGCCATCAGCCGTATCGCTCAGCAAAACCACAGTAGTCTGAATATGACCGAGCCCGAAGACCCTAGCCGAGATCGCCTGAAGCATCACTTTGCCCAACGGGTCATTCACCAGGCGCGCCAGATTCTGGAGACGTGGCAACGTCTACAGAAGGCCGAATGGTCGGTCGGCGACATGGCCGAGCTCAAGGAGTCCACGCAGCGTCTTTCGCGCTTTGCCGAGCGCTTCGAACAGGTTGAACACAGCGCTCTGGCGCAGGAGATCAGCCAGGCCCTCGATGCGGTGGAAGCCAATCGCGGTCGTCTCAACAGCCGTGTCATCACCGATCTCAATCGTCTGATGCAGCGCCTTTCCCGAACCGGGCTGCGGCATGGCGATCGTTTCGAGCAGACTTCGCTGCCCCCGCTGCGCAAGCCCGTCTATGTGGTGCTTCAGGATCACGAGCGTGCCGAGCGCCTGGCCAAGCAACTGGAGTTTTTCGGGCTGGCAGCGCTGTCGCTGCACAATGTCGCCGAGTTTCAACGGGCGATGGCTCAGCGGCATCCGGCAGCGATTGTCATGGATGTCGATTTCAGCGGGCCCGGCAAGGGGCTTGAACTGGCCTCCCAGGCTCAGGAAGGGCTGGAGCAGAAGCTTCCGTTGTTGTTTTTCAGCCTCAATGAAACCGATACGCCCACCCGTCTGGCCGCGGTCAGGGCCGGTGGCGAAGAGTTTCTGACCGGCGCGCTGGAAGCGTCGAGTCTGCTGGAAAAAATTGAAGTCCTGACCTGCGTGGCTCAATACGAGCCCTATAAAGTGCTGATCATCGACGACTCCCGCGCGCAGGCGTTGCACACCGAGCGTGTCCTGAACGCTGCCGGAATCGTGACGCGGGTGCTGCTCGATCCGATTCAGGCGATGTCTGAACTGGCCGAGTTTCAGCCTGACCTGATCATTCTCGACATGTACATGCCGGGCTGTACCGGCACGGAGCTGGCCAAGGTCATCCGCCATAACGACCGTTACGTCAGCGTGCCGATCATTTATCTGTCGGCCGAAGACGATCAGGACAAGCAGCTCGATGCCATGAGCGAAGGCGGCGACGACTTCCTGACCAAGCCGATCAAACCCCGTCACCTGATCACCACCGTGCGCAACCGTGCTGCCAGGGCGCGAAACCTCAAGGCGCGCATGGTCCGCGACAGCCTGACCGGGCTCTACAATCACACGCATATTTTGCAACTGCTGGAAGATTGCAGCTTTCGTTCGCGACGAGAAGGCAAGCCGCTGTGCTTTGCCATGCTCGATATTGACCACTTCAAGAGGGTCAACGACAGCCACGGGCACCCGATGGGGGACCGTGTCATCAAGAGCCTTGCGCTGTTTCTCAAGCAGCGCCTGCGCAAAACCGACTTCATCGGTCGTTACGGCGGTGAAGAATTTGCCATTGTCATGCCGGACACCGACATCCAGAGTGCCCACAGGGTGCTGGATGACATTCGCCATCGTTTTGCAGAGATCCATTACCCGGCGCAGCCCGCCGATCTGTTCTGCACCTTCAGCGCCGGCGTGGTTGCTCTCGGTGCCGATGACGACAGCCTGAGCCTTGCCTCTCAGGCGGATACGGCGTTGTATTGCGCCAAGCACGCGGGCCGCAATCGAGTGCATTCGGTGCTGCTCGACGTGCCTTATCACGTCGTGCGGAACGAAATCGAAGCCTGATTCCTGCTCAGCCCTGGCTTTCGATCAGCCTTTGCCGCTCCGCCGATTTGCCCGGTGAAAATGCCAGCGCCAGTTGGGTGCGGTTATGCATGTGCGTCAGGCGCAGCACCTGCGACACATAGAGTTTTACAGTGTTTTCAGTGATGCCCAGTTCGCAGGCGATCTGGTAATTGGTCAGCCCGGTACTGACCAGGCGTGCCACGTCCAGTTGGCGAGGTGACAACTTGGCCAGTGCCACCGGCATCTGCACTTCGCGCTCCGCGCGGTCACGCGTTTTTCGCTCGGGATGAGGCTTGTTCTGAACGCTATCCAGGTTCTGATAAAGGTCGTCGATGGAGGCGGCCAGAAACTGGAGCTTTTCGTTGAGCAGGCCCAATTGCTGACGGTTCTTCTGCCGCTCGTTCAGCGCCTGGACTTGCAGCTGCACGCCTTCGAGCAATTCTTCCAGATCGACCGGCTTCTGGTAGTAATCGGCGATGCCGGCCCTAAGCGCCTTGATGACGTCTTTTTTCTCGGCCTGGCCGGTCAGCATGATCGCCTCGAACAGGTGCGTCTTGCCGCCAGTCATCTTCATCGCTTCGACCATCTCGATGCCGTTCATGCCAGGCATTTCCAGATCGCAGAGTACGATGCCGATCGTGCTGTCGGCGCTGAAACGCTCGATGGCTTCGAGGCTTGAATAGCAACGCACACACTCATAGCCGCTGCTTTCCAGAAACTCGCAGAGTTCTTCAACGATAAGGGGCTGGTCATCGACCACCAGAACTTTCGTGAGCGGGTAGTTATCCACAGGCAACTCCATGCTGTTAGGGGGCCGTCGACGGCGCCCCGATCCATTCAGCAAACATGACTCGGCGTTATTCGATCAGTGGGGATGTTGGTGACAGTACGCCATCGCCATGACTTAACCGTAGTCGTACTTTCTGACTATGTACATAGCATTAAAGTTTTCCCCATCGTTCTTCGACTAATGGAGCAGTGCTGTGCTCAGGAGTAAGCCTGCGAACAAAAAAGGTGAAAAAGGATGTTTGTCTGACGCTGCGGGGTTCATATACCGATAGCGTTGTGCAAGCCATTGCTGCGCATGGGGCCAGGCACTCTTTCCGACGATAAGCCAGGTCGCCATGGCAGCGCCCGCGCCAATAAATGTACACAGCAGATAGGCACTGTTCGAGGCCAGCGCCAACGCCGTCATCAGTTTGACGTCTGCGGCGCCCAACTTGCCGAGTGCATAACCTGGCAATGTCAGCGCCAATGCCAGGGTCACGGCCAACAAGGCCTCCAGCGCAGGCGAGCCGAGCCAGGTCATACCGGTCAACGTCAGGTAGATAATAGCCAGCGCTGCTGCGCCGAGTGTCAGCCCGTTGGAAATCTGCTTGCAACGCGCATCCTGTTCGGCGCAAATTGCAAACCATATCAACAGGAAAAATAATTTCATCACGCCGAAGACATCCTGTTATCGGGAAAGAATCTATGCTGTGTTGATGCACTACATGTCAGGGTAGACGTCGATATGAAAACTGTTCTGCAACATACCTTGCCCCGTCGCCAACAGGGGGCCGCCGCTATTGAATTCTCTGCGGTGTTCGTTATTTTCTTCGCGGTGTTCTACGGCATGGTGAGTTATAGCCTGCCGTTGCTCATGGTCCAGTCATTCAATGCCGCTGCCAGTGAAGCGGTGCGCAGAAGTGTGGCCCTCAGTCCGACAGTTACTGGCTATAACGATCTGTTGAAGAGTCAGGCTCAGAGTGTGGTCATGAACCAGTTGTCGTGGATACCCCCAGCGCTGGGATTCAATGTCAACCATACCAGCGTGACTTATAGCGCAGGCATTCTGACCGTGACCATCCAGTATCCCAAGACCCGACTGGCTCAGGTACTGCCCTTGTTGACCCTCCCTGGCATTGGCGAGGTCCCGCGCTTGCCGAGCAACCTGACTGCACAAGCGAGTCTGCAACTTGTCCCTTGAAAAGAATCGTTTGAGCCGCTGGCTGGGCCGTGGTGAAGCAACGCAGGTGCCGCAGCCGTTGCCCGTATCGAGCGAGCCCGGTCCGATCGGTGCGGACCTCTATCTGCTGCTGGATGACGAAGGCCGTATACAAAGCATCAGCCCGCACTTGCTCGCCCGGCTGGATGTCGCTGCGCCACTGCCGGCGGCTCAGCGTTTGATGAGTCTGCTGCTGCCCAACAGTGCACTGGTCATCGAAGGGGTGCCGCGTGACTGGTTGGGGCACATGCTCGACCTGGACTTCAAGGGGGATGATGCGCATACCTTGCACGCCCGAGGCTGGGTGCAGGCGCATGGCAAGGGCTGGCTCTTGCAATTGCTGGATATCAGCGACCTGATGGAGGAGGCCAGTGCCGCGCGCAGCCGCCAGCAGTGCCTGCGGTTTGCCGGACAGATGGCCGAGCGTGTGCGAGGGTGCAACGTCGACCGCTTGACTGCGGTGGTGAGCGAGCAACTGGAGGAGCTCGCGCAGCTGTGGCGCATTCCCTGTGTGGCGCTGGTGTTGCCGGAGGCCGGCGGTGTCGGCTGGCGTGTTTATTGTCAGCACAGCGCGCATACGGCGCCCGAGTTGTGGCAGGTCGGGCAGCGGCTGGGCACTGCGCTGGATCGATTCAACGTCGACGCCACGCAGCAGCTGAGGTTTGGCGGCGGTGTCGATGAGGGCGCGCTGCAAAGTGTTTTTGGCAACGCTGAGGGTTTTCTGATCCCCCACAGCCGCGATAACGTTGCCAAAGCCTGGCTGATGTTCGGATTTTATAACGCGCAGCAGCAGGCTCCGGACCTTGGCGAGCGTGAGTGGCTGAACCTGTGCTCGGCATTGGCTGGGCCGGTACTTTTTCGCCTGTCCGAGCAACACAACCGTCATCATGTCGAACGCCTGGCGGTGCTTCAGGACCTGCTGGGCACCGGATGGTGGGAATTGCTGCCGGATCGTGACGAGGTTCTGCTGGCACCGCAGCTGGCTCGCAGTCTGCGTCTGGGCGATCGGGTCGAAAGCCTGTCGCGTCAGGACTGGCTGGCACTGATTCATCCCGCCGATCGACAGGAGCTGTCCAGTCGTCTCGCGCAGTTGCGCGACAAAGGCACGCCGCTGTTGCTCTGTGTACGTCTGGCACAAAATGACCCCACTCAGGAAACCCTCTGGTTTCGTATCCAGGGGCAGGCGTTGATCAGGGGCCAGGTTCAGCGTGTGCTGGGGTTCATGCTGGACGTCAGCGATATCAAGAATCAGGAAACCGAGGCCGCTGCCGCGCATGCCCGGCTGGATAACCTGATTGCCAGCTCGCCCGCCGTGATTTACGTGCAGCGTTATGATCACGGCAACCTGGAGCCCACCTTTTTCAGTGACAGCCTCACGCCTCTGCTGGGCTGGACGCTGGCCGATTGCGTCGATGGGCAACTGGCGGGATACATCCATCCCGACGACCACGACATCTGGTTCGAGCGTAACCGCCAACTGCTGCGCGAAGGATTCGTCAGCCGCCGTTTCAGGTTGCGCAACAGGAACGGCCAGTACCACTGGCTGCTGGACGAGGCGCGACTGCTGCGTGACGACCTTGGCATGCCGGTGGAGGCAGTGGGCCTGTGGCTCGACGTGACCGAGGCCACCCTGGCCGCCGAGCATATACGGCGCAGCGAGGAGCGTTACCGCATTCTGGTCGAGGATTCGCCGGCCATGATCTGCCGCTACACGCCGGACCTGGTGTTGAGTTTCGGCAACCGGCCGCTGGCCAACTATATGGAGTGCACACCCGAGCAACTGACCGGGATCAACCTGGGAGACTGGCTGTCGGACGAGCAGCGCGAGGCGTTCATCAAGCGTATCGGCCAGCTGACTCCGGAAGCGCCGGTAAGTACCGAAGAAATCTGTATCGAGCTGCCGGGCCGTGAGTACGCCTGGTGGATATGGGCCGACCGAGGGGTGTTCGATGAGCACGGCAAACTGGTCGAAGTGCAGGCGGTGGGGCGTGACAACACCGATGTGCGCCGCTCGCGCATGCAGTTGAATCAGAGCGCGAAGATGGCAACGCTTGGCGAGATGTCCACCGGTCTGGCCCATGAGATCAACCAGCCGCTCAACGTCATGCGCATGGCCGTGGTCAACGTTCTCAAGCGTCTGGGCCGGGGTGATGTGGACATCGAATACCTCACTGAAAAGCTCAATCGCATTGACACTCAGGTGCAGCGCGCTGCCCGGGTAGTCGATCACATGCGGGTATTCGGTCGCCGCTCTGAGGTAGAGGAGCAGCTGTTCGATCCGGCCCAGGCAGTCGAAGGCACGATCTCGATGCTGGCTGAAGGCATGAAAGGCAAGGGCGTGCAGCTGCGGGTCGGCGCGATGATCGATGCGGTGCGGGTGCGCGGCCATGTCGATCAGCTTGAGCAGGTGCTGATCAACCTGATGGTCAACGCCCGTGATGCCTTGTTGTCGCGCCGGGAAAAGGACCGGGATTTCGAGCCGTGGATCAGTGTCGAGGCCGAGCGCGATGAAAATATCATCCGCCTGGCGGTCCAGGACAACGGCGGGGGCATTGATCCGCGGTTGCTGGAGCGTATTTTCGAGCCGTTTTTCACCACTAAACCGATCGGTGTCGGCACCGGGCTGGGCTTGTCCGTCAGTTACGGCATCGTCGACCAGATGGGCGGCCAGCTCAGCGTCGCCAACGTCGGCGAGGGCGCTCGATTCCAGATCGAGCTGCCGATCTTCAACGCCGATCAGACCGGCAGCTAAATCACCAGTGTCGCCTGACCCAGGTTGCAGCTCAGATTGGAGCCGACGTCGGTGGCCCCCATGCTCACACCCAGTGATTCGAACAACGGGTCGACGACCGACGTGAGCAAGCGTGTCAGGGTGTCGTCGACAATCGCATCCAGCGCCAGGGTCAGGCTGCTCAGGGTGCCGGCCGCACCGGTGATGACGTTGCCCAGCACATTGCTGGTCGCCGGTTTATACACATTCACTTTGACGCTTGAAGCCGTGCCGTTGAGCAAGGTACTCGGTTTGGTGTGCGCAACGCGTGTCAGGTAAAACGGGGCGCTGCTGATCTCCGGCAGGTTGGGCGAGCTGAACGTCGTGCTGGTAACCGTCGAGCTGCCCAGTGCCGACTGGCTGACGTTGTCGAAGGTAAGGCCGATACCGCCACCTCCAAAAGGTTTGCGCGCGGTGCAGTTACCCAGCAGCCCGGCGATTTTCTGACAGGTCATGGTGCCGATATCGATGACCGGTAGCGGCAGGGCGGTGACTGCCGCCGGATCAGTGCTGGCGGGGAAGGCAGATGGACTCTCGATCGAGCCAATCTTGGCGCTAAGCAGCGCTGCGTCGGTCTTGACGCTGAGGGTTTTGCTGGCGTTGCTGGTGCAGGTAAAACCGCTGACGTAGCTGTCGGCGCTGGCCATTGCCAGGCTCATGTCGATCCTCGGACCTGCGTTTGACGAGCCTTCGGAGGTCAGAAATTTGAAGTCGGTCACCATGCAACTGGTGAGTCCCAGCGCGCAGGTGGCCGAGGTCCCCAGCCCGGCAATGTTCAGGCCCAATGCGCTGTTGAGAACCGGCGTGAGGCTGCCTATCACTGAACCTGCGGTATTGGCCAGCGAGGTTATCGTGCCGAGCACCGGCAGGTTGATCGACACCAGCGCGCGCATTTGTGCCGTGCGCACGTAAATCCGGTTGGCACCGTTTCGCGGGTCGAGCGGGTCGATCTTGCTCGGGTCGCCGATCGCCGACAGCTGAGGCGGCTCGATCACCTGAATGCGTGTGGTGACCTGCGCCAGCCCGGCGACATTGATCTGGGTCGCGGTCAGAACGCCGGTCTTTTCATTGGCCAGTTGCGCGATGCCCTGGACCAGATCCATCAGGCGCAGATTGGTATTCAGCGCGGCGAGGTCCGCGCCGCTCTGCACGGACAGAAGATCACCCAGCAGCACGGTGGTTGCTCCGGAGGCCAGCTTCAAGGCTTGCAGGCCCTGAATGGCGGCGGCACCGCCCAGTGTTGCGTTGGGGCTGATGACATTGATTGCGCTCTGCAGCAACTGACTGACCGAAACCGAGGTGTTGAGTACATCGTTGTAACCAACCGCCGTGAGGCTGAGGTCGGTTTTCAGCCTGTTCAGGTAGCTCAGCAGACTCAGGTTGGTGTCTGCAATGCCTTGCCAGTTGGCAACACTCAGGTTCAGCGTGCCGCCCAGCAGGCTGCCGACCACCGGGTTGAGGAGGGCGGCACCGGTGCTGTCCACAGTGACTCCCGCACTGCGGATGGTCAGTGCCGCCAGCGGCGAGGCGCTGGCGGCCACGGCAGTGGCGCTGATCGTGACGTTGGGTGGGGAGGGCGTTTTTTCGAACAGGGCGCCAATGCCGGCTGCAACGCTGCGTGGCACCGGATGAGCCGCGACCACCTGAATAGCCAGCGCCTGCGTCGAATCGGCGACAAATACGCGAGGCCCCGCGACGTCCACGGTGAGTGTTCCACAGCGGGTCACCAGGGTGCGGCCATCGGTATTCGGGGTGAAACCGTTGCGCGTGGCGCTCTGATTGGCGAAATCGGGCGCAGTGGCTGCCGTGCCGCTGCACGTTCCTCTACGGCCCGCCGCTTCCAGTGCGGCAATGTCCGCAACCCGCTGCAACGAGCGCTTTTCCAGATACAGCCTGCCGCTGTCGATAACGGTCAGCGTGCACAGCAATGCCAGGCCCATGGTCAGCGCCGCCATCAGGCCGATCGCGCCGCGCTGCCGGGAGGGCATCGCCGTATAACCATCCAGTGGAGACATCAACACTCCTTCGATCACGCCATCGCACACTCATTTGTCCCTGAAGAGTGTAGTCAACGCCTCGAAAGAGCGCTGGCAAGGTGCCAGATTTGAGCAGTGTCGCACCCGTCATGTGCGGGCGCGATCAGGTCTGTCGATCAATACTGGTAACGCAGCACGCCATGCGACAGGGCACGAACGGCAAAGATACACAGCAAGGCGGTCATGGCGGGCACGACGAGCCACCAGACGCGCACCGACATGGCCGGCAAGGGGTCCTTGCGTTGGATGAACGCCAGGCTGGCGGCGCAGACGCAGAACGCCAGAAGCATGCCGGCGAGAATGTCGGTAGGCCAGTGAACGCCCAGGTAAACCCTCGACAGCGCGATTGCCAGAGCCGGAATACCGGCGACCAGCATCCAGGTCAGGCGCAGCCGCACGGGTTGGCCGCGTCCGGCCAGCACTGCCAGGGTCATGAACAGCGCAAAGGCTGCCGAGCTATGACCGCTGGGCATGCTGTACGTGGTCAGCGGCTCTAACAGCACCTCCGGGCGAGCGCGGGCGAAAAACGTTTTCAGGATGCCGTTGGCGATCGCGGTGCCCAGTGTGGCGATCAGAGCAAAGGCTGCGTGGCGCCATTGCCTGGCAACCGCCAGTACGATGATCAGCAGGCTGGCGGCCAGCAATTGCGCCCTGAAATCGCCAATGCTGGTGACGAAGACCACAATGTGCTGCGTGGCTTCGCTGCGGTGTTCCTGGATGAGCGTCATCAGGCCGTTGTCGAAGTCGGCCAGCAGCGGGAAGCCGAAGAACAGCGCTGCGACCAGCATCAGGCTGAGCGCGGAAATCAGGCGGGTTGCGTAGCGTTTCTGGCGAATACTGCTCTGGATGCTCAGCCCGAACAGGACGGCCAGGCCGCCGCCAACCACGGCCGCCTCGGGCCAGAAGCCTTCCGGCAGTGGCAGGCGAATCGCTGCGCCTGCCGCCCAGCCCGGCATCAGGTAGGCAATCGACCAGCCTGCCGCCGCCAGCACGCTGACCGCCACGAAGCGCGGCAGCGGCATGTCGCACATACCGGCGATCATCGGCAGCATCGGGCGCAACGGACCGATGAAGCGTCCTACCAGCAAACTGGCAATGCCGTAACGGTGGAAGTACTTTTCCGCACCTTCCATCCACTCCGGGTGCGTGCGCAAGCCGGGCAATTGACGGATATTCTGATGAAAGCGCCGGCCTACGAAGTACGACACCGCGTCACCCAGCAGCCCGCCGAGAAAACCCAGCAACAGCACTTCGCTCAACGGCAGTATGCCGCTGCCCGCCAGGGCGGCGATGGCAAACATGATGACCGTGCCCGGCACGACGATCCCGACGATCGCGACGCATTCAATGAAGGCCACCAAAAAGATCGCGACAGCCACCCAGGAAGGGTTTGCGGTCAGCCAGCCAGTCATTCCATTGAGCAGATCGCCCATCGGTCAGTTTCCTTGATCGAGAAATAAGTAGTCGCGGCCTTCGACCTGACCGCGTCTTAGAGGGTTCCGTGTGCAGGAACGGGCGTAACCGGCATCCACGAAGCGATACATCAAGTGCTCATCGCGCCCGGCGGGAATGCCCAGTCGGGTGGTCTGGATAATGCGTTCGGGTGTCTGACCGATGTCCTCGACCAGCAATTTTTCAGGGTCGAAGCGCTTGGCGTCCCACACCGGGACTTTCAGGCCGAGCGCCTTGCACAGCAGCGTCTGGCCAGCGCAAAGCCGTTGCGCCGGGCGCATCGCGCCGCTGGCGTCGGGGTTGTTCAGTTGCATCTGCACCAGCGCGTTTTCGTCGCTGGTTGCGTCGGTCCAGGGAAACCCCGATTTGATCAGCACGGCATTGCCCGGCCCTTCGGCACTGAAATTCAACGAATCACCGCCGCGTGCGTAGTACATATAGATGTGGCCACCGTCGAGAAACAGCGCCTTGCGTTTCTCGGTGTAGCCCAGCGAGGCATGGCTGCCTTTTTCGGCGCAGTAGTACGCTTCGGTTTCGATGATCCGCGCGGCCAGCCACAGGTCGCCAACCTTGTGGCGGATGACCTTGCCCAGCAGATCGCGCGCCAGCACCTGGGCATCGCGATGAAAGAAGTGGTCGGGGAGGGCTGTGGGCATAATCGGACGGGTACATTGAGAAAGAGCCCGATAATAACAAGCGCAACTTTAATTGCAGCTGAATGTGTCTGGATTAGGCGCTTTGTTGTTTCTGAACGTGACCGAATCATGACAAGCCGTTATGCCCATGCAGGGTGCCAGCCTGCGCATGGCCGCCGGCAACGCCTGCCACGGTGACGAAAAAACTGCGCACTGATATCGACCATCCGCCTGTCTGCGCTGTCGTTCGGGCGGCACGACAGCTATAATCAGCCGCTTTCCTCTTTGCCAAGACCTCTGAGACCAATGACCGAGTCCGTTCTTGACTACATGACCCGCCTGGGTCGCGCCGCCCGCGAAGCTTCGCGAGTGATCGGTCGTGCCAGCACTGCGCAGAAGAACCGCGCCCTGCAGGCCACTGCCGCCGCTCTGGACGAAGCTCGCGCCGAGCTGTCTGCCGCCAATGCGCTGGACCTGGCCAATGGTCAGGCGAACGGCCTTGAACCGGCCATGCTCGAGCGTCTGGCCCTGACCCCCGCACGTATCGACGGCATGATCGTCGGGTTGCGTCAGGTTGCAGCGCTGGCGGACCCGGTCGGTGCGATCCGCGACATGAGCTATCGGCCGTCAGGTATTCAGGTCGGCAAGATGCGTGTGCCGCTGGGTGTTGTCGGAATCATCTACGAGTCACGTCCGAACGTGACCATCGATGCTGCAAGTCTGTGCCTGAAGTCCGGAAACGCAACCATTCTGCGCGGTGGTTCCGAAGCCATTCATTCCAATCGCGCCATCGCGGCCTGCATCGAGCGCGGCCTGGCCGAGGCCGGTCTGCCCGCTGCTGTCGTGCAGGTGGTTGAAACCACCGACCGTGCAGCCGTGGGCGCGCTGATCACCATGCCTGAGTACGTGGACGTCATCGTTCCGCGTGGCGGCAAGGGGTTGATCGAGCGCGTCAGTCGCGACGCACGGGTGCCGGTCATCAAGCATCTGGACGGCATCTGCCATGTGTACGTCAGTGCCCACGCCGATCTGGCCAAGGCGCAGAAGATCGCCTTCAACGCCAAGACCTACCGTTACGGGATCTGTGGCGCGATGGAAACCCTGCTGGTCGATCAGACCATTGCCGCCGACTTTCTGCCGTCGATGGCCGCGCAGTTTCGCGAGAAGGGCGTCGAGTTGCGCGGTTGTGAGCGCACCCGTGAGCTGATCGACGTGATCCCGGCCACCGAGGAAGACTGGCACACCGAGTACCTGGCCGCGATTCTGTCGATTCGCGTCGTGTCCGGTCTGGATGAAGCCATCGAGCACATCAACCATTACGGCTCGCATCACAGCGATGCCATCGTGTCGGACCACCAGAGTCAGGTGCGCCGGTTCATGGCCGAGGTCGATTCCAGTTCGGTCATGGTCAATGCGCCGACCTGCTTCGCTGACGGGTTCGAATACGGCCTGGGTGCCGAGATCGGCATTTCTACTGATAAGCTGCACGCCCGCGGTCCGGTCGGTCTTGAAGGGCTGACCTGCGAGAAGTACATCGTGATCGGTGACGGCCAATTGCGCGGACAAGCCTGACTTGAATAGCCCCATGACCGCGCTGCCCAGACGTATCGGCATGCTTGGGGGCACGTTCGACCCGGTTCATATCGGTCATTTGCGCGGTGCGCTCGAAGTGGCCGAACTGCTGGAACTCGATGAGTTGCGCCTGACGCCCAGCGCCAGGCCACCGCATCGTGACATGCCGAGCGTCACCGCCGAGGATCGTCTGGCGATGGTTCAGAGTGCCGTTGCGGGTGTGTCGCCCTTGACGGTGGATGACCGTGAACTGAAACGTGACAAACCGTCGTACACCCTCGACACACTGGAATCGATGCGCGCCGAACTGGCGCCTCGCGACCAGTTGTTCCTGTTGCTGGGTTGGGATGCCTTTTGCGGGCTGCCGACCTGGCACAGATGGGAAGAACTGCTGGAGCACTGCCATATCGTGGTGCTGCAACGCCCGGACGCGGACAGCGAGTCGCCGGATGCCATGCGCAATCTGCTGGCGGCCCGCGCAGTCAGCGATCCCAAGGCCCTGAAAGGGCCGGGTGGACAGATTACATTCGTCTGGCAGACGCCTTTATCGGTGTCTGCCACCCAGATCCGTCAACTGCTGGCCAGCGGTAAGTCGGTACGTTTTCTGGTGCCAGACGCGGTACTGGCCTATATCGATGCACGCGGACTTTACCGCGCGCCGAACACTGATGGGTCGTCCTGAAACTGCTTTGATCGACAAGCGTCTGGACGGTCCCACACATACGAGCTGAATGAGTTTTATATGACAAAGCAAAAAATGAGCAGTGAAGAAGTCGTCAAGGTTGCGATCGCAGCCCTCGAAGAGATCAAGGGTGCCGACATCCTGGCCATCGACGTGCGCGACAAGACCAGTATCGCTGACTACATGCTGATCTGTACCGGTAGCTCCAACCGTCAGTTGAACGCACTGGTGGACAGCGTTCGTGACAAGGTCAAGGCTGCCGGCCTGAAGTCCCTGAGCGAAGAAGGCAAGGGCGACAGCGACTGGGTCCTGCTGGACCTGGGTGATGTGATTGTCCATGTGATGACCGCTGCTGCACGCCAGTTCTATGACCTCGAGCGCTTGTGGCAGGGTGCAGAACAAAGCCGTGCTGCCAGCGCTGCGCACCACACACCGGGCAACGAATAAGGCTTTGATGTGCGTCTGCGTCTGATCGCTGTGGGTTCGCGCATGCCCAAGTGGGTGGAAGAAGGTTGGCACGAATACGCCAAGCGGATGCCCTCCGAGCTTGCGCTTGAACTGGTGGAAATCCCGCTCAATACCCGAGGCAAAAACGCCGACGTCGCGCGCTTTATCCGTCAGGAAGGCGAGGCGATGCTGGCGAAAGTGCAGCCGGGCGAGCGGATTGTCACCCTGGAGGTGCAGGGCAAACCGTGGAGCACCGAGCAGTTGGCGGTCGAACTCGATCGCTGGCGTCTCGATGCACGCACGGTCAACCTGATGGTCGGCGGCCCCGAGGGGCTGGCGCCTGAAGTCTGCGCCCGCAGTGAACAACGCTGGTCTCTGTCGCCGCTGACCCTGCCGCATCCGTTGGTGCGCATTCTGATCGGCGAGCAGATGTATCGCGCCTGGACGGTCCTGTCCGGGCACCCTTATCACAAGTAGCATCGTCTTTACTGTGAATACGGCCTAAATGTCTCAACCGATCCGCCTCAAAGACCACGAAAAGGACGCACGCCTGGTGCGCGGCAGGGTCGTGTTCGGTGCAGTGGCGGTGGTGTTGCTGGTGTGCGTGCTGATTGCCCGGTTGTATTACCTGCAGGTCATCCAGTACGACTATCACTCCACGCTTTCGGAAAACAACCGCGTTCACGTTCAGCCGATTCCGCCCAGCCGTGGGCTGATCTACGACCGCAATGGCGTTGTGGTCGCCGACAACCGGCCCAGTTTCAGTCTCAGCATGACCCGTGAACGTGCAGGCGAGTGGTCCAGCGTGCTCGACACCATTGTCGAGATCCTGCAGCTCACCCCTGACGACCGCATCATCTTCGAGAAGCGCATGAAACAGGGGCGTCGGCCATTCGAGCCGGTGCCCATTCTGTTCGAGCTGAGCGAAGAGCAGATCGCCCTGATCGCCGTCAACCAGTTCCGCCTGCCGGGCGTCGAAGTGGTTGCGCAACTGGTCAGGCACTACCCGCAAGGGCCGCACTTTGCCCACTCGGTCGGCTACATGGGGCGCATCAACGAAAAAGAGCTCAGGAGCCTCGACCCGATCAATTACAGCGGCACGCACCATATCGGCAAGACCGGTATCGAGCGCTTTTACGAGCCCGAACTGCATGGTCAGGTTGGCTACGAAGAGGTCGAGACCAACGCCCGTGGTCGCGTATTGCGTGTGCTCAAACGCACCGACCCGATCCCCGGCAAGGACATCGTCCTGAGCCTGGACATCAAGCTTCAGGAAGCCGCCGAAGCCGCACTGGGCGGGCGTCGTGGTGCGGTCGTCGCGCTGGACCCGGCCACCGGTGAAGTGCTGGCGATGGTCAGTGCGCCGAGCTTCGATCCGAACCTGTTTGTCACCGGCATCAGCTTCAAGGCCTATGCCGAGCTGCGCGATTCCATCGACCGGCCGCTGTTCAACCGCATCCTGCGAGGGTTGTACCCGCCGGGCTCGACCATCAAGCCTGCGGTGGCGATTGCCGGGCTGGATACCGGTGCAGTAACGCCTGGCTCGCGGGTATTCGATCCGGGCTATTACCAACTGCCCAACTACGATCACAAGTACCGCAACTGGAACCGCACCGGCGATGGCTGGGTCGATCTGGATACGGCGATCATGCGTTCAAATGACACGTACTTCTACGATCTGGCGCACAAGGTGGGCATTGATCGACTGGCTACCTATATGAACAAGTTTGGTATCGGGCAGAAGGTCTCGCTGGACATGTTCGAAGAATCTCCCGGTCTGATGCCTTCCCGTGAGTGGAAGCGCGCCACGCGCCGGCAGGCGTGGTTCCCCGGCGAGACGCTGATCCTCGGCATCGGTCAGGGCTACATGCAGGCAACGCCGTTGCAACTGGCCCAGGCGACCGCGCTGGTGGCCAACAAGGGGGTGTGGAACCGTCCGCACCTGGCCAGAACCATCGAAGGCAAGGCGCCAGTGGATGAAAACCCGATGCCGGACATCGTGCTGCGCGATCCGGCCAACTGGGGACGCGTCAACCACGGCATGCAGGAAGTGATGCACGGCGCGCGCGGCACGGCGCGCAAGGCCGCTATTGGCGCGCAGTACCGGATTGCCGGCAAGAGTGGTACGGCCCAGGTGGTGGCCATCAAGCAGGGTGAGAAATACGACCGCACCAAGGTGCAGGAACGTCACCGCGACCACGCCTTGTTCGTCGGCTTCGCCCCGGCCGACAACCCGAAAATCGTTGTTGCAGTGATGGTCGAGAACGGTGAGTCCGGTTCCGGCGTTGCTGCACCCGTCGTGCGTCAGGTCCTGGACGCCTGGCTGCTCGACGAAAACGGCCATCTCAAACCCGAGTACGCCGGTTCCCTGAATCTGGAGGCTGCGGCCCGTGAAGAGTAATTTCGACCGCATCCTGTCCAGTGAAGACGTGATGCGTCGCCGCGCCACGTTTCTGCAGCGCATTCATATCGACGGTCCATTGCTGATCCTGCTGCTGACGCTGGCCGCGGGCAGCCTGTTCGTGCTGTATTCGGCCAGCGGCAAGAACTGGGATCTGCTGATCAAGCAGGCCAGTTCGTTCGGCATCGGTCTGGTGGCGATGGTGGTGATCGCCCAGCTGGAGCCGCGCTTCATGGCGCGCTGGGTGCCGGTGCTGTATGTCATCGGCGTCCTGCTGCTGGTGGTGGTGGATGTCATGGGCCACAACGCCATGGGCGCGACGCGCTGGATCAATATTCCCGGGGTAATCCGCTTCCAGCCTTCGGAGTTTCTCAAGATCATCATGCCGGCGACCATCGCCTGGTACCTGTCCAAGCGCACGCTGCCCCCGCATTTGAAGCACGTGGCGGTCAGTCTCGCCCTGGTCGGTGTGCCGTTCATTCTGATCGTGCGCCAGCCCGACCTGGGGACGTCGCTGCTGATTCTGGCGTCGGGTGCCTTCGTGCTGTTCATGGCCGGTTTGCGCTGGCGCTGGATCATCAGCGTACTGGCGGCGGCCGTACCGGCAGCGGTGGCCATGTGGTTCTTCTTCATGCACGACTACCAGAAGCAACGCGTACTGACGTTTCTGGACCCCGAAAGCGATCCGCTGGGGACCGGCTGGAATATCATTCAGTCAAAGGCTGCCATCGGTTCGGGCGGCGTGTTCGGCAAAGGCTGGTTGCTCGGCACCCAGTCGCACCTCGACTTTCTGCCGGAAAGCCATACCGACTTCATCATTGCCGTATTGGGTGAAGAGTTCGGCCTGGTGGGCATCTGTGCGCTGCTGATCATCTATATGCTGCTGATCGGCCGCGGGCTTGTGATCACTGCACAGGCGCAGACATTATTCGGCAAACTGCTGGCCGGCGCGTTGACCATGACGTTTTTTGTTTACGTTTTCGTCAACATCGGTATGGTCAGTGGCCTGCTGCCAGTGGTGGGGGTGCCGTTGCCCTTCATTAGCTACGGCGGAACTTCGCTCGTGACCCTACTGTCAGCGTTTGGGGTTTTGATGTCGATCCATACACATCGTAAATGGATCGCTCAAGTTTGATTAAGGTGAATTATTCAATGCAAGCAGTGCGTAACTGGGCTCGATATGCTCCGGTGGTCGGTCTGGTGGGCATCCTTGGCTCGGTGCAAGAGGCATTGGCTGGCGACTATGAAGGGTCGCCCCAGGTGGCGGAATTCGTCGGTGAGCTGACCCGCGATCATGGCTTTGCCGGTGAGCAGTTGATGAGCCTGTTCCGGGAGGTCGAGCGCAAGCAGGCCATCCTCGATGCGATTTCCCGCCCGGCCGAACGGGTCAAGCAGTGGAAAGAGTATCGGCCGATGTTCATCACCGATACGCGCATCGCACGCGGTGTCGACTTCTGGCGTCAGCATGAGGCAGCCTTGGCGCGCGCCGAGCAGGAATACGGCGTGCCGGCGCAGATCATCGTGTCGATCATTGGTGTAGAAACCTTCTTCGGCCGCAATACCGGTAATTACCGGGTGATCGACGCCTTGTCGACGCTTGGCTTCGATTACCCGCCACGCGCCCAGTTCTTCCGCAAGGAATTGCGCGAGTTTCTGCTGCTGGCTCGCGAGCAACAGGTCGACCCCCTGACCCTCAAGGGTTCGTACGCCGGGGCAATGGGGCTGCCGCAGTTCATGCCGAGCAGCTTCCGCGCCTACGCGGTGGATTTCGACGGTGACGGTCATATCAACATCTGGACCGACCCGGACGATGCCATCGGCAGTGTCGCCAGCTATTTCAAGCGTCATGGCTGGGTGGCCGGTCAGCCGGTGGTCAGTCGTGCCACGGCGCGTGGCGACCGGGTTGACGAGGGGTTGAGCCCTGCGCTTGATCCGGTAATGTCGGTCGGGGAGTTGCGACAGCTGGGCTGGGCGAGTCATGATGCGCTGCGCGACGATATGCCGGTGACGGCGTTTCGTCTGGAAGGCGACAATGGTCCTGAATACTGGCTGGGTTTGAACAATTTTTATGCAATCACTCGTTATAACCGCAGTGTGATGTACGCCATGGCCGTATATCAGCTGTCTGAATCGTTGGTTCAAGCTCGAGGCGTCAAGTAATGCGGGCATCGCCGATTCTTCAATCATTCAAGCTTCTGGCGTTGACCGGCCTGGCAGTGCTGGTTGCCAGTTGCTCGTCGCCGTCACGCACAACGTCGTCGCAGTCGCCAAAAGGCGGCGCCGTGGTGCGCTCGATGCCGGGGCTGGACATCAACCGTGCCCACAAGGACGGCGCGCCGTGGTGGGATGTGGATGTCTCGCGTATCCCTGATGCAACGCCAACCCTGCACACCGGCGCCTACAAGGCCAACCCGTACACCGTGCTGGGCAAGACCTACTTTCCGATGAGCGATGCCAAGCGTTACGTCGCTTCGGGCACTGCCTCCTGGTATGGCACCAAGTTTCATGGTCAGAACACCGCCAATGGCGAGGTCTATGACCTGTACGGCATGAGTGCCGCGCACAAGACCCTGCCGCTGCCCAGCTACGTCAAAGTGACCAACCTGGACAACAATCGCACGGTGATCCTGCGCGTCAACGATCGCGGGCCGTTCTATTCCGACCGCATCATCGACCTCTCCTACGCGGCCGCCAAAAAGCTCGGCTATGCCGAAAGCGGCACGGCGCGGGTCAAGGTCGAGGGTATCGACCCGCAGGAATGGTGGGCGCAACGGGGCCGTCCGGCGCCGCTGTTGCTCAATCAGCCGCAGGTCGTTGCCCAGGCGACGCCGCCTGCGCTGTCCACCTCGACCGGCACCGTCGAGCAGTACACACCGCCGCCTCAGCAGCACGCTGCACCCGTCGTGCCGATGCAGGTTGACGCAAAAAAAAACGCTTCAGGACAAGCCGCTGGGCTGTTTCTCCAGGTGGGAGCCTTCGCCAACCCGGACGCTGCGGAACTCCTGAGGTCGAAATTGAGCGGGATGGTTCGAGCGCCGGTGTTCGTCAGCTCGATAGCGCGCAATCAGCAAACGCTCTATCGAGTGCGGATGGGACCGATCGACACGCAGGGTGAAGCCCAGCAGCTGCAAAACAGCGTCAGGTCGGCCAATCTGGGCCAGCCGAGCGTAGTGACATCGGATCAGTAAGTTTTTTCGACAACCGTTCTCCGGCAATAATGGGGGACGGTATGCAGTCGCAGGCGGCGCAGATTTGCTTTCAGGGCAAGCGTTGCAGGTAACTGCCCACAAGGTCGTGTGTCGAACAGGCGACTTTGTCAGCCAGGGTTACAGCCTGGCGCCACGAGCCGTACCGAGGCGTTTCGCTTCGCCGGTCTGTTCAGTTTTGCCCGCAAGGGCATGTTTGCCCATTAGGATTCTCGAGAGACGGATGAACATCACCACCTTTGCAAAACGTTTGTGCCTGCTTGTTCCACTGATCATCACCCCGACTGTGTGGGCGGCAGAGCAGATGACGCCTGCTGCACCACAACTGGCGGCCAAGTCCTACGTGCTGATGGACGCCACCAGCGGCAACGTGCTGGTCGAGAACAACGGTGATCAGCGCCTGGCACCTGCCAGCCTGACCAAGTTGATGACTGCGTACATCGCGACCCTGGAAATCCGTCGCGGTCAGATCGGCGAAAACGATCCGGTGACGATCAGTGAAAACGCCTGGCGCACGGGCGGTTCGCGGATGTTCATCAAGGTCGGCAGCCAGGTGACGGTCAGCGATCTGCTGCACGGCATCATCATCCAGTCGGGTAACGACGCCAGCGTCGCGATTTCCGAGCACATTGCCGGCAGCGAAGATGCCTTCGCCGACATGATGAACAAGACTGCTGCCGATCTGGGCATGACCAACAGTCACTTCATGAACCCGACCGGTCTGCCGAACCCGGAGCACTACTCGTCGGCTCACGACATGGCGATCCTGGCGCGCGCGATCATTCACGAAGACCCTGCTCACTATGCGATCTACTCGCAGAAAGAGTTCTTCTGGAACGGCATCAAGCAGCCTAACCGCAACCTGCTGCTGTGGCGCGACAAGACCGTTGACGGTCTGAAAACCGGTCACACCGATGAAGCCGGCTATTGCATGGTGTCGTCGGCTGTACGTGACGGCATGCGCCTGATCGCCGTGGTGTTCGGCACCAACAGTGAACAGGCCCGTGCAGCTGAAACCCAGAAGCTGCTGACCTATGGCTTCCGTTTCTTCGAAACCCAGAACTTCTATCAGAAGGGCACCGAGCTGGCCCAGGCCACTGTCTGGAAAGGCACCGAGCGTCAGGTCAAGGCCGGTCTGGCTGAAGATCTGAGCATGACCATGCCAAAAGGCGACATGAAGAAGCTGTCTGCCAGCATGACCATGAACCCGCAACTGGTTGCGCCAATCGCCAAGGGCGACGTGATCGGCAAGGTCGAGGTCAAGAAAGACGATCAGGTGATCCACACCGCCAACCTGATCGCTCTTGATGGGGTTGAGGAAGGTGGTATTTTCCGTCGCGTGTGGGATAGCATCCGTCTGTTCTTCTACGGCTTGTTCAACTGATCCAGTAACCAATGCCGACCTTCTCGCGGCCTGCTCATGATCTGAGCGGGCCGCGTGTCCGTCGTCACGGCTTGTGAGACCTTTACTGCCATGACTGATACCGACATCAAGTCGCACAAAATCGAATTTCCCTGCAATGACTATCCGATCAAGATTATCGGCGACACCAGTGTGGGCTTCAAAGACATCGTGATGGAAGTGCTTAAAAAGTACGCCGCGGTCGACCTCAAGACACTCGCCGAGCGTCAGAGCAGCAACGGCAAATACACCACTGTGCAATTGCACATTGTCGCTACCGGCGAAGACCAGTTGCGCGATATCAATAGTGCCTTGCGCGCTACGGGTTTCGTGCACATGGTGCTCTGATGGCGGCTACGCTGGGTTTTCGTGATCTGGGCCTGATCGATTACGAAACCGCCTGGCACGCCATGAAGCGCTTTACCGACGAGCGTGGCCGCGAGGCTGCCGATGAAGTCTGGCTGGTCCAGCATCCGCCGGTTTTCACCCAGGGACAGTCCGGCAAGGCCGAGCATTTGCTGCTGCCGGGTAATATTCCTGTCGTACAGGTCGATCGTGGCGGCCAAGTGACTTATCATGGCCCGGGCCAACTGGTGGCTTACCTGATGCTCGACGTCAGGCGCCTTGGTTTCGGCGTTCGCGATCTGGTCACCCGGATCGAGAACACCCTCATCGCCTTGCTCGCCGACTACGGCGTCAAGGCTGCAGCCAAGGCTGATGCCCCCGGCGTATACGTTGACGGCGCGAAAATAGCGTCGCTCGGTCTGCGCATTCGCAACGGCTGTTCGTTTCATGGTCTGGCGTTGAACGTCGACATGGACCTTGAGCCGTTCCGCCGCATCAACCCTTGCGGATACGCCGGACTGGCCATGACCCAACTGAGCGATCAGGCAGGGCAGATAGAATTTTCCGAGGTAAGTGCCCGACTGCGTGCGCAGCTCGTCAAACACCTCGACTACGCTGAGCAGGCGACCCTTACGGGCGGAATAAACCATTATGACTGACACCGTGCAAACCCTGATCCCGACGCTGGATGTTTCCGAGCGAGTGGCCCGTCCGAAAGTCGAAGCGGGCGTCAAGCTTCGCGGAGCGGAAAAGGTTGCGCGCATCCCGGTCAAGATCATCCCGACGGTAGACCTGCCGAAGAAGCCCGACTGGATTCGCGTACGCATCCCGGTTTCTCCGGAAGTCGACCGTATCAAGCAATTGCTGCGCAAGCACAAGCTGCACAGCGTCTGTGAAGAAGCATCCTGCCCCAACCTGGGCGAGTGCTTCTCCGGTGGCACTGCAACGTTCATGATCATGGGCGACATCTGCACCCGTCGTTGCCCGTTCTGTGACGTGGGCCACGGCCGTCCGAAGCCGCTCGACGTCAACGAACCGAAGAGCCTCGCCATCGCGATTGCCGACCTGCGCCTGAAGTACGTGGTTATCACCTCGGTGGACCGTGACGACCTGCGTGATGGCGGTGCTCAGCACTTCGCCGACTGCATCCGTGAAATCCGCCTGCTGTCGCCGGGCGTACAGCTCGAAACGCTGGTACCGGATTACCGTGGCCGTATGGACGTTGCGCTGGAAATCACCGCCGCCGAGCCGCCGGATGTGTTCAACCACAACCTGGAAACCGTACCGCGTCTGTACAAGGCTGCGCGTCCGGGTTCGGACTACCAGTGGTCGCTGACCCTGCTGCAGCGCTTCAAGCAGATGGTCGCGCATGTACCGACCAAGTCCGGGCTGATGCTGGGGCTGGGCGAGACCGACGAAGAAGTCATCGAAGTCATGCAGCGCATGCGTGAGCACGACATCGACATGCTGACCCTGGGTCAATACCTGCAGCCTTCGCGCAATCACTTGCCCGTGCAGCGCTTTGTCCACCCGGACACCTTTGCCTGGTTCGCCGAAGAAGGCTACAAGATGGGCTTCAAGAACGTCGCCTCCGGGCCGCTGGTGCGCTCTTCGTACCACGCCGACGAGCAGGCCAAGATCGCCAAGGCGATGCTCTGACAACTCGCCGTAAAAACAACAAGGGCCAGGTAGCGATACCTGGCCCTTCTTTTTTGCGGTTGATTATCGTGCCGATTCTCTGCGGACTATCGTGCCAATGCTCCGCGTTGGCATGCCGTTCTGGACGCTCTGCGTCCTCCCGATTACTGCCCGGCAGGCTTGCGCAGGTTTTCCAGCAATTCATGCGTCGGGTAACCGTCGGCTGGCCAGCCGAACGACTGCTGCGCACTGCGGATGGCCTTGCGTGTATTGGCGCCGATAATGCCGTCTGGCGCGCCTGCGTCATACTGGCGTGCCGAGAGCAGGGTTTGCAGCTCAATGCGCTCTGAGCGGCTCAGCGGCAGGTCTCCGCGCGGCCAGCTGCCCACGACATAGCCCGCGCCCTTGAAGCGATCGGAAAGCAGGCTGATCGCCAACGCGTAGGAAGTCGAGTTGTTGTATTTCAAAATCGCGCGGAAGTTGTCCAGCACCAGAAAGGCTGGCCCGCGATAGCCGGCCGGCAACAGCAAGGCGGCTTGTTGCTGGCTGGCAGCGACCGGAATGGCGGAGCCGTCCGGCTGTTTCAGGCCCAGTTGCTGCCATTCTGCGAGACTCTTGCGGGTCGTCGAGTCGGCCAGCGAGTAATCGAATCCCGAGCCGAGCACCACTTCAAAGCCCCAAGGCTGGCCACGCTGCCAGCCTGAGCTTTGCAGGTAGTGCGCAGTGGAGGCCAGGGCATCGGCAGGAGTGTTCCAGATGTCACGTCGGCCATCGCCGTCAAAATCCACGGCATGGGTGTTGTAGGTAGTCGGGATGAACTGGGTCTGGCCCATCGCACCGGCCCACGAACCGAGCATTTTGTCCGGGGTGATGTCGCCATGCTGGATGATTTCCAGTGCGGCCAGCAACTGGCTCTGTGCAAAGCCGGGACGGCGACCTTCGTAGGCCAGCGTTGCCAGTGAGCGAATGACGGATTGCGTACCCTGGAACGACCCGAAGTTACTTTCCATGCCCCATACCGCGACCAGCGCCTGACGATCCACGCCGTACTGCTGCTCGATCTTCTGCAGGTCGTCGGCATACTGCGAAAGCAGCGCCTGACCCTTGCGTACGCGTGCGGCAGAGATGGCACCGTCGAGGTATTCCCAGACCGGGCGGCTGAATTCAGGCTGGCTGCGGTCGGCCTTGACCACGCTCATGTCGGGGGTGACGCCGGCAAATGCCAGATCGAATACGTCCGCGCGGATACCTGCCTTCAACGCCTGGGCACGAAAGCCGGCCTGCCATTCGCTGAAGCTGACGGCGGGCTGAATCGTGAGGTTGTCATCAACGACCAGCGCTGGCGTAGGCGCTACGGCAGGAGCGTTTGTCTGCACTTTGCTGGATTGAAGAGGCGTGGCATCGGCTGCAGTGGGTTTTTCTGCGCAGGCTACCAGGGCAACAAGACTGGAGGCAGCGATGAGTTGGCGCAGCTGCGGGCGATGGGTAAAACGAGAAGGCATGCTTGAGTCCAAGGGTATTACCGTTAGGTGCAGACCATAACACGGCTAAGCGGTTGAAAGCGCCCCGGAAATGTTGCTCGATATCAGGCTGCCATAAAGCAGGAAGCCTCCCAGCTTTTAGACTGGAAGGCTTCGCGGCGGTAGCTGCCTTTGCCCTTGGCGGGTTGTTCCTGACGACTGCGGAACAAAGGCTGGGCGATGATGGATTTGGCCTTGTTCGGCCGCTTTGGCTTGCTCATGGCGGGTGCTCCTGATGGGTGTTGTAAAACGCTGCGAATCATCGGGCAGAACGGCGCGTGTGTCTAATAGTCGTGTGCTATGGCGCTGAGCGCGCAATTGGCCGAGTGATCGAAGACCTGTGGGAGCGAGCTTGCTCGCGAAGGGGCCGGAACAGACACCTCGCTTTAATTATCGTGCCGATGCTCTGCGTCGGCATGCAGTTCGTGACGCTCCGCGTCACAAGAGCACGCAGAGCGTCCTGAAGGGCATTACCACGCAGAGCGTGGGAACGAGAGTCGACAACACCTGCCTACTCCGCAGGCAGCGCCAATCGTTGCCCTGCCATCAGCAGCGCCAGTCGGCTCAGGCTGCTCCATGGCGAGCCTGCGGCCTGGCCTTTGATCTGCGCATCGATGCGTTGCGCATCCATGAGCAGCTGGCTCCAGCGTTTTGCCGAGTGGCGTTGCAGGGCCTTGCTCATCAGTGGCTTGCGCTTGTCCCAGATCGGCGGACGTGCCGAGCTGAACACCTTGTCCAGCGGCACGCCCTGGCTGAACTGTTGAGACATGTTGGCCAGAGCGCGCAGTTCGCGGGTCAGTGCCCAGAGAATCACCGGCGTTTCGACCCCTTCGCCACGCAGCCCTTCGAGCATGCGCAACGCATGGGCGGCCTCGCCATTGAGCACTGCATCGGTCAGGCCAAACACATCGAAGCGCGCACTGTCGGCCACCGCAGCCTGCACGGTCTCGACGGTGATCTGGCCTTCTTCGGCCATCAGCTTGAGCTTTTCGATTTCCTGCGCGGCGGCCAGCAGGTTGCCTTCGACCCTGGCCGCGATCAGTTCGACGGCGTCCTGAGTCGCCGCCAGACCCTCCTGCGACAGGCGCTGGCGAATCCATTGCGGCAGCTGGCCGACGTCCACCGGCCAGATTTGCACGAACTGGGTTTGCGCGCCCTCGACCAAGGCCTTGCCCCATTTGGTTTTCTGCGCACTGCCATCGAGCTTGGGCAGGCTGATCAGCAGCAGGGTGTCTTCGGCAGGTCTGGCGCAATATTCCATGAGCGCCGCAGCACCCTTATCGCCGGGCTTGCCGGAGGGCAGACGCAGCTCCAGGAGACGACGTTCGGCAAACAGCGACATGCTGGCACCCGCCTGGAGCAATGTGCCCCAGTCGAAGCTGGCGTCGGCGCTGAATACCTGCCGCTCATCGAAGCCTTGCTGGCGTGCGGCCGCGCGAATGGCGTCAGCTGCTTCCTGGCAGAGCAGCGGGTCATCACCGCTGATCACATAGACGGGCGCAAGCGTGCCTTGCAGGTGCTTGCCGAGTTGGGCGGGGGCGAGTTTCATGAGTCAGAGGATGTCGGGGCCGGAAAACCGGCCCCGAACACTTATCTGGCTGGAACTTCGACAGGCGACTGCTGAGGCGTCTCGTCGCGGATTCGCTGAGCGGCCTCAAGTGCGTCGGCTTCGGCCTTGGCAACTGCATCGGCTTTGGCCTGCAGCTCGTCCAGACGCGACGGGGTCAGTTGCTGCAAGCGCGCCATCATTTTCTGGATCAGGTCGTTGCGCATTTCCTGACGAACCTGGGCGGCTTCCTGGTCGGAACCGGTCAGGTTGTTGCCGTCGTGTACGTAGGAACGGTCTGCGGTGACTTTATCGCCAAGCAGCATGCGATCCCTGTCGCCATGCACTTCATAGGTCAGGGTGGTGGTCAACTGGTATTCAGCCGAGCGACCCGAGCCCGAGTAGCTGATGGCGCGCTGAGTCTCGGCTTCGTTGGTCAGCATCAGCTTGTAAGGCGCGCCGGTGTAGACCTTGACGCCAGAGCTGGTCAGCAGGCGAGTGAGCTGAGTCACGGTTTCGCCATAGGCGTTGCGGGCGCTGACATCCAGCTCCTTGATCGCCAGCTCGGTGGTACCGGTGCCACGCAGCTGGAAGCCACAGGCACTCAACAGAACAGCCAGGCCCATCACCAGCAAATTGCGTTTGATCATCTTGATGCTCCCCTTGAATCCGTTTGGGCCGCCAGTGCGTGCCCTGGAAATATGTTCGGCGCCCTGCGTTTGCCGGGCGCCCGATCCAATCAGCTTGCGACGATGTTGACCAGCTTGCCAGGCACGACGATCACCTTGCGAATGGTCAGGCCATCAGTGAAGCGCAATACGTTCTCGTTGACGCGTGCAGCCGCTTCGACTTCTTCGCGGCTGGCACTGGCAGGCATCTCGATGTGGCCGCGCAGCTTGCCGTTGACCTGAATCACCAGTTGCAGACTGTCCTGCACCAGCGCATGTGCGTCGAATGCAGGCCAGCCCGCGTCGATGACCGGCTCATTGTGGCCCAGTTGCGTCCACAGTTCGTGACTGATGTGCGGCGTGATCGGTGCCAGCAGCAGGGTGACGGTTTCCACGCCTTCCTGCATCAGCGCGCGATCCTGCGGTGTGTTCTGCGGGGCCTTTTCCAGCACGTTCATCAGCGTCATCACTTGCGCGACAGCGGTGTTGAATTTCTGGTTCTGGCCAATATCCTGGCTCGCCTGTTTGATCGCCTGATGAATCGCGCGGCGGATGGCTTTCTGCTCGTCGGACAATGCCGCAACGTCCAGGCCGGTCGACGGGCCTTGAGCCACATGCGCCTGAGCCAGACGCCATACGCGGCGCAGGAAACGATGCGAACCTTCGACGCCCGAGTCGGACCATTCCAGGCTCATGTCCGGTGGAGAGGCGAACATCATGAACAGACGGCAGGTGTCGGCACCGTACTGGTCGATCATGGTCTGCGGGTCGATGCCGTTTTTCTTCGACTTCGACATTTTTTCAGTGTCGCCGATTTCCACCGGCAGGCCGTCGCTGGTCAGTGTGGCGCTGATCACCTTGGCCTTGGCGTCTCTTTCGAGGGTTACGTCGGCCGGGTTGATCCAGGTCTTCTTGCCGCTGGTTTCCATGCGGAAATAGGTTTCGGCGTTGACCATGCCCTGCGTGAGCAGGTTCTTGAACGGTTCGTTCGAAGTCACCAGGCCTTCGTCGCGCATCAGCTTGTGGAAGAAGCGGGCGTAGAGCAGGTGCAGGATCGCGTGTTCGATACCGCCGATGTACTGATCCACCGGCAGCCAGTGGTTGGCAGCGTTCGGCTCGACCAGACCACCCTCGTAATGCGGCGACGCATAGCGCGCGTAGTACCACGAGGACTCGACGAAGGTGTCCATGGTGTCGGTTTCACGCTTGGCCGGTGCGCCGCATTTCGGGCAGCTGCATTCGTAGAACTCGGGCATGCGCGCCAGTGGCGAGCCAGCGCCGTCGGGCACGACATCTTCCGGCAGGACAACCGGCAACTGGTCTTCCGGGACCGGCACGTCGCCGCAGGTGTCGCAATGCACGATAGGGATCGGGCAGCCCCAATAGCGCTGGCGGCTGATGCCCCAGTCGCGCAGGCGGAACTGGGTGCGGGACTGGCCGAGGGATTTCTTGACCAGCGCGGCTTCAATGGCGTCGAACGCTTCCTGGAAGGTCAGGCCGGTGAATTCTCCGGAATTGATCAGCTCGCCATGCTCACCGTAGGCCGGTTGCCATGGGGCAAGCGTTTGGTCGCCGGCGCTGGTGCGGACCACGGGCTTGATCGGCAGACCGTACTGGGTAGCGAACTCGAAATCACGTTCATCGTGAGCCGGTACGGCCATGACCGCGCCATCGCCGTAGTGCATCAGCACGTAGTTGGCGACCCAGACCGGCAGTTTCTCGCCAGTCAGTGGATGCTCGACGAACAACGAGGTCGCCCGGCCTTTCTTTTCCTGTGTGGCAACGTCGGCTTCGGCAACGCTGCCGCCCTTGCATTCATCGATGAACGCCTGCAGTGCGGGGTTGCCTTGCGCGGCCAGGGTTGCCAGCGGGTGTTCAGCCGCTACCGCGACGTAGGTCGCACCCATCAGGGTGTCAGGGCGGGTGGTGAAGACTTTCAGGGCACCGGCTTCGCCGATCGAGGCCTGGTCGTACGGAAACTGCACTTCCATGCCGCGCGAACGGCCGATCCAGTTGCGCTGCATGGTCTTGACCTGTTCAGGCCAGCCCGGCAGTTCGTCGAGGCTTTCCAGCAGCTCATCGGCGTACGCGGTGATCTTGAAGTAGTACATCGGGATTTCGCGCTTTTCGATCAGCGCGCCGGAACGCCAGCCGCGGCCGTCGATGACCTGCTCGTTGGCCAGTACGGTCTGGTCGATCGGGTCCCAGTTCACGGTGCCGTTCTTGCGGTAGATCACACCCTTTTCGAACAGGCGAGTGAACAGCCATTGTTCCCAACGGTAGTAATCCGGCTTGCAGGTGGTGACTTCGCGCGACCAGTCAACCGCCAGACCCAGGCTTTTGAGCTGGGTCCTCATGTAGTCGATGTTTTCGTAGGTCCACTTGGCCGGTGCGACGTTGTTGTCGATGGCGGCGTTTTCAGCCGGCATGCCGAAAGCGTCCCAGCCCAGTGGCTGCAGAACATTCTTGCCCAGCATGCGCTGGTAACGGGAGATCACGTCACCAATGGTGTAGTTGCGCACATGACCCATGTGCAGCTTGCCGCTCGGGTAAGGAAACATCGACAGGCAATAGAAAGTGTCCTTGCCTGGCTGTTCACTGACTTCAAAAGACTTTTGCTCATCCCAGAACGTTTGGGCGGCGGCTTCGATTTCACGGGGCTGATAGAGTTCGTGCATGGCTACTTTTTACTAAGGATTAGTGACCCTTGACCTCTTCATTGCTTCGCCGAGTCAGGTCGGCACCGCGTGGCGGACAATTGCAACTGTCTGTGCGGTGCGTTCGGGCTCAAGAGCGCGGAAGTGGAATTACAGGAAGCGCAGTAGCATACATGAGGGCCGTCTATCGAGGGAAACCCTGATTGCTCCACTTGTGGGCTCAACGCCCGGCTGACAACCTCATCTGGCCGTTGGTCGTTGTTCCCTACCGGTTCTTGCAGCAGCGCTAAGCTCAAACGCGAGGGTGATGATTATCTTCGATGAGGTGAGCGGATGACAGAGTTGCAGCATGTTGTAAGCCTGACCCGGCTGTATGAGCGTCTGATCGACCGTCTCGGTCTTGCACTCGAGACGGCGAGTACCTCGGTCCGGCTCCGGAACGAGTCGCCTGCCGAGCTTGAGCTCAAGGGGCTGAGTCGTGCCGAGTTCCAGTTGATCGAAGCCTATCTCGAAAAAGGTTCCGGGGACGCAGGCGCAGCTGTCGTGGACATGTCCTCGGGCAGTGCTCTGGTGGCTGCGGAGCATGGCAGGGCGCCGCGTGCGTCAGCCACCATTGTCTGGCTGAAGGACCGGCGACGAGCCAAGGCGTCAGTGCGGCTGGGCCGTAACTCTTAGGCTCTGTACGAAAAGTGGCTGGCTACCTCGGGCTTCCTGCTTCAGACATTGTCGCGTGTCTGCAAACATTCTAGGCTGCGGGCACTCATGGAGATGTCCCGATGCCGCTGCGCTACCTGCTCAAAGCCCTTCTTTTGCCGCCCGGCATTCTGTTTGTCCTGCTGATCCTTGGCTGGTGGTTGCGTCGCACGCGGCCACGTCTGGCTACGACGTTTTTCGCGGTCGGGCTCGGCGGATTGTGGCTGATGAGCCTGCCGGTCGCCGTAGAGTTTGTCGCTCGTAAACTGGAGCAGGTCCCGCCCTTGCCGCAACAGCAGTGGGCGACGCTGGCGCAGCAGGCGGATGCCATTGTGGTGCTGGGCAACGGGCGCGAGCGCAACTCGCCGACCTGGGGCACAGACACGCCCACCGGTCTTGGGCTGGAGCGCTTGCGTTTGGCGGCTCGATTGGCGAAAGAGTCCGGACTGCCGATACTGACCTCTGGCGGCCTGCATTTTGACCAGCCGCCCAGCGAAGCGTCGATCATGGCGCAGTCGCTGCAGGATGATTTTGCTGTAGCGGTGCGCTGGCAGGAGGGGTTGAGTCGCACCACGTGGGAAAACGCGACCATGAGCGCCGCGATTCTGCAGCCGCAAGGTATCAAGCGCGTGGTGCTGGTGACTCAGGCCTGGCATATGTCGCGGGCACGCTGGAGTTTCGAGCAGGCAGGTTTCACGGTAGTGGGGGCGCCGGTCGGCTTTATGGGGGTCGACAACGCCAGGCCTTTTGGTGGCTGGCTGCCTGAAAGTCGCGTGTTCACGCAGAGCGGGGTGCTGCTCAATGAAGCCGCAGGCTTGCTGGTGTATCCGTGGATCTATCGCAAAGGACAATGACCATCTGAAGCCGATTTCACCTGCAGGCAGATGAAACCGGCTTCGTGCAGTCAGACGGTCTTGGAAATTCGTGCCGCCATCAACGCCCAGCCAAACAGCAGCAGGCAGACAATCGCCAGCGGCCACGAGCGCCAGTGCAGATACGGCGTGAGTTCATGCATGGGCACCACTTCGCCGTATAGCACGCCGCGTTCGAACTGCGGAATCTGCTCGGTGATCTTGCCGAACGGGTCGATCAGCGCGGTCACGCCGTTGTTGGTTGCCCGGATCATCCAGCGACCCGCTTCAAGCGCGCGCATCTGGGCCATCTGCAAGTGTTGCAGAGGGCCGATCGAGGTGCCGAACCAGGTGTCGTTGCTGACCGTCAGCAGCAGGTCGCTTTGTGCCGACAGGCCTGCGGCGAACTCTGGATAGACCACTTCGTAGCAGATGAACGGCGCGATGTGATAACCCTTGGCCTGCAATAACGCCTGATCGTTCGGCCCGCGCGCGAAGTCCGACATTGGCAGGTCGAAGAAGGAAATCAGCCCCCGCAGCAGGTCCTGCAGCGGCACGTACTCACCGAACGGCACCAGCTTCTGCTTGTAGTAGGTGCCGTCACCCTGACCTGTGACCGTGATGCCGTTGTAATAACGATACTCACCGCGCCCGGTCGGTTCACGCACCGGTACGCCGGTGATCAGCGCCGCGCCGCGGTCTGAAGCGAACTTACCCATCATCGACAGATAGCCTTCTGCGCTTTCCTTGAGCACCGGCACGGCGGTTTCCGGCCAGACGATCAGGTCTGCCTGCTGCGAGCGGAAGGTCATGTCGCGGTACAGCGCCAACTGATCGTTGAGCTTTTGCGGGTCCCACTTCATGCTTTGTTCGACGTTGCCCTGCATCGCCGCGACTTTCAGTGGCGCGCCGGACGGCGATGTCCAGGCGTGCCCCTTGAGGGCCAGGCCTATGACCCACGGAGCCAGCAACAGCACAACGCCCATGGCCAGAAACGATTTGCGTGCACGCAGGCGGTGCAGGTTGCACAACAGTGCAGCAGTCAGCGCCAGCGAGAACGAAATCAGCCATACGCCGCCGACGGGGGCGAGCCCGGCCAGTGGGCCGTCGAGCTGACTGTAGCCGGAATAGAGCCACGGGAAGCCGGTGAGAAACCAGCCGCGAAACGCTTCCTGCCACAGCCACAGGGCTGCGAAGGCCAGCGCATCGGCCAGCGGTGCCTCATTGCGACGCAGCCAGCGCGCCCAGACCCAGGCGGGCAGGGCGAAGAACAGGGCAATGGCGGCGATGAACAACAGCATCAACAGCCCGGCCAATAGTACGGAAGCGCCGCCGTAGGTGTGGATGCTGACGTAGATCCAGCTGGTGCCGGCGCCGTACAGACCGAAGCCATAGCACCAGCCACGGGCCAGTGCCTGGCGCGGGTTCAGGTCGCGCAAGCCCAGATAGAACATCGCCACTGCTACCAGCACCAGAGGCCAGAGGTCAAAGGGCGCCAGGGCCAGGGTCGTGAGCCCGCCAGCCGCCAGGGCCAGCAGGTTACCGGGCCAGCCGGGGCGGGTTATCCAGCGCATGTAGATTCCTTAAAGCAGCATCAGGTGTTTACGGACGTGAAATGGGCGTCACGCGCAGCAAATGAATGCGACGGCTGTCAGCGCTCAGGATGCGGAAACGATAGGCACCGATTTCAGTGATTTCGTTGCGCTTGGGCAGATGGCCAAAGGCATTCATCACCAGACCGCCCACGGTGTCGAACTCGTCGTCCGAGAACGTGCTGTCGAAGAACTCGTTGAAATTCTCGACCGGCGTAAGGGCCTTGACCAGGAAGTCGCCGCTGGGCAGCGGTTTGATGTAGCTGTCTTCCTCGACGTCATGCTCGTCTTCGATATCGCCGACGATCTGTTCCAGCACGTCTTCGATGGTCACCAGGCCTGCCACGCCGCCGTATTCGTCAATGACGATGGCCATGTGGTTGTGGTTGGCGCGAAATTCGCGCAGCAGCACGTTGAGACGCTTGGATTCGGGCACGAAGGTGGCCGGACGCAGCAGCTTCTTGACGTCATCGCTGTCGCCGTCGGCCTTGAGAATCAGCGGCAGCAGATCCTTGGCCAGCAGCACACCGAGCACGTCATCGTGGCTCTCGCCGATCACCGGATAGCGCGAGTGCGCAGCATCGATGACCGCCGGCAGGAATTCACGGGGTGTCTGGGTCGCCTTGATGCTGATCATCTGCGAGCGCGGCACCATGATGTCGCGCACTTGCAGGTCAGCCACTTGAATGGCGCCCTCGACGATGGCCAGCGCTTCGCTGTCCAGCAGTTTGTTCTGGTGGGCTTCGCGCAGCAGCTCAAGCAGCTCCTGGCGGTTTTTCGGCTCATGGACAAAGGCCTGGGTCAGTTTACCCAACCATGACTTTTGCCCGTTGCTCGATCGGTCTTCGCTCATAGCCCTTACTCGTGGTCCTTGCTTGGTGTGTCTGAATGGGGGAGGTCGGCACTTTCGTCGTCGGCGTAAGGATCGGGATAGCCCAGCTCCTTAAGCAACGTTCGTTCCAGTGCTTCCATTTCTTCGGCTTCTTCATCGTCGATGTGGTCGTAACCCAACAGATGAAGGCAGCCATGAATGACCATGTGCGCCCAGTGCGCGTCGACGGACTTGCCCTGTTCAACGGCTTCACGGTTGACAACCGGAACACAGATGACCAGATCGCCCAGCAACGGGATGTCCAGCATGTCGTCTGGAACGTCCGCCGGAAATGAAAGCACGTTTGTTGCGTAATTTTTGTGTCGCCAGGTGTTATTGAGCTCACGGCCTTCGGTTTCGTCAACCAGGCGGATGGTCAGCTCGGAGTCGGCACTGCGCTGACGCAAGCCCATTTCACACCAGAGGCGGAATCGGGCTTCGTCAGGGGCGCTTGTCTCGCTTGCAATCTGCAGGTCCAGCTCAAGCATCGCGGTGTTTGTCCCGTGGGTAACTGTTGTTGCCCGACGGACCATCGCTGAGGCGGTCGTCGAAACGCTCGTAGGCTTCGACGATGCGCTGCACCAGTGGGTGGCGAACCACATCCTTGGGTTTGAAATGCGTGAAGCTGATGCCCGGCACGTCCTTGAGCACATCGATGACGTGCGTCAGCCCGGAGCGAGTGCCCTTGGGCAGGTCGACCTGGGTGATATCGCCGGTGATCACGGCCGTGGAGCCGAAGCCGATACGGGTCAGGAACATCTTCATCTGCTCGACGGTGGTGTTCTGACTTTCGTCGAGAATGATGAAGCTGTTATTAAGGGTGCGTCCGCGCATGTAAGCCAGCGGTGCCACTTCAATGACCTGCTTCTCGATCAGCTTGGCGACGTATTCGAAACCGAGCATCTCGTACAGCGCGTCATACAGCGGGCGCAGGTACGGGTCGATCTTCTGCGCCAGATCGCCGGGCAGGAAGCCCAGCTTCTCGCCAGCCTCGACCGCCGGGCGCACCAGCAGGATGCGTCGGATCTGCTCGCGCTCCAGTGCATCCACCGCGCAGGCCACCGCCAGGTAGGTCTTGCCGGTACCCGCAGGGCCGATGCCGAAGTTGATGTCGTTGCTGAGGACTTCCTTGACGTAACGCTGCTGGTTCAGGCCGCGCGGGCGAATCATGCCCTTTTTGGTGCGCAGCGAGACGCCGACTTCGGCGGCAGGGTGATTGTCGAGGCCGTCCACCCCCGATTCCTGGAGGAACAGGTGAACCATGTCCGGCGTCAGCTCGGTACCTTTGGTTTCCCGGTACAGCCGGCGCAGCAGGTTCTCGGCGGAATGATTTTGTTTGGGGTCGCCAATGAGCTCGAATTGATTGCCGCGATTGCGGATCTCGATGTCCAGGCGTTGCTCGATCAGGCGCAAGTGCTCGTCGAGTTGCCCGCACAAGTTGGCGAAACGATGGGCCTCGAAAGGCTCGAGGGTGAAACGATGAGGTTCTATGGGTGCGTTCAAGGTCGTTTAATGGCCGTCCGGCGGCAATTGAGATGTATTGAAGAATACCCCTAGCGCTGGTTGTGCGAAAGCTTTGCCTTGTTAAAGGCTGCGCCAGGGATTCACCGTGCTCAATGGTAGGGACCGCGCAGAAACGAATTCATTCGGCGATTCGTTTCTGCGGCGACACTCAAGCTTTACTGTAGCAGCGAGCCGCGCAACGAGTGAGGCTGCGCATCATCGATGTGTACATCGGCAAACTGCCCGATCAATTTGGGGTTGTCGCAGCGAAAATTGACGATCCGGTTATTCTCGGTGCGCCCCTGGAGTTCGCCTGGGTCTTTCTTCGAGTAGTCGGTCACCAGAATGCGCTGGGTGCTGCCCACCATCTGCCGGCTGATCTCGAAACCCTGCTGGTTCAGGCGATGTTGCAGCGCGGCCAGTCGCTCTTTCTTCAGCGCTTCCGGCGTGTCGTCCTTGAGGTCCGCGGCGGGTGTGCCCGGGCGTGGGCTGTAAACGAACGAGAACGAGAAGTCGAAACCCACGTCCTCGATCAGCTTCATGGTGTTATCGAAATCCTTTTCGGTTTCGCCGGGGAAGCCGACGATGAAGTCGGAACTGATACTGATGCCCGGCACCGCGGCCCTGAGCTTGCGCAAGCGGGACTTGTATTCCAGCGTGGTGTGGTTGCGCTTCATCGCCGCCAGAATGCGGTCGGAACCCGATTGCACGGGCAAATGCAGGTGTTTGACCAGTTCCGGCACTTCCGCGTGGGCCTGGATCAGGCTGTCGGAAAACTCCAGCGGGTGCGAGGTGGTATAGCGAATGCGGTCGATGCCATCGACGGCGGCGACTACGCGGATCAGGTCCGCCAGGTCAGCAACGCGGCCGTCGTGGGTGGTGCCGCGATAACCGTTGACGTTCTGCCCCAGCAGGGTGACTTCACGCACGCCGTTTTCGGCCAGGTGGATCACTTCGCTCAGCACATCGTCGAATGGACGACTGACTTCTTCGCCGCGGGTGTAGGGCACCACGCAGAACGTGCAGTATTTGCTGCAGCCTTCCATCACCGACACGTAAGCGCTCGGGCCATCGACGCGCGGCTCGGGCAAGTGGTCGAATTTTTCGATTTCCGGGAACGAGACGTCGACCTGCGGCAAGCGGGTCACGCGTGCGGCGTCGATCATTTCCGGCAGGCGGTGCAGGGTCTGTGGGCCGAACACCACGTCCACGTAGGGTGCGCGATCACGAATGGCTGCGCCTTCCTGGCTGGCCACGCAGCCGCCGACAGCGATGACCATTTCCGGATTGGCCAGCTTCAGCTCACGCCAGCGGCCCAACTGGGAGTACACCCGGTCCTGGGCGCGCTCACGAATCGAGCAGGTATTGAGCAGGATCACGTCGGCGTCTTCCGCGCGAGCGGTGACTTCCAGGGCCTGATGTTCGCCCAGCAGGTCGACCATGCGCGAGCTGTCGTACTCGTTCATCTGGCAACCGTGGGTTTCGATATAAAGCTTTTTGGCCATGCGTGATGATCAACCGTGTCAGTGAACCGCGCATTATAAGGATGAAGGGCTCGGGTTCCTAGCGTCGGCTGTCCGACGAGGCGGACGGACATGCTATAGTCCGTGCCCCTTTTTCATCTCTGATCGTTACCCGCCCGTTATGACCAAACGCGAAGCTCCAATCTACAAGGTGATTTTTCTCAACCAGGGACAGGTGTTCGAGATGTACGCCAAGCAGATCTACCAAAGTGATCTGTGGGGCTTTCTGGAAGTTGAAGAATTCGTCTTCGGCGAGCGCACGACCGTTGTGGTGGACCCCAGCGAAGAGAAGCTCAAGGCCCAGTTCGAAGGCGTGGTGCGCAGTTTCGTGCCGATGCATTCGATTGTGCGCATCGATGAAGTCGAGCGTATGGGCACACCGAAAATCAGCGAAGCGCGCGGCACCAGCAATGTGATGCCGTTCCCCATGCCGATGCCGGAAAAGTAAGCGTTGCAGGTGTGAATCGCGATTGCCCTGAAAGATTCCTGATCAGGGCAACGGAGAGAAAGGACTGCGCCCTTCGGCGGTCTGCAGTTCAAGCAGGTATTTGCGGAAAATCTGGCCGAGTACCTGAGTGGCCACCTCGAGTTCGTCACGCGGCATCTTCGCCGACACTTCGTCGGCAGCGTCCAGCGCCTCTTCCGAACCGTTGACCGCGGCCATCTTCAGCACGATGTACGCCTGAATGTTGTTGGCCTGCACACCTTCGCCACGGCTGAACATCAAGCCCAGTTGATACTGCGCCTGGGCATGGCCCTGCAGTGAAGCCTGCTCGAAATAATTCAGCGCCTGCGGCAAATCGCGAGGTGCATTTTTGCCCTCGTAATAGAACTCACCCAACTCGTACTGTGCCTGCGCGTCCCCACCCTTGGCGGCCTGCTGGCAGGCTTCAAGCGCTGCAGGCAGGTTCTCTGGCTGGGTATTGAGGGTGCAACGACCCATCGCCGGTACTAACAACGAGTTGCCGCCGGCACTTGCCAGCAGGGGATAGACAAGCAACAGGCAGCCCAATACAAGGGTGCGGCCGGTGCGGTTCATGGGAGTCGACTTACCTCTGAAAAAGGTGCGGGCATGCCCGACCAGCTAAACGTGCTGGCTGCGCATTATGAAATAAGCAGAGCCAACCTTACAAAGTCTTTACGGATTTTCTGCTGCACGGCCTGAAAACAGCCTTTTTTACGGGCGGATTACCTGAAAGAGGATGGTCGTCAGCGTGTCTGTGCAGCGTTCGCATTGCATTGTAGAAGCAAAATGCATACTTAACGTTCAGTTTCATTCGCAGTCATCACTCGCGCCGGTTCACTGACACCCTGCGCGAGTGATGCCTGACGAGCTTATTTCAACGCAGCGAATGCCTTTTCTGCGGCATCCAGGGTCAGTTTCAGCTCGGCATCGCCATGGGCGATAGAGGTGAAACCCGCTTCGAAGGCGCTAGGCGCCAGGTACACACCGCCGTCCAGCATCAGGTGAAAGAAACGCTTGAAGCGCTCGGAGTCACTGGTCATCACGTCTTCGAAGGTGACGATTTCTTCGGCTTCGCTGAAGTACAAGCCGAACATGCCGCCGGCCTGAGTCGTCACGAACGGGATACCGGCTGCATCGGCGCGCTGTTGCAGACCTTCGAGCAGGCGACGGGTGTAGTCGCTCAGTTCGTTGTGAAAGCCGGGACGGCTGATCAGGCGCAGGGTGGTCAGGCCGGCCGCCATCGCCAGCGGGTTGCCTGACAGGGTGCCAGCCTGATAGACCGGGCCGAGCGGTGCGATGTGCGACATGATTTCGCGTTTGCCGCCAAAACAGCCGACCGGCATACCGCCACCGATGATCTTGCCGAAGGTGCTCAGGTCGGGCGTCACGCCGTAATAAGCCTGTGCGCCGCCGAGGGCTACGCGAAAACCGGTCATCACTTCATCGAAAATCAGCACCACGCCGTGCTCGTCGCACAGGTCGCGCAGGCCTTGCAGGTAGCCAGGCGCGGGCGGCACACAGTTCATGTTGCCAGCTACGGGTTCAACGATGATGCACGCTACTTCCTGACCCACTTCGGCCAGCAGGTCACGCACGGCGTCGAGGTTGTTGAAGGGCACGGTCAGGGTGTGTTTGGCGAAAGCTGCAGGTACGCCGGGCGAGCTGGGCACGCCCAGGGTCAGCGCGCCGGAGCCGGCCTTGACCAGCAGGCTGTCGGAGTGACCGTGGTAGCAGCCTTCGAACTTGAGGATGCTGTCGCGGCCGGTAAAGCCACGGGCCAGCCGGATCGCGCTCATGGTCGCTTCAGTGCCCGAGCTGACCATGCGGACCATTTCCATGGACGGCACCAGTTCGCAGACCAGGTCGGCCATTTCGGTTTCCATGGCCGTCGGTGCGCCGTAGGACAAGCCGTGTTCCAGCTGGCTGCGCACGGCGTCGAGCACGTCGGGGTGGCTATGGCCAAGAATCATCGGGCCCCAGGAGCCGACGTAATCCACATAACGCTTGTCGTCTTCGTCAGTCACGTAGGCGCCCGCAGCGTGCTTGAAGAACAGCGGCGTGCCACCCACGCTCTTGAAGGCGCGAACCGGCGAATTGACGCCACCGGGGATGTGTTTTTGGGCGTTGGCGAACAGTGTTTCGGAACGGGACATGATCGGGTCTCTGCTTTGAAACGGGGAATTCGTGTCTACGCTGGAGTCAGCCGAGGCGGGCAGCTTCAGGGTGGGCTGCTTTATTGGGTGGCATGAGCCAGAGAAGGCGCAGGAACGCGCACTATATCAAATGAAGCGCGGCTGCGAATGAGGATCCACGTACTTGTGGGAGCGAGCTTGCTCGCGAAGGGGGCAATGCAGGCCCCGAAAATAGCGGGTCTAAACCATCGCCTTCGCGAGCAAGCGAAGCGTCGCCCGGCTTCGCGCCCACATTGATTGCGCTCTACAGCAGCGCCGTGAATGCACGTGCCCGGCGCGTCACTTCCTGAGTATTTTCAGCGCCGAACAAACCGTGCACCACGGCGAGCAGGTCGGCGCCGTGCTCGACCAGTTGCGACGCGTTCTCCAGGGTAATGCCGCCAATCACCGCGATCGGCAGGTGGACCCGGGCACGTACCTGAGCGATCAGGTCCAGCGGCACGGCGGGGGCGCCGGGCTTGGTCTGGGAGTTGAAGAACCTGCCAAATGCCACATACGTCGCGCCGTCAGCCTTGGCTTGCTCGGCCAATTCCACGCGGCCATGACAAGTAGCCCCGACAATCGCCTTGTGCCCCAGCAGGGCGCGGGCATCGGGCAGCGAGCCGTCGGATTGCCCCAGGTGCACACCAACCCCCAGCCGCGCAGCCAGCTCAGCGTCATCGTTGATGATCAGCCGGGTCTTGTAGCGTTCGCAGAGCTTGAGCAGTTCGGTCGCTTCGCGCAGACGGCGGGACTCGTCACTGTTCTTGTCGCGGTATTGCAGCAGCGTCACGCCGCCGTCCAGCGCAGCTTCGACGTACGACAGGAATTTTCCGGACAGCAACTGGCTGTCGGTAATGGCATACAGGCCACGCAGTTTCATGAATCGACCCTCATGGCGATGTGTTACGAGCAAAAATCCAGCGGCAGCCGACGTGGCACGAATTGCCCGCGGCCTAACTGTTCGGCATCCCTCAGGGTTCGCCAGGTGTAGTCGAGTGCCGACTTCACCGCGCTGACCAGTTCCTGTCCCTGAGCGATGCGCCCGGCCAGTGCGCTGGCCAGGGTACAACCAGAGCCGTGGTAACTGCCGGGCAGACGTTCGCAGACGAAGGTGTGGGTCTGGCCGCCGCGCAGGTACAGGCGGTTATGGATTTGCTGTTCATCACCATGACCGCCAGTGATCAACAGATATTCACAAAACGGCAGTAGTTTGTCAGCGCACTCATCCGCAGTGCCTTCGGGCAACTCGGCAAGAATGCGGGCCTCCGGAAGGTTCGGCGTGGCGATGGTCGACAGCGGTAACAGGCGCTCGCGCATGGCGTAGCCGACCTCGTCCTTGCCCAGTCTGCCGCCGCCGCCAGCGCGTAACACCGGATCACAGACCATGGGCAAGTGCGGGTGAGCCAGAAGCAGATCGACGACCGTATCGACCATTTCCAGTGAGCCCAGCATGCCCAGCTTGACGGCTGCTACGCTCGAATCATTGAGGACTGCATTGGCTTGCGCCATCACCCAGTCGCGATCCAGCACGCGGAAATCACTGACGTTCACCGTGTCTTGCACGGTGAGCGCGGTAATCACCGGAGCGGCATGGCAGCCTTGGGCGAGCAGGGCTTCTATATCGGCCTGCATACCGGCACCGCCACTAGGGTCGTGGCCGGACAGGCAAAGGACTACGGGGCGGGAGCTATAGATATTCATGGTGCGCGAGCTTATCACTAAACCTTTCGCGGGCCGCTCGGGGTGCCGGTTTTTTCTTGCGGATCGAGGTCAATCGGCGACGACGGCGGGCTCGACAAAACCTTAAAAAGTACTCATGTTTGCTCTGCAGTCACCGATATAGAGCTATTGCCTTGATTTTGATCGCGATACTGTCTTTCAGCTATTAGCGGCTATGCTTGAGTGGCAAGGCTGACGAGTGACGGTTCGGGTGCTTACTGATGTCTGCCGGTACATGTGCACGTTCAATGGTGTGTTTGAATCATTAGCCTGTTTCAAGGATAGAAATTTGCGGGACGTCGTAATCAATGGATGGATTGAACGCGACGACCTACCTTGGGGCTTCAATGCGCTATCTGTTGATCATTCTGGCTCTTTGGCTGCCGTTGCAGAGTCATGCAGTCGAGTTTGATGAAAACACTCGTTTTCTGCCGTTGGGCCGTGCCATTCAGGTATTCGAGGACCCGACCGGCGAGGCGACCATCGAAAGCGTCAGCGCCGCCTCTCACGCCGGTGCCTTTCAGCCCGTGCCTGCCGGAACCTTCAACGCCGGGTATTCGCGTTCCGCCTTCTGGCTGAAAGTCGAGCTGACCTATCGCCCCACAGACGCCAGCATCCATAACGACTGGCTGCTGGAACTGGCCTATCCGCCAATGGACCACATTGACTTCTACGGCCCGGATGCCGACGGGCAGCCCACTCGCGCCTGGCATACCGGCGATATGCTGCCGTTCTCCAGCCGTCAGTTCGCCCAGAACAACTACCTCTTCCAGCTGGACCTGCCGCCTGGCCAGCCGCGAACCCTGTACATGCGTATTCGCAGCGAAGGCGCTGTTCAGGCACCGCTCTACCTCTGGTCCACCCACGCCTATCTGGATGCGCAGCCCTCCAAGGTTTACGTCTTCGGTCTGATCTACGGCGTGCTGCTGGGCATGCTGGTCTACAACCTGTTCATCTACCTCAGCGTTCGTGAGGTGGATTACCTGTATTACCTGCTGTACGTCGCCTCGTTCGGGCTTTACCAGATGTCGATCAATGGCGTTGCCATCGAATACCTGTGGCCTGACAGCCCTTGGTGGGCGAATGCGTCGACCCCCTTCCTGATATCGCTGGCGACGTTATTCGCCTGCCAGTTTTCGCGCAGCTTTCTGGGCACGGCACAATTGAGCCGCTGGCTGGACCGGCTGCTGCTGGCGGTCATCGGCGCTGCCGTACTGGTCATGGGCATGGCCTTGTTCCTCAGCTACGGGCCGGCCCTGCGCGGCGCGGCTCAGCTGGTCATGGCAGGCGCCGTGACGATCTACCTGGCGGGTATCGTTGCGGTCATCAAAGGCGAGCGGGTCGGGCGCTATTTTGTGCTCGCCTGGTCGGTGTTCATGGTCAGCGGACTGATCTTCGGCTTGATGCTGCTCGGCTATCTGCCCAATACCTTCCTGACCATGTACGCCTCGCACATCGGCACGGTGCTGGAGATGGCCTTCCTGTCGATGGCGCTGGCCGACCGTATAAACCACGCCCGCCGGCAACAGGCGCAAACCTTGCTGGCTGCCGGTCAGGACCTTGAACGTCTCAACCAGCAACTGGCCAACAGCAACCGGCTGAAGGACGAGTTCCTGGCCACGCTCACCCATGAACTGCGCACGCCGATGAACGGGGTGATCGGGTCGCTGGAGGTCATGCAGACGCTGGACATGGACGACGAAGTCGAGATGTATCAGCAAACCGCCGCCAGTTCGGCGCGCGACATGATGAGCATGATCAACGGCATCCTGACCCTCACCGAGTTGCAGGCCGGTGTGCTGTTCGCTGACTGCGAGTCGTTTGCGCCCAAGGATCTGGCCGACAGGCTGGAGGAGCGCTTCAGCGGCGCGGCTCATGCCAAGGGCCTGATATTGACGCTCGATCTGGACGATAAACTGCCGCCGAGCCTTCGCGGCGACGCGAGCAAGCTCTACCAGTGCATCGAGTGTCTGGTGGACAACGCCATCAAGTTCACCCGAAAGGGCGCAGTGCAGGTGCGTTTCAGTGGTCATCCGCAGGACCTGGAGCGTCTGTACCTGCGGGTCGAAGTGATGGACAGCGGTATCGGCTTCAGCCGCCTGGACGAAGCCCGGCTGTATCAGCATTTCTTTCAGGTCGACGGCTCCATGACCCGTGAGTACGGCGGGCTGGGCATCGGCCTGGCGATCTGCCGGAAACTGGTCGAGCTGCAGGGCGGCGAATTGAGTCATCGTTCCGAGCCCGGCAAGGGCAGCTGTTTCACGCTGAGCGTCCCGATGCTGATGGTCGTGCCGGGCGCAGTGCGCAGGGCGCCTGAACTCAAGGCTCAATGGGGGATATAAGCGGCCTTATAGCGTCATCAGCTGAAAGCGCCGAGGGTTAGGCGGCTACGGCACTTTTGCGAGGGCCGAGCGCGTGGTTCACTGAGTGCATGTTGCGTGTACGCAGGCAGGAGATGACTCATGAACCTGAATCAATTCGCCGAAACCCACGAAGTCACCAATCAACCGCCGCCGCTCGAAGGGGCAAACCTTTACCTTATCGACGTGCCGCTTCAGGAATGGAGCCGCCGATTCGGGGCGGGCTGGGCGCAGCCGCGTATCGACGCCTATGGTGCGCTGGCAGGTGGCCCGCTGATGGCGGCGGGTTTTCTGGCCAATCAGCACAAGCCCGAATTTGTCAGCCATGACCGCTACGGGCACCGCATTGACCTGGTCGAATTCCACCCGGCGTATCACCAGTTGATGAGCACGGCCATCGAGCATGGCATCCCGTCGTTGCCATGGACCGATCCGCAGCCCGGTGCGCATGTCGCACGCGCGGCCATGAGTTATCTGCATACCCAGGCAGACCCCGGCAGCGGCTGTCCGCTGACCATGACCTTCGCCAGCGTGCCTGCGCTCAGGCTGCAACCGGACCTGGCTGAAATCTGGCTGCCCAAGGTGCTGTCGACTGAGTACGATCCACGCAACGTGGGTATTGCGCACAAGAACGGCGCGACCATCGGCATGGCCATGACCGAGAAGCAGGGCGGCACCGACGTGCGCGCCAATACCACGCGTGCGTTCCCGGTGGGGGCGGGCGGCCCCGGCCAGGCCTACGAACTGGTCGGGCACAAATGGTTCTGCTCGGCGCCCATGTGCGATGCCTTCCTGACCCTGGCGCAGACCGACAAGGGCCTCAGTTGTTTTCTGCTGCCGCGCCACCGGCCGGACGACACGCGTAACGAGTTCTACATTCAGCGGCTGAAAAACAAGCTCGGCAACTGGTCCAACGCCTCCAGCGAAGTCGAGTTTCGCGGCGCGCTGGCGTGGATGATCGGTGAGGAAGGGCGCGGCGTGCCGACCATCATCGAAATGGTCGCCATGACCCGTTTCGACTGCATGATCGGCTCCAGCGCCCTGATGCGTCAGGCGCTGACCCAGGCAACGCATCATTGCGCGCACCGTGCGGTCAGTGGTCGGTTGCTCGCCGAGCAGCCGTTGATGCAGAACGTGCTGGCTGACCTTGCCCTTGAAAGCGAGGCCGCACTGGCCCTGACCCTGCGTATGGGCCGCGCACTTGACCACCTGGATGATGATTACGAAAAGCGTTTTGTGCGCCTGGTCACGGCAGTGGGCAAATACTGGATCTGCAAGCGCGCCCCGGCCATGATCAACGAAGCTGCCGAGTGCCTGGGCGGCGCCGGTTATGTCGAGGACAGCATTCTGCCCCGCTTGTACCGCGAAGCGCCGGTCAACTCGACATGGGAAGGCTCCGGCAACGTGCAATGCCTGGATGTGCTGCGAACCCTGTCCAAAGAGCCCGGCGCACTCGATGCGCTGTTCGACGAACTGGGCGACGGGCATGGTGACCGGCATCTGGCGGCGCACATCGGCACGCTCAAGGCCGCGTTTCAGGACACTGGCGACATTCAGTACCGCGCCCGACAACTGACCGAAGACATCGCCATCGCCTTGCAGGGCAAGTTGCTGCTGGAAGCGGGTAACGCTGCGGTCAGTGACGGGTTTATTGCCGGTCGACTGGTGTCCAGCGGGCGAGTGTATGGCGCATTGCCAAAGGGCGTCGACGTAGAAACATTGCTGCAAAGGTCCTCGCCACAGGTGGCATGAGCACGCGAACCCGTTACGATGCACGTCTGCAAGATCAGACAGGACATGAATCGTGACCCAAGCCTTTGTTGTTGTCGACACCGCCGAGCAGGCTGTAGAACGGCTCGCCGAGCTGCATGAACGCGCCACCAGTGCGCTGAGTCAGGCGCTCAAGCGCTACCTGAAAGACCGCGTCGAACCCACCGCCGAAGAGCGCGCGCAATTCAGCTATCCGGAATTGCGCCTGGTCTACAAATGCCAAGGCGAAGTGCCGGTGACCACGCGCGCCTACGCCAAGGTGCAACTGCCGGGTACTTACAGCGTCACCGTCACGCAGCCCAAGGCCTTCAAAAAGTACCTGCTCGAACAACTTGTCCCGCTGATGAACGATTTCACCGTGACGGTCGAAGTCGGCATGAGCGAGCAGAGCATTCCTTATCCTTACGTGGTCGAGCAGGGCGATGAGCTGGCCGGCACGGGCGTCACCGCTGCGGCGCTGGCACGGGTGTTCCCGAGTACCGACCTGTCGGCTGCCACCGATGGCATTGCCGATGGTCTTTACGACTGGGCCAACGTCGACCCGCTGCCACTGGCGCTGTTCGACGCTGCGCGGGTGGATTTCTCGCTGCGCCGTCTGGTGCATTACACCGGCAGTGACTGGCGCCATGTGCAGCCGTGGATTCTGCTGACCAACTACCATCGCTATGTCGATCAGTTCATTCTGCACGGCCTGGAAAAGCTCCGCGAAGACCCGCGTTTCGTACGCATGGTCCTGCCGGGTAACGTGGTAGTCGACAAGAGCATGGGCCAGGACGAAGCGCAGGCCATCGTCGCCAGCGTGGTCTGGCACCGCTATCAGATGCCGGCCTACCACCTGATCGCCGAAGACGGTCACGGCGTGACGCTGGTCAACATCGGCGTCGGCCCGTCCAACGCCAAGAACATCACCGATCACCTCGCCGTGCTGCGTCCGCATTGCTGGCTGATGATCGGTCACTGCGGCGGCCTGCGTCAGTCGCAGACCATTGGCGACTACGTGCTGGCTCACGCCTACATGCGTCGCGACGGGATTCTCGACCGTGTGCTGCCGCCGCATATCCCGATTCCGGCCCTGGCCGAAGTGCAATTGGCCCTGCAGGAGTCGGCTGCGCAGATTACCGGCGAGCGCGGTGAAGAGCTCAAGAAGCGCCTGCGCACCGGCACGGTGTTGACCTATGACGACCGTAACTGGGAACTGCGCTGGGCTCAGGAACGTCCGCTGATCAACCTGTCGCGCGCAGTGGCGGTCGACATGGAAAGTGGCACCATCGCCGCTCAGGGTTATCGCCTGCGTGTGCCTTACGGCACGTTGCTGTGCGTATCCGACAAACCGTTGCACAGCGAAATCAAGCTGCCGGGTTCGGCGAATGCGTTCTATGAACGTGCTGTCAGCCAGCATTTGAAGATCGGTATTGCTGCGCTCGACCTGCTGCGCACCGAGCTGAACTCGCTGCACTCACGCAAACTGCGCAGCTTCGACGAGCCGCCATTCCGTTGATGGCTTGCCGTTAATAGATTGGTATTTGCACCAAGGGCCACTAAAGTGGCCCTTTCTGTTTTCCGATTGCCGAATTCTCATGTCCCGCACCCAACGCCCCGATTCCCGCCGTCCTGCCTCCAAACCGGCAGGTGCTGCCCGGCGTGTCGCCAAAGCGCCACCGGCCGAGCCGAAGCTGATCCTGTTCAACAAGCCTTTCGATGTACTGACCCAGTTCAGCGATGAGGAGGGGCGGGCCACGCTCAAGGACTTCATCAAGATCCCCGGCATCTATCCGGCTGGGCGCCTGGATCGCGACAGCGAAGGTTTGCTGCTATTGACCAACGACGGCCAGTTGCAGGCGCGCATTGCCGATCCCAAGCACAAGCTGGCCAAGACCTACTGGGTACAGGTCGAAGGCGAGCCGAGCGATGAGCAGTTGCAGCAGTTGCGCGACGGTGTCCAGCTCAACGACGGGCCGACCTTGCCCGCCGAAGCGCGGCAGCTCGAGGAGCCGCAACTCTGGCCGCGTAACCCGCCCGTGCGCTTTCGCAAGAGCGTGCCGACAAGCTGGCTGGAGCTGGTGATCAAGGAAGGGCGCAATCGGCAAGTGCGGCGCATGACTGCTGCAGTCGGCTTGCCGACCCTGCGCCTGGTGCGGGTCAGGATTGGCGACTGGACGCTTGAGGGCCTTGATCAGGGCCAGTACAGGGAAGTCGCCGCAAAACTGTGACGCAGGTGCCCGCTCAGTTACGCAGGTGAGTCAGCGGCATTTCGGTGCTGGCCAGCACTTGATTGAGCACAAAGCTCGATTTGACGCTGGTCACGCCTTCGATGCGGGTCAGATGGCCCAGCAGCAGTTTCTGATAGTGATCCATGTCCGGCACCACCACTTTCAGTTGATAGTCCGCGTCCATGCCGGTCACCAGGCTGCATTCCAGTACCTGAGGCAGATTGCGGATCTGCTGCTCGAAGTTCTCGAAGCGCTCGGGTGTGTGTCGGTCCATACCGATCAGCACGTAGGCGGTCAGGTTCAAACCCAGTTTCTTGCGGTCCAGCAAGGCAACCTGGCGCACGATATAACCGTCGTCTTCCAGTTGCTTGACCCGGCGCGAGCAGGGCGACGGTGACAGACCAATGCGTTCGGCCAATTCCTGGTTGGATATCCGCGCGTCCCGTTGCAATTCAGCCAAAATGCTCAGGTCGTATCTGTCGAGCTTGCTCACGATGCACCCCATTATCAATTCAATTGCGCTGGATTATTCATCTGAAGTCAAAAATTGCGCAAGTAATGTTTTAATCCGCAATATTAGCAATCTTCTGCCTTAGCCTCAGGCCTATTCTTTTAAACAGAATCACTGCCCGGACACAGCGTCCAGCGCGACCCGCCGAATCAGGCCAGTCGCGGCCTCCCACCCGACAGGGTGGGCCAGGCCCCCGGGCTACATACTGTCCAGAAGACGGCATGAGGTGAGCCAGCGTCAAAAGCGCTGCGCCAGGACGAAGTATCTCAAGGGGGCCATTTGGTCCCCTTTTCTTTGTCTGCTGATAAAGTGCGCAGAACGGCGCTACGCTTAAACAGTCTTAATAACGTCAACCCGCGCTCTAGTGAGGAAAGCATGAAATCTGGCATCTGGCAGTTTGCGGGTGTAAGTCTGTTGTGTCTGAGCATCAGTGCTCAGGCGCTGGCCGACGAACGTGATGAACCACCGCGCAATCCGCTTTACGGCAGCCCCGGTGAAAACGCGCAGCAGCGTCAGCAGCAACAGCAGCGTGCTCAAGAGCAGAACAATCAGCAGCGGCAGATCCAACAACAGCAAAACCAGCAGCGCCAGGTCGAGCGTCAGCAGCAACAGCAGATCAACCAACAGCAGAACAATCAGCAACGCCAGATTCAGGAACAGCAGAATCAGCAGCGTCAGGTCGAACGTCAGCAACAGCAGCAGATCCAGCAACAGCAGCTGCAGCAGCGCAACGTCGAGCGCCAGCAGCAACAGCAGATCGAGCAGCAACAGCGTGATCAGCAGCGCCAGATTCAGCAGCAGCAAAACCAGCAGCGTCAGCAGTTGCGCCAAGCCCAGGACAACCTGCCGATCCAGAGCGGCCCGAAAGAGGCGTGGCAAACCCAGCCGCCGCGTCAGGGCTATTACCAGGACATTCCACGCGGTAACAACCGCAACTGGCAGGCCGGCAACGGTCGCCCCAATGACCGTTGGGAAGGGCGTCCCGACGGGCACGGCAATGGCTGGGGGCCAGGTCCGCAATATCGGCCTGGCCATGCGATAGATCGCGTACCGGGTGGCTACTCGCGTATTCCCTATCGTGGTCAGGACTATTACTACTCGGGTGGCTACTGGTATCGCCCGCAAGGCCCGCGTTATGTCGTGGTGACACCGCCCTACGGCGTGCGTGTCAGCAGACTACCGTCCTACTCTCAGGAAGTATGGATCGGCAGCAGCCTGCTGTTTCTGGCTGCCGGGACCTATTACGCCTACCAGCCGGACAGTCAGGACTATGTGGTGGTCAATCCGCCGCAGAACGAAGCCGTGTATCAGGCTCCGCCGGCCGAACAACAGGGCAATGGCTACGATCCGGTGGCCTACCCTGCCAACGGGCAGAGCCCGCAGCAGGTCGAGCTGGATAAATACCAGTGCTACCGCTGGGCTGCGGAGCAAAGCGGTTTCGACCCGGCCAATGTCACCGGCCAGCCGCCGCCTGACGTGGTCGATCTGTATCGTCGCTCGATGGGCGCGTGCCTGGCGGGGCGAGGTTACAGCGTCAACTGATGGCGGTCAGGCACCGGCCTGCTTGACGACTTCCTGAGGGTCGGCGTGTACCAACACCTCGGCCTTCGGGAATTGCTTGTGAATGGCGTCAGCCACCTGATCACAAATTGCATGGGCGACCGATAGCGTCAGGCTACCCGGTAGCTCCAGGTGCAACTGCACAAACCAGTGATTGCCGGAGATTCGTGTACGCAGATCATGCGCCCCGAGCACGCCCGGCACTTCGCACGCCAGTGCCAGCATTTGAGTACTGACATCGGCGGGCAATTCCGCATCCATCAGCACCGATATCGTTTCGCGGGCGATTTGAAAGGCGCTCCACAAGATATAAACCGCGATGCCCAGACCAAAATACGCATCCAACTGCTGCCAGCCGAAATACGCCAGCGTCAGCGCCACCAGAATGCTGGCGTTAAGCAGCAGGTCTGAACGGTAGTGCAGCGAATCAGCGCGGATCGCTGCCGAGCCGGTCGCCTTGATCACCCGGTATTGCAGAGTGAGCAGTGCGATCGTCAGCGCGATGGAAACCACCATCACCACCATGCCCAGCAGCGGCGCGCCCAGCGGTTCCGGGTTCTGGATGCGCTCGACGGCCTGAACGGCAATCAGCACACCACTGACGGTGATGAACAACGCCTGCGCCATGCCCGACAGCGCTTCCGCCTTGCCGTGTCCGTAGCGATGATCGTCATCGGCAGGGCGCAATGCGTAATGCACCGCCAGCAGGTTGAGGAACGAAGCGGCGCCATCCAGCAGCGAGTCGGTGAGACCGGCCAGCAGGCTCACCGAGCCGCTCAGCCACCAGGCAACGCCCTTGGCCAGGATCAGCGTCGTGGCAACCGCCAGCGAGGCCCGCGTCGCGAGCCGCAGCAGTCGGGAATGTTCGGCAGTGGTGCTCATGACGCTTCCTTGAACGGGATCGATATCAGGCGGCCGGGACCAGGCCCAGCGCTGCCAGTTGTTCCACACTGCCTTTGTGCTGGATCAGGCGTGGATCGTTCAACGGCAGAGAACGGCCTAGCTCGGTTTCAATGATGGCCTGCAGCTTGGTGTTGTCGACGCTGCCATCAGCCTTGAGCGCCTTTTGCAGCTTTTGCGGATCGATCTGCGCATGCTCGCCGGGCCCGTAATAGATCGCGCCGGTGGCGAAGTCCACCGCAAACGCAATCACGCCCGGAACGATATAGAACAGCAGCGCGAAAGCATCCAGCGCCGCAATGGCCGGGTCAACCTTGCCATCGATCTGACCACGACGATCAGGATAGAAAATGCTGCCGCAGGCCGAAATCTGAGTCAGCAACGTGGCGACCAGAACGCCACCGATCAAGCGAGAAGGAATGCGCATGGAAAGCTCCTGAGATGAAGAGGGCAACTATACAAGGCAATGACTGCAAGGCTAAGACTATTGAGTGATGGCGTGGTTCTGCGCTCGTGAAGTTAAACCAAATGGGATGCGGAGCATTCTGAACTGCAGAATCGCAGGGCCCTGAGCGGCCGCTGAAGATTATCGAATGTGAGATCGGCCAGGAACACAGCTCCCGCGTCGATGCCCCTTACCGACCACGATTAACATCTGGTTTACTGTGCCGCACGATAATTACAAAAACTCAGGAGTCATGTATGCAACCGATTCGTCTCGGTCTGGTGGGCTACGGCAAGATTGCGCAGGATCAACACGTCCCTGCGATCCACGCCAATCCCGCGTTTGAGCTGGTGGCCGTGGCTACGCAAGGCCAGCCGTGCGCCGGGGTAGAGAATTTCAAATCCCTGGGCGAACTGCTTGCGAGCGGGCTGCAGGTTGACGCCATTGCGTTCTGTACGCCCCCGCAAGGTCGCTTTGCCCTGGTGCAAGAGGCGTTGGCGGCCGGCAAACACGTGCTGGTCGAGAAGCCGCCGTGCGCGACCCTGGGTGAGGCGATGGCGTTGGTGGCCCAGGTGCAAGAGCAGGGCGTCAGCGGTCTGTTCGCCTGGCATTCGCGTTACGCGCAGGGTATCGAAGCGGCGCGTGAGTGGTTGTCCACCCGCACCCTGCAGAGCGTGCAGATCGACTGGAAAGAAGACGTGCGCAAATGGCACCCCGGTCAGGCGTGGATCTGGCAGCCCGGTGGCCTGGGCGTGTTCGATCCGGGCATCAATGCCCTGTCGATCGTGACGCACCTGCTGCCACTGCCATTGTTCGTCGAGTCTGCCGAACTGCGCGTGCCGAGCAATTGCCAGTCGCCTATCGCTGCGTCCATCAAAATGTCCGACACGCGCCATCTCGATATCCGCGCCGAGTTCGATTTCGACCATGGTCACGACGAACTCTGGAGCATCGAGATTCGCTGCGCCGAAGGCACGTTGCGCCTGGACAACGGCGGTGCAGTGTTGAGTATCGACGGCGTGCGTCAGGCTGTTTCGGAAGAGGGCGAGTACGCCGCGGTGTATCGCCACTTCCAGCAGCTAATCGGCGATACAGCCAGTGACCTGGACCTGCAACCGTTGCGGCTGGTCGCGGACAGTTTTTTCGTGGGCAGTCGGGCATCCGTTGAACCGTTCTACGACTGAGAGCCTCTCAGGTACAGGTGGGGGCAAACAGCGTTGCGCGCCCCTGCATACGTCAGCCTGACAAGAGAGCAGAAATTGGACACAAAACAGCCTTGGCCTTCCAGTGAGCAGGAGTTGGTAGAAGTACGACGGTTTAATAAAACCCTCGCGCGGATGCCGCGTTTCCAGATTCGCAATTGCGTCACGCCACGGCTGATTCAGGCGCTGTTGCGTGCGGCGCAGATCGGCAGTGCCCTGAAACCGGGAGGGCATGACCTTCGCATCGAGAAAAGAACGGTCAGCTCGGGTAACGTACCGGTGCCCGTGCGCATCATCCGCCCCAAAGGCAAACCCCGGGGCGTGGTGTTCGATATCCACGGCGGCGGATGGGTGATCGGCAACGCCCAGATGAACGATGATCTCAACGTCGGCATGGTTAACGCCTGCGACGTGGCCATTGTTTCGGTTGATTATCGACTTGCTGTGACAACCCCCATCGAGGGCCTGATGGAGGACTGTTTTTCCGCCGCCTGCTGGCTGTTGGGCAAAGACTGCGAGGAGTTTGCCGGCCTGCCGGTTATCGTGGTCGGCGAATCCGCTGGCGGGCATCTTGCCGCAGCCACGCTTCTGAAATTGAAAAGCCGACCTGATCTGCTCGAACGGATAGTGGGTACGGTGCTGTACTACGGCGTCTACGACCTGACGGGGACCAAGAGCGTGCGCACCGCGGGGCCGGAGACGCTGGTGCTGGACGGTCCGGGCATGGTCGGCGCCATGCGCGCGCTCACCCCTGATCGAAGCGACGATAAACGCCGTGAACCGCCATTGTCACCACTGTATGGCGATCTGACCGGCCTTCCGCCCGCACTGATGTTCGTCGGAGAGATCGACCCGTTGCTGGATGACACACTGCAAATGGCCGAGCGCTGGGCCGACTCGGCAGAGGTCGAAATGCACCTCATGCCCGAGTCGCCGCACGGCTTCATCCACTTCCCGACCACGTTGGCGCTCAAGGCGCTGGCGCGCAGCCGCGAGTGGATCAATGAGCGGATCGATGCGCTGGGTTGAGCTCGTCGCTCAACCTATTTCCGCGACCCACTTCGATACCGGGTCGCCACTGCTCAAGCCCGGCTGCACAAGACCGCCGATCATGAAGGTCGGCGAGACGTGTATGCCGTTCTGGCGAGCGTATTTGGCATGCCATTTCACGGCCTGCTCAAGCTTGGGATTGGCGAAAGCCTCCGCCAGCGCCAGGCCGCTGTAACGCTCGATGCGCGCGATGATGTCGTTGGGCGTCGCATCCATGTTCGGGCCGGTGGCGTGGTGTTCGAACTCGAATTCCTCACGGTGCGACGCAACCGCCGTCATGACCGCCTTGGCGCTTTGCTTGCCGCCTTCAAGGGTCGCAGCCGCCAGAATGCAGCGCACGATGACGCCCGAAAACATGTGCCAGGGCTGCGATTGCAGGCGGATTTTGACCGTGACCCTGTCTTCTCCGGCCTGAGCCAGCAGCTCATCGAGCTTGAAGAAGGCCTTCACCGAAAAGGGGCAGGTCGGCTCAAGGAAGACTTCGAACAGACGAGGCCCGTGGCCCCAGGAAAGTGCGTCTGAATGCATGGTCGTTTTACTCCCGTCGATGGTTGTACAGAAGGCGCGCCGGGCATAGGCACGAAAAGTATCTCCCGGACGCCTATCGTTCCTCACGCAGAGCACTGGCACGATAAACAAGGCGCGCCGGGCTGATTTACGCTGCGCCGCGCTCCACGAAAAGTATCTCCCGGACACCTCTCGTTCCTCACGCTCCGCGTGGGAATGCAGTTCGTGACGCTCCGCGTCACCCATTGCAGCGTTGACGCCTGATTCAGGCTGTACCAGATGCAGGCAGCATTACAGCCTGAACTGCGGATCATGCGGGTTTGAGAGCCGGTTCGGGCATGAGTTCGATTTTCAGGCCAGCAACGCGGTAATCCAGCGGACCTGTTGCGCAACGTCCTGCCGCTTCTCTTCGTTCACGGCTTGCTGCGCGCGTTCGAAGTTGTGCAGCGTCTTGTGTTTCTTGCCCAGAAGACGTTGCCACTTGAGCAGAAACGCCGGGCTGCGCGCCTGCATCTGCAGCGGGCCGAAATACAACTCTTCAGCCGTGTACTCCACGGGGCCTGTGCGCTCGGCGACGATGATTTCGTAGTCGAAACGGTTTTCCCGCAGCACCTCTTCGCTGACGATGCGGTAGTCATGCTTCATCAGCCAGACGCGCAATGGTTGCTCGCCGCCGTTGGGTTGCAGGATCAAGCGCTCCTGACCGCTCAGGCGCGCCTGGCCCGCTTCAAGGATGTCGCGAATCGTCTCGCCGCCCATGCCGCAGAGGCTGATCGCGGTGATCGCGTCTTCCGCTTCGATCGCCGCCAGACCATCGGCCAGGCGCACGCTGACCTGATCCTCCAGATCGTTCTCGCGCACGGTACGCTCGGCTGCGCAGAACGGCGTCAACGCCACCTCGCCAGCCACCGCTGCCGCGATGACACCCCGGTTCAGCAGCGCCACCGGCAGATAGCCGTGATCCGAGCCAATATCAGCCAGCCGTGCACCGGCAGGTACGTGCGTCGCCACACGCTCAAGGCGCATGGACAATCTCTGTTCGTTCAACGGCAACCCCTTTCACCCCAAACGCCCGACAGCGTGGCCGGGTCCGGGCGCGATTCTGTAGAGCAACGCGGCGCATTTCAACTTTCCGCGACAAAGCCCACGGCTCGACCCCCACCTGTCGCTCGCGTAGGCTTGGCGTTTTCCATCCTTTGCAAAGCAGAGATCCCATGGCAAACGCAGACATCACCTTCACCCCCGATCCAGACCCGGAGTCCATCTCCTCTGACGTCGCCGACTTCAACGGCGTGCTGGTCAGCACCCAAATCCCCACCCATCCCGACGGCAGCCTGGAACTGGGCGGCATCACCGAGCAGAGTGAATGCACCCTGCGAGCCCTGAAAGACGCCCTCGAACGCGCCGGCAGCTCGATGGACCGGGTCATGCACCTGACCATCTACCTGACCGACATGGCCGATCGCGCTGCCTTCAACGAAGTGTACAAACGCTTCTTCAAAAAACCGTGGCCCGTGCGCGCAGCGGTGGGCGTGGCGGCGTTGGCGGTTGAGGGCATGCGGGTTGAAGTGACGGCGATGGCGGCCAAGGCGGGCTGACCGTTAGGCGCATACCTGACTGATGCTCGCGTCAGCGCTTTGCACCTGTGCAGAGTTGCACATCCTGTGGAACCGGATCTCGTTGCTTGCCACCAAGGCGGTATGAGTTTCCGGAGAAGCAGATGATCAACCTCACCAACCTTGCATCTTCGTTGGCGCGTGTGGCGCTCAGCGATTCGACAAAGCCAACGATAGACCGCGCGATGAACGTCGTCAGCCATATCGCTGGCAAAGTGGCGTTGCAGGTCAACAGTTCATTGCTGGAGCAGAAAGGCCGGCTCAACGAGCGCCAGCAGAAAGGCCTCGAGGTGATTCTGGACGCATTGCTCGGCAAGGAACCGGTGACCCATGTCGAGACGCACGAAGGGGGAGGCCGATTCAATCTGGCGCGAGCTGCCTTCGACGTGGCCAGCGTTGTCTGGGAGCGCGATAAGTCGATGCGCAACGTGATGAGCTTTTTGGGCGTCAGCGACAGCCAGGGCAAGATGTTGTTCTCTCTGGGCAAGACGCTGGCCGACGCGATGGCCAGGCCCGAATCTGAGCATGGCAAGCACAGCAGTGAGGCGAACTACGCATTCTTCTCCAGCAACTTGAAGCTGAACAAACTGATGAACGACATCGCTGACCAGGTGATCAACGAGATTCGTCAGCAGAACACCGATCGCGTGCGACGACCCACACCGGGACCCTCCTGGAGATCTGAAAGCACTCAACAGCAAGCGCGCCCGCAAACGCCTCCAAGCGCTCGCCCCCAGGCCAACAGCGCGCCGCCACCACCGCCGAAAGCCCAGTCCAATTCAGGCGCTCAGCGGCCGTCAACAGAGCGACCCCACAAAACACCCGCTGCTGGCGCATCCGCGAAGGTGGACGATTCCGCCCCCGCCAAGCCACCCGTCAAGCAGTTGTACGAGCACTTGGGCCTCTCGGACATGACGGCGGACCTCTCCGCAGTCAAAAAGGCTTACAAGAAGGCCTCGCTGAAGAATCATCCTGATAAGAACGTCGGTAACGAGGCTGAGGCGACTGAGCGTTTCAAAGTGATTTCAAATGCGTTCAGGATTTTGTCCGATCCAGAATTGCGCAAGAAATACGACAATGGCCTTATTGATGAGAACGGTGACGAGTTCAAGACCTGACTTTTCGGCGTGAGGCGTGCTGGCGGCAGTGTTTCTGAGCAGTGGGCTCCACGCGCAAGTAGCCCCGATAACTAAACGCTGCTCTTCGTTGATTACACTGAAAAACGTTCTTCTATTGCCTCGGAAAAATGCGTGCAGTTTATTCGCGCAAAACGCTGGTAGTCGCGCGACACCGAGAACGCCGAGCCCGGCATCAGCAGGATCTTGTGTTGTTCAAGTTCCTTTATGAAGGGCTCCAGGTTAGGGATGTCCGGGTGATAGGCCCAGATGAACATGCCGCCCTGCGGTGCTATATCGAATTGCCAGCCTCTTGCTCGCAGGGCGCGTTGAGTCTGGACCTGCTGGCTGATAAGCCTCTGCTGAACATCCTGCATGTGTCGGGCATAAGTACCATCCGCCAGAATGGTGTTGACGAACCGCTCGCAGAACGCAGGAACGGCAACGCACGTCAGTAGTTTCAAGCGTGTCAGCGGCTCAATGAGCTCTTGTGAGCAGGCGATATAACCCACGCGCAGCGAAGCGGAAAGGCATTTGGAAAAACTGCCGACGTAGATCACACGATCCAGATTATCCAGCTCGGCAAACGTCTGGCGGACAGTGGGGCTGAAGTCGCCGTAGACATCATCTTCGACCACAAAGAACTCGTGCTCTACAGCAAGACGCAAAACCTTGAAGGCGTTGTGCGGGCTGATGTTGCTGCCGGTCGGATTGTGGAAGGTGCTATTGCAGAAAAACGCTTTGACCGTGTGCTTCGCCAGATAACTCTCCATCTCGGCGATGTCCGGCCCGTCCTGAGTCCGCCTTATACCCACAACATGACCGCCCGCCAACTGAATCAACCTGATCAGGTTGCCATTGCCCGGCTCGTCCACGAATACATGGTCACCGGGCTTGATCAATAGGCGGGCAACCAGGTCCAGGCCCTGCGTCGCTCCCAGAGTGGTGAGGATCTGACTGGGTCTGATGTCGATACGGGTGAGACGCTTCATGTGAACGCAAAGCTGTTTACGCATCGGGAGATAGCCGGAAATGTCGCCATATTCGGCCAGCGAACTTTGCTCCAGCCGCGCCGTGCGCCGAATGGCCTTGGCCAGCAATTCGGTATCTCGCCATGCCGGTGGCAGCCAGCCACATCCCAGCTTGGTGTAGTGCGGTCCTGCCTGTAGCAGCCTGAACAGTGGGTCGGCGCTCATGCACTCTATTTCCCGCACGTTATCTACATGGGTGGCATGACTGCTCACAAAGTAACCGCGTCCGGGAGAAGCCGACAGCACGCCTTCACTCACCAGACGCGCATAGGCCGAGACCGCATCGTGGTAACTCGCGTCGGCAGTCAAGGCCAGTTTCCTTATCGACGGCATACGTTGTCCAGCCAGCCACTCGCCTGATTCAAGGCGCTGCTTAAGCGAGTCATAAAGGGCGTTGTTGGGCATGGCGGCTTCGTCAAACTGATAGAAAAAATAGCCTAACAGTTAATCAGAAAGCTCGTCGACTGTGTGCCTACGGACGCCGTACAGATGCGAGCATGCATCTGCTGCTGAGGCTGAGAACAAGGCGACGCATCCATTGATGTCTGAGCTTTTTGTGAAAAAGACGGCAGCTCCTTTCCACCATGAGCACTGTCCATGACGAACACGCTGCCTCGACGCACCTATCTGTATTTCACCGCGCAGTCCATTAATCTGACCACTGCCGTCATGTCTGTAACCATGGCAGCCATTGTCGGCTCGGCACTTGCACCCGATATCAGATTCTCGACCGTACCGTATGGCTTTCAATTCTTATTGCTGATGCTGGCGACATACCCCGTTTCCAGATTGATGAGTCGCATCGGCCGAAAAAAAGCTTTCATGCTGGGCGCTATCCCGCTGGTGATCTCTGGCCTGAGCGGCTTTTGGGCCGTTGAGCATCAGCATTTCCCACTGCTGGTTTTCAGCCATGCTGCGCTTGGCGTGTATATCGCATTTGCCAACTTCAACCGGTTCGCGGCGACCGATAATCTGCATCAAACGTTAAAGCCCAAGGCTATCTCGCTGGTTGTGGCCGGCGGGGTCATTGCCGCCATCGTTGGGCCCACACTTACTGAGGTGCTCAGAGACTTGGGCGGCTATCCCCTGTTTTCGTTGTGCTATGCGTCGTTCATTGGCCTGGCAGCGTTATCGTTGTTGATAGCCGTTTGTCTGCCTGACGATCCGGTAATGCCTGTAACTCTCAGCGGAAATGGAACGCCCGCGAATGAGCCCCGTAACTCGATCACGCCGACGATCATGATTGCCATGGCAGTCGCAGCCTTGGGTTACGGAGTCATGAACTTGCTGATGATTCAGGCTTCGATGCACATGAAGCATATGTATCAGGACTTCTCGGATGTTCGCGTTGCGATTCAGTGGCATGTTATAGCCATGTTTGCGCCCTCTTTTTTCACCGGGGTGATCATCCAGAAAATCGGAATCAAAACCACCGTCTGTGCAGGCTTGATCATGTTGATTGGTTGCTCGGCCATAAACATGGGATCGAGCAGTCACGAGGTCATGGTTTTTTCGCTGATCGTTCTAGGGTTAGGCTGGAACCTGACCTATGTTGGAGGCGGCGCACTGTTGGCCAACGCTCAGCAGAGCAACTCGGGAGCCATGCAGATGCAAGGCAAAAACGATCTGGCTATCGCAATCCTTGCAACAATTGGCGCGTTCACTCCTTCGCTATTGCTCTGCACGGTAGGTTGGGCTGGCACCAACGCTATTTGCATGGCGCTGTGCATCGCATTGCTGCTGGCGACGGCTGTTCGACTAAAAGACTCACCCTGATTCCCCAACCCCACCCCGGTATACTCCCCGCATCTCCCCGCATCTCTCCGGGAGCCCGCGTGGCCGTCCAGACGAGGGGGCGGTAAAAGCACCGACTGCGGTGTATGAGTCACACCTCTCGTGATGACCTGATAGCAGAGCTCTCGAAGGGGTATGCAGGCGGGCGACGAGATTCGATGTCGGCACCTCGGCAGGGGAGAGCTTGCGATTCTGGCTATCAGCAAAACAAGAAAGCCCTTCATCCGCTCCAACGCAAAACGGGCAACGCTTTGGAGGGATAGCGCAGAAGCAGGACCAGTCAGGTAAACAGGAGTACGGCGCCGAAAATCATCGTGTCGATCTCGCGATTGCAGATGAGGGCATCGTACCGAAAGGGGAGGGGGAGACCAAATCGCTGATTTTGGTATCGCTGCGTTCGCGCGCGTGCCCGCGAAAGCTGAATCCCTGTAAGCGCTGCCGAGCGCGTGCGAAGGCTGCGATGCGATGGGTCATTAACTCGGATCGCAGCCTTCACTTGGGTTTGGCAGTTCCAACAGGTCAACCAGACACGTAGATGAGGTGTTTGGTGGGCCAGGGGCCGATTAACCGACAACGGTGTACGGTGGTGACTTTATATCAGCGGGAAATCCGCCTTCTCCTGACTGGGCCGCGTAACGTTCCCCCAGTATCAGTGACTTGATGTTTGGCCCGGCTATATAGCTCATCTCTTCCAGTGTCAGTTCAAATCGCGTCTCTATGCCTGCAACAGGCTGCTGGAAAGGTGCGGTTTCCACCGTATGTGCTGGAGCTCCAGTGGCCTCCGTGCGGTAGATTCCTATACCTACGTAGGCTGGAAGAACTTCATCAGGTGGATAAGCGGGCAAAATGATCGTTGCTGGCCGATTTCGTGTAATTTTGAACTCCTCAGCATTTTCAAACTTTGGAATGGGGCGAGTCGATTTTTGATCCATTTTTTTCTCCAGAGGTGAGTGCGGTAAAAAGGCTTTGTCGCAGCAACACCAAGATAAGAAATTCAGGAGGCGATGAGTACTGTCACTAATGACAGTACTTAGTCAGTTTCGCGATGAATGCAGAGGCTTTAATAGCCCACAACAAAACGGTATTCCCCGCACAATAAAAGGCCCCCGAAAATCTTCTGCGGATGGGGAATACGCAGAGGATTGACGGGGGCTAGTACTACTGGGTGAAGCGGTATTAACGGGCGATGGTCTGGGTCTTTACGCCGGCTTCGATGCCTGAGGTGGAGCGGCCGTAGACGTCTTCGAAACGCTCGATGTCGTCTTCGCCCAGGTAGCTACCCGATTGAACTTCGATGATTTCCAACGGGATTTTGCCCGAGTTGCGCAGACGGTGAACCGAAGCAATCGGGATGTAGGTCGACTGGTTTTCGGTCAGCAGGAACACGTTGTCGTCACATCTTGTCTCGTTGGGGAAGGTGCCCGACAACTCGCCATTACTGGCGTTGTGCAACAAGAATGCTGATCGCGAGGAGTTCCTCATTTCGATGGTTGAGGAGGCTGTCAGAGTGCTCAACGACCGTGCTAGCGCCAAGTCTGCGGGTGACAAAACTCCTCATGGGCCACGTGCCGCTGGTTGTGAAGCGTTTCTAGCTCTTGATGCTTCGGTCAGATTGAGTCTGCTCCGAAGCATTCACATTCAGCAGGACAGTGTCACCATCGGGCAAATCCCTGAGGCGGTTTCTAAAAGACTGAACATCATCCCCAAGGAGCAACGACTCAAGGCTGCTGAGAGTTTGCTTGCATGGTGGGATCAACAAGTGATCTATACCCTCTGCGGCAAACGTGAGCGGGTCATCCAGCGTAGCGAGATGGAACACTGTATTTCCTCAGTCATTGCGCAGTTGGAAGAGGATAAGCTTGTAGCCGAGTTCGATATGGTCAGCCACCCCGAGGATTATCAGGCTGACGGCATGCTGTACCGCCAGATTGCTTTGGTCGGTGGCAAGGGATCGGATGTGTCCAAGGCTGTTCGCGAGCAATGGCGAGCAAAGGAGCAACGATCAAAATGGATCGTCGATAATCCGCAGATGCGCTCGAAGATAGCCGGCCTCCATTTACCCCGCGAAGCGATCAGGAAACCACCAGTTTGAGCGTCCAAGTGCTCAAGGTCGGATCTGGTCGTCGGGTATGTCGGTATGACGTGCCTGCCCCTGCAGCCTGTATAATCCGGTAATACTGCCGGAGACCCCATGAATTCGCTGCCGATCGATGCCGCCCTGCCGGCCCTTCTCAAAGCCCTTCACGATCGCAATGAGGTAGTGCTCCAAGCTCCGCCAGGCGCAGGTAAAACTACACGCGTCCCTCTTGCGCTCCTTGATCAGTCATGGCTGGCCGGCCAGACAATCGTCATGCTCGAACCCCGTCGATTGGCAGCTCGTGCCGCAGCAGAAAGGATGGCAAAGGAAATCGGGGAGCAGGTGGGCGAAACTGTCGGCTATAGAATCCGTCTCGAAAGCCGGGTTGGCCCCAAGACCCGCATCGAAGTCGTGACTGAAGGTATTCTTGCACGCCGGCTGCAGGATGATCCGTCGTTGGATGGTGTCGGCCTGATTATCTTCGACGAGTTCCATTTGCGGAACCTGGACGCAGACTTGGCTCTGGCGCTCGCCTTGAATGGTCGTGAACTCTTCCGAGAAGACTTGCCGCTGAAGGTGTTGGTGATGTCCGCCACGCTGGACGGCGAGAGGATATCCGCACTGCTTAACGGTGCGCCGATCGTGAGCAGTGAAGGCAGGATGTATCCTGTGGACGTTGTCTGGGGCAAATCCCTGCAACCAGGAGAGTATGTAGAGCCTCGCGTCGTCTCCACCTGCATCGATGTGCTTGAAGAGCAGGTGGGCAGTGTGCTGGTGTTTCTCCCAGGCCAAGCTGAAATTCGACGTGTACATCGCGATCTGGAGGAATGGCTCAGCAAGCAGTCACCTGGTCACGCTTCACAGATCCTGCTCTGTCCGCTGTACGGCGAGCTTTCGCTGAGCGAACAGCGGACAGCTATCGAGCCCGCGCCGTCCGGAAAGCGCAAAGTTGTACTGGCCACCAACCTCGCGGAGACCAGCATCACTATCGAGGGCGTACGCATCGTCATTGACGCCGGCTTGGAGCGGGTGCCACGTTTCGATCCGCGCAGTTCAATGACCCGCCTCGCGACTCAGCGAATTTCCAAGGCCAGCGCCGCTCAGCGGGCTGGCCGGGCAGGGCGGCTCGAACCCGGAGTCTGCTATCGGTTGTGGTCAGAAGCCCAACATGAGCAACTCTCCAGCTTTAGCGCCCCAGAAATCCAGCAGGCCGATCTCGCGGCATTGGCTCTGAACTTAGCTCGCTGGGGTGTTACACCTGATCAGCTCCATTGGTTGGATGCCCCACCGACTGCAGCGTTCTCTCAAGCCTGTGATCTGCTCTGTCGGCTGGGTGCTCTGGATGCTAACGGTGTCCTCACACCCCATGGGCAAGCAATGGCGCAGTTGCCTGCTCATCCTCGTATTGCCCATCTTCTCATTCGTGGGCATGACCTTGGCCTATCTCCGCAAGCCTGTGACCTCGCAGCCTTGCTGGGCGAGCGCGATATCTTGCGGGGTGCTGGCGCTGACTTGCACAGTCGCCTGACTCTGCTGGCAGGCACAGAACGCGCGGCGCGCGGCGCACAAGGCGGGGTACAACGGGCCGGACAACTGTCGCGGCAATATCGCGGGTATCTGCGCGACGCAGCGAGCAGCCCGGTCAGCGATCCGGACCACTCACGCTGGCTGGGCGCCTTGCTGGCGCTGGCCTACCCGGATCGCGTCGCACAGCAACGCCGAGCGGGCGGAGCCGAATACCGACTGGCCAACGGCCGCGCGGCACTGTTCGCCGAGGCGGATGCGCTGATGAAACAGCCATGGCTAGTCATCGCGGATTTGGGCAGTCGTCAGGGCCAGCGCGAAGAACGCATCTACCTCGCCGCCGAGTTCGATCCGGCACTGTTCGATTCGGTGTTGGCCGAGCAAGTCATCAGCGTGGACCAGATCGACTGGGACGAACGCGAAGGTGTATTCCGCGCCGAGCGACAGCGCAAAGTCGGTGAACTGATCATCAGTCGCGAACCACTGACCGGCCTCGACGAGACAACCCGCAGCCACGCGCTGCTGGCGCTGGTGCGCCGCAAAGGCCTGGAACTGCTGCCCTGGACGACGGAACTGCGTCAGTGGCAGGCGCGTGTTGCACTGTTGCGCGGCCTGGATATCGAGAAAAGCTCAGCGAGCGAGTGGCCTGATCTGAGTGACGCACAACTGCTGGCGACACTCGAAAACTGGCTGATGCCCTACCTGGGCAAAGTCACCCGGCTCAGCCATTTCAGCCAGCTCGACCTGTCCTCCATCCTGCGCAACCTCCTGCCATGGCCATTGCCGCAACAGTTGGAGGTGCAGGCACCCCAGACTCTGCAAGTGCCCTCTGGCTCGAATATTCGTATCGACTATTCAGAGCACCCGCCAATCCTTGCTGTACGGCTACAGGAGTTATTCGGGCTGGCCGAAACGCCTCGGATTGCTCACGGGAAACAACCGCTGACACTGCATTTGTTGTCGCCGGCCCGGAGACCTGTACAGGTCACACAAGATCTTGCCAACTTCTGGCGGAGTACCTATGCGGAAGTGAAGAAAGATCTCAAGGGTAGATACCCAAAGCACTTTTGGCCTGATAACCCTTTAGTGGCAGAGCCGACCGCTAGAGCCAAGCCTAGGAAGCCCTGAGTGCGGTTATCCTCAGTCTTTTGGACGGCTGGGGGTAATTACCAGAAGTCTAGGAATCACAGTAAGCAGATTCTCTTGGGCAAATTGAGCAGGACTGATCTTGCTTCAAGGGTCGGTCGTGCATCGCTACCGCCCAAAAGCTGTGGAAGAGCGATCTTTATGACGAACTCGCTGCAGTCTCCTTCTCGCCATGTGTTGAGCAATCATGTGCAATGGGTTGTCTGCCGATGCGCGAAATTAGCGGATCACCTTGGTGATGGCTTTTAGCTTCGATGCCAGCTAGATTTGGAGCTTTCTACGATCAAGGATGGATATGAAAAAGCTCATCGCAGTCATGGGTATGTGTGTCACTCTTGGCGGTTGCGCTACATCGCACTACACCGCGGGCCGAGACTTTCGGTCGTCCAGTGTAGCGAGCATCATCAAAGGCAAAACCACGACTACTGAGTTGAAGTCGCTGTTTGGTGAGCCTTACGCCAAGAGCGCAGTCAGCGAGACTGACGAGAAGTGGATATACACCTACACCAACGGCTCAGCCCATGCCCAGAGCTACGTGGTCACCATGAAGGTGACGACTACGGGCACTCAGAAAACTCTCGACGTTTTGATCCGCAATGACGTGGTTATCAACTACACGTTCAGCGAAGGCCCTGCGCCAGGCACAACTACTGCAACGAACTGAGGCTGCAACCCTGCACTGGGCGACCTACCGCGCCCAATCAGTTTTTTATGGAGCACGGCCATGGACAGAACGTATGCCTTCGTGGATGAATCCGGAAATTCCGGCCTCGATACGTCAAAGGGCGGGAGCTCGGATTTTTTCATCGTGTGCGCCATTCTGGTGGCAGAGAAAGACTTGGAGACTGCCTATTTCCAAGCTGAGGAACTCCGAAAGCGTCACTTTCAAACAGGCGAGATCAAATCCAGCAACCTGAAACTCAAGGATGCAGATCGCCGTGCCCGGATCCTCACCGAGCTAGCCGAGCTGCCATTCAAGCTCTATTTCACCGTCGTTGATAAAGGTCGAATCCACAAAGATGGTGGTCTTCGTATCAAGACCTCGTTCATTAAATACGTGAGTGGGTTGCTTTATGGGCGTCTATTCCGTGCGTACTCTGACCTTCGGATGATGGTAGATGAGCACGGAGGACAGGAGTTTCAGGAGAGCCTCAGAAGCTATGTTGTGGAACGATTCGTCGACGATCTGTTTGGCGATCAAGATGCCTTCCAGACGGTATCCAGTAAAGACAACGTTTTGGTTCAGGTTGCAGATTTTTTTGCTGGCTCAGTGGCTCATATCTACGAAGGGAAAGCATCGGAAGAAGCAGTTCTTGCTTACAAAAAGATCCTGCGCAGCCTGACTCTGGGCATGCTGGAGTGGCCATCCAGGTACCAGTCTCTTCTGCCGCCGCCTACGAATGAGTCTGGATATGCTGACTACCAAGTACGCCAGGAAGCTCTCCGCCAAGCAGACCATTTTAGCGAGCGCGTCGAGGAGCATCGTGATGAGAGTGAGCACCTACAGCTAAGCATCTTACGATTCTTGAGATTTCAGAGCGAATTCGTTACCAAAGACTATGTGCCAACTGCGGAGATCATTGCCCACCTCAAAGACAGTGGTTTCGGAGAGGTCAACGACCAGAGAATTCGCTCCAGTGGCGTTGCTAAACTCCGCGATGCGGGGGTAATTATCTCTAGCGCCGTCAAGGGTTATAAAATTCCCCAAACACGTGCGGACATTAATGACTTCCTAGAGCGGGCATCAGGTATCGTCGTTCCTCTTCTCGAGCGAGTTAAAAAGGCCCGCGAGGTGTATCGACTGAGCAGTCGAGGAGAATATGACATCGTCACTGCGGCCAACCTTACTGAGCTAGCCAAGCTGCTCGCTGCGCTTGAGGTTTTTGCAGATGACTGAACTCAGTCATGGCGCCCAACCTCAGGAGGCGTCATTGATCCAAGATGAAATTTTAGAGATTTTGAAAGAGGCTAAGGTGCTCGCGCGCAGATTCTATCGCCTGACCGGCAAGCCGTTGGGAGTGACCGGCGAGGTTGCAGAGTATGAAGCGGCTATAAGACTTGGTCTAATACTCCATCCTGCAAGGCAGGCAGGTTACGACGCTACTGAGACGCTGGAAGATGGCGTCGCGAGAATCCAGATCAAGGGCCGCTGTATCCTGAACCCGCTAAAGATTACCGGTCGTATGGGGGCGATCGATCTTCGACAGCCATTCGATACTGTGTTGTTGGTGCTACTCGATTCCGAATTCAACGCATTTGCAATGTACGAAGCGAGTCGTGTCAAGGTTGAGGCAGCTCTGACTTTGTCAGGTTCCAAAGCCAGAAATGAACGGGGTGCGTTGGCTATTAGGCAATTTATGTCGATAGCTAGGGTGCGCTGGGCCCGCCATTAGCCCTGTGAGTCAGAGAATCAACTGTCGTCCTAGAGTCTAGCGCTGGTGGTACCGTGTCGCCAGCTACTCCCTAATGACTAGGCAGTCGCCTACGAGCGAACGCTACCGGCATAATTCGACTAAAGGGCTGAGCGGCGTGCACAGGATATTATTCACTGCACTTCCGGCGCTGTATGGGCAATCCGAGCGCTGCGCATCAGGTTATGATTCGAACTCTAACAGTTTAACCATCGCAAGGATCGCTCGTGACCTCATCATTCATCCCTCCAAACGGCTACAGGAAAACTCTGACGCGCCTCGTAGCGGAAGAAAAGTCGCTTGACGTGGCAGTCGCATTTTGGGGTGGTGGCGCCCAGAAGCTAATCCATCCTATGACAAAAAAGCCGATCCGGATTATTTGCAACCTTAAAACTGGCGGCACCAATCCGCGTGTCATCGAGAGTTTTCTAGCGCTCTCGCGGGAGGTAGGTTTACAGGTTCAAATTCGACAGTGTGATGTTTTGCATGCAAAGGTTGTTATAGGCAAGACGCAGGCGGTTATAGGCTCTGCTAATATTTCCGCAAATGGACTCGGTCTGGAGGACGAGGATTCTGCGCATTGGCTTGAGGCTGGAGTGCACATTCGAGAGCGTTCTGAACTGGATAAAATGCAAGCTTGGTTTGACTCGCTCTGGTCATCAGCCCATGCGAGGGCAATTGAGGACACCGACATTCAGGCAGCTCAGATTGCTTGGGAGCGGAACCGCCAGCCTCCGACGCCTGCTACTGTCATTACCCCAGAGTTTTTTTCTTTTACAGACTTCACGGCTTCTAGCCTGCGTCGTGCAAATGCGTACGCTCTGCTTTACCGGCAGAATCTCTCTCCAGCGGCTCAAGCGACACTCAAGACGATTCAAGCTCAATCCATTGCCCCGCTACACGTCGTTCAGACAAGCATTAAGCTATGGGGCTACGAAAACTGGCCCGACTTTCCCTCGGATATTCGTGCCGAATATGTAGATATCCGTTGGGGCCTTAGAAATGGAGTTCGAGTTTTCGGGGCATGCAGGCTTTTAGGCCAGCGAGCTGAGGTGCAGTATGACGACTCTGCGCTCGGCACCCTCGATATCGCCAACCCCGTCGAAACACTCCTTGATCTGCCATTCGGAAATCAGGCACAGGAGCTTATGGGGGTAGTTTTAAAGCCATGTATTGAGAAGGTATGGAAAGCCGGAAATGGGGATGACTCTGTGCGGGTCATCCATCTCGCTGAAGTTGCTAAAATCTTACAGGATGCAGGGGAAGCACCCCCAGGGATACGTCGAATTTCCGGCAAGGAAGCGGTTCAAGTGCTGGCGTCTCTGTCAGCGCAGGTTGAGCTGAGAGCGCGAGATAACAAGGACAAGTTTTGGTGTTACAAACTAAAGTCCCAAAAAGGTACGGAGTTCGCTTTTGACCCAAATACGAAGGGCGGATTATATATACGGTTGGACAGACAGCCTCCAGATTTGCCGGGGCTTAGCGACCTAAAAAACATCGCAGGCGCTAACAAGTCTACCTCGTTGGGTCGTGTGTTCTCTGGTGGAATTCACAACGCCGCCTACAAAGTCACTGTCGAATCAGAGTCGGCACTGCGCGACTTGATCGACCACTTAATGGAACTCTAGGCAGCTGTAAGTTCTACTTGATTCCAAGTTCAACGCATTTTCAATGCATGAAAGTGCTGGTGCACGATGAAATTGGCGTCTGGCTGGCTGCACATCGCTTGAGCCAAGGTAAATTTCATTGGCCAGGCGCTAGGCAGCAGGTTATCCACGCCGACGAAACGCGGGTACATATGCTTGCTCCAGGCTCGAAGAAAACCCACTGTTCTTATGTTTGGGTCTAAGCCACCAGCCAGTTTTGCGAAACGGCGGTGGTGGTTTACGACTTCATCCCAACCTCCTATCGTATCCCCTTAGCTACCGCATTTATCTGTCGCCGAAAGGTCATAGGCTATCGTAGGGGTTAGCGATGAAAGTAGTTGGAGAAATCGAAGTCGAGACCGTTACTGACTTGGTCTGCGATGCGTGCAGTTGCGTCACCCTCCTGAATACTGGCGGACATCAACACGGCACCCTCCAAGCGCAATGGGGCTAAGGTATCGCACCCGTCGATGATCTTTGAATAATGGGCGTCAGAGTCCATCAACAGTCTGCTCAAGCAGGCTGCGGTTTCAGGTGCGACCATGCCGGCCAGGAAAGCTGTCTTCGTTACAAGCGGGTCTGCATTCGCCAAGATTAACGGAGAAATCAGTCATGGAGGGTCGAGTTTGGGACATTCATTTACGCTGACATTATTCGCACCTAGGTTGAAAGGCAACTCGAATTCCGCTGCAGCCCACGTTCTCATACGGAAGTGCCTGATTCATATCAGGTTTAGAATATTCTAATCTGTAGTTACCCATGGTTTCGCTCTGGCCCGTTGAGCTGCATTAGCTATTGTCGTCCAATGTCTTGGTGTTGAGTTCGAATTGTGCTTGCTTAAGCGGTTTATCGAGCGATACTAGGGAGCTTGGCTCAACGGAGATGCTCCGTTTTGCTGGCTTTTTTATCTTGATTTGACCCATATGAAAAGGAGAATTTATGTTTGACCTTGGAAAGGCACTAGGGCCTCTGATCTTCAGTCCCGCTAGGTTTGAAACACTTTGGGATCTGCTTGAAGATGAAGGTGCATTGAAGACCCACTTCGAGAAATGGCAGTTCAAGTCAGTGGACGAAACCGGTCAGTTAGTCAGTCGATCAGTTACCTCTCTAGATGAAAATTTTAGGTCTAGGGTGGAAAATAACTATCGTGAAGAGATAGTTGATGCACGGATACATTATGGGAACATGATGTTGGTAACTGCCTATACCTATTTGGAGGACAATGTAATAAGTTTTTTTTGCGTGGTGTTCCTTAAAAAACCTAAGTTGATGATTGATTATATTGTGCGTGATAAGGGTGATCCCACAGTCTCGCTGAACTTGTTTATTGAAGAGGATAAGGAGGAAATACTCAGTCAGATGGCAAGGGAGCTAGCATCTAAGGCCAGTAATGGTGATATATCGAAGGTCTGCAAAAGGATAAATAATGTTTCAGGTTTTTCTATCCCTAAAGATCTTCAGGATAGAGTTTCTGAGTTGCAAAAGAAACGTAACAGCATTGTGCATGAAGCAAAAATGATAGGTCTGGGGCGAGAAGAAATAGCAAATAGCTTCGACGTCGTTCGAGAAATGTTGGTGAGTTTGGCTAGGGCTGCGACTTCCATGGGAATAGAAGTTGATGACCCGGCAGGCTTGTTGTGATTCATAACGCGCCGCTTGAGACGGCTGCTCCGTATTGTATGCATTCCTGAACAACCTAGGCTTTGAACGGTCTGGCGTAAGGTTTTTGTTGGCGCGTTACATACCAACGTTAAGGGCTATTGCGTTCGCATAAAAAATGCGCGAACAACATCTCCCTTAATGTTGGAGTTCGGAAGCTGTCCGCTATCCCATGCTTCCGTCAGTTCGTCCATCGCGATCCGCGATTTGAAGCTTTTTTATAGGACAAGGCAGCGCATATTATCGACAAATTCTTGTATCAAATACACCGCGTCGCCGACGTCTAGCTCCAAGTCCTGTAGCGCCTCATCGGGAGTTCGGATTGCACCGTCACCATCCCATTCTTCGATCATGATTTATATCGGTGGCTTTCTCACTTGTGTTCTCCATAGCTTAAGGCCGGCAATGGCAACGCGCTTTGCGTGCAGGCTTAGAGCGCGGCGAGCAACTGCTCGAGCCGTTCACGCTCCCTTGAACTCATTAGCTCGACAGGATCAACTCCGTCGCGCAGCCAGAGCTCAAGTGTCCATACTCTGCCATCAGGCGACCTGCAATACTCGCAGTAGTCCAGGGTGTCACAATCATTTAAGAGGTTGAGTCGCCAGCCCTCAATCTCGATTGGCATTAGGCCGTGGTAGCTCTCATTCAATGACTGAATGGTGCTTCGCATCATGATGCGTTTGCCCAGCGCGGCGTCCGTTAGCACTTGGCAATCCTCGAGGGTAGTGAGAAGGAAGGTTGTGTTCAAATCAGTCTGAGCTCGCGTCATCGCTAAGCTGCGGTATGAAGTGGCGTCAACGGGAGGTCGATCCTTCGGGACAATGGGCCCGGCTCATCAATTAGCTAAGTATTTCTTTCACGATGGAAGCCATGTTTATCGCATCGACTATTCCACGGTGATAGGTACTCTGCCAAACCAACCCTATCGACTCTACCGCTTGCTTAAGTGATTTCGGTCGATTTTCATACAGGCCTGCATGCCATTTCCTGGCGTTGAGATGTGGCAAGCCTTCTAGCAGGGAAGAGCATGAAGCAAAACCAGCGTCTCGCTCAAGCTGCCTTATGACGCATCAGGCATAAGGGCAATAGCGATAGTTTGAGGACATGCCTTTTCAAACCGCCCGCCGAAGCGCGAGCAGGAAAATCGCAGGAGGCTATCTGCCCGTTCAAGCTCCCGCCCCTACCTGGATAACCGGCTCAACCTGTCACCTCAAAACTCTGCCGTCCCGCCCAATCAACCCATCAAAAATCCGCCTTCCATATAACCCAACGCCCAGTCCCGCCACAATCAAAAGCACCGCCAGTACCTTGCCCGTCGACATATGCTCGTTAAATATCACGACCGAGCCCAGCATCCCGAAGATAGGCACCAACAGCGACAGCGGAGCCACAGTTGAAATGGGATAGGTCTTGAGCAACGAGTTCCAAATCCAGTAGGCGAACAGGGTGTTGGGATAGACCTGAAACAGAATCGACAGTACTGCGGTGGTGCCGATATGGTTCGCAAACATGATGTAGCCGACGCTGCCGTTAATGGCGTAATCAAGGGCGAACAGGGGGATAGGCGAGAAGGCGCTGGACCACACCAGAAAAGCAAAGACATCCCTGGTATTGGCTTTTTTGTTAATGATGTTGGCCACACTCATGGACAACGCTCCCACCAGCACCAGTAGCATGCCGAGAAGGCTGACCGAGCCGTCGCTGATCAATATGACGCTGAGCAGACCGCTGAGCGCAATGAGCATGCCCAATATCTGGAACCGGTTCAGTGCTTCCCTGAATACCCAACTGCCTAGGAGGATGCTGAAGAACGCGCTGAACTGTAGTACCAGCGAGGCGATCCCGGCCGAAAGCCCGGCTTTGATGCCCAGATTGACTATTCCCCAGAGCCCGATGCCGAAGACCAGCCCATAACCGATGAGATATCGCCAAGGCACATTGGGTCTACGGACGAAAAAGATCGCTGGCAGGGCGCAAAGACTAAAGCGCAGCCCTGCCAGAATGAGTGGATCGACGTTTGTCAGCCCCAGTTTGATCACTGAGAAGTTGATTCCCCAGATGGCCATGACCAGCACAGCCAGCGCTATGTGCAGTGGTTTCATTGATGATTTGCCTTGTCATGAATCACGGAGGGAATTTGCAGGTACGCCCAGTACAGCAGCGCAATACCGCTGATGGCTGCACCCAGTAGACATACAGCGACCCAGCCAGAATTCGCATAAGTGTAAGTGGCCGCCAGGGCGCCGACGCCGCTGCCCAACGAGTAGAAACACATATAGGCGCCTAGCAGCCGGCTTTGCGCATCGGGCTTTGCAGCGAAGATCAGGCTCTGGTTGGTCACATGCACTGCTTGCACGGCAAAATCCAGCAGAATTACTCCGACGGCCAACGCCAGCAATGAGCTGTCAATAAATGCGCTTGGCAGCCACGACAAGGTCAGCAGTGCCAGCGCAATGCCTGTTGTGCGGTTACCTAGCCCTTTATCTGCGAGACGTCCCGCTTGCATTGCCGCAAGTGCACCAGCTATCCCGGCCAGGCCGAACAGGCCGATCTGCGTGTGTGAGAGCGAGTGAGGCGCTGCGCTGAGCGGAAGAACCATGGCGGTCCACAGCACGCTGAATGCCGCGAATATAAGCAGGGCAAAGGTGCCTCTGACACGTAATGTGCGTTCGGTTCTGTAAAGCGTGAAAACAGAGCCCAGAAGCTGCCAGTAGTTACCTTTTTCTTGCGACGCTTGAGACGTCGGCATGGCGCGATACAGTAGCAGTGACATGCCGACCATCAAGGCAGCCGAAACGAAGTAGACACCTCGCCAGCCCGCCAGATCAGCCATTGCGCCGGAAACGAAGCGCGCTAGCAAGATGCCCAGAATAACGCCGCTTGTCACCGTTCCTACGGCCTGACCACGTTGTTCGGGGCTCGTCAGCGATGCGGTGTAGGCCACGACCACTTGAACCACAACGGCCGTCAGCCCGACCAGCATCATTGCGCCGAGCAGCATGCCCCAATTCTGCGACAGGCCCACCGCGCACAAAGCCACGGCTGAGATCAGCATCTGCGTCAGGATTAGTGTCCTGCGGTTCAACATATCGCCCAGCGGCACCACGAACAGCAAGCCCAGGGCGTATCCGATCTGTGTCGCAGTGACGACTATGCCAATGACTCCTGTACCTACCGAAAGGCTGGCTGACATTGAATCCAGCAGTGGTTGAGCGAAATAGACGTTGGCAACGGACAAGGCGCAGGTGGTGGCAAACAAGAACATCAGGCGTCTGCTGATAGTGCGCGGTGTGTGCGAAAGCAATGCTGCCGTATTGCCGGATTCACGATCAGTTTCCATGCCTGCCTTCAAGGAAGATCGAGTATTCAGTGTCATAATTCGTCCCTGATGTGGTTTCTAATTAAAACCAGATGTTGATTTTTAGCAGCACTGGTTTTAATTTGCAACTACCGTTGTGGGTTTTGCATCCACCCGACAGAATGTCTTCTGCACACTATTTGGTTGGCGCCTGACGTCGGAGATACATGGCCAGACAGAAATTGATGGCACAAAGCGAATGCCCTGTGGCCCGCGCGCTTGAGGCAATTGGAGATCGCTGGGTATTGATGATCCTCCGAGAGGCCTTTGACGACGTTCGCCGTTTCAGCGAGTTTCAGAAAAACCTTGGGCTGGCCAAGAACATACTTGCTGCAAGGCTCAAGCTGCTGGTTGAGCTAGGAGTGTTTGATGTGCAGCCAGCGTCGGATGGCAGTGCTTACAAAGAGTACGTGCTTACCGAGATGGGGCGCGCCGTATTTCCTGTTGTAGTAAGCATGCGCCAGTGGGGCGAACGCTTTCTGTTCAGCAAGGGCGATACTCATTCGGTACTGCTGGATAACGAATCGTCGCAGCCTGTCGAAACTCTCATGGTTCGCTCGAAAACCGGTAAGGCGTTGACTTCAGCAGACTGTCATCGGCTTCGGATCAAGCGTGAGTCCTAAAAGCTTCATGTTTATTTGTCAATTGCTCAAGTGAGCATGCCGCGTCATGAGGTTGGTTCTATGTACGTCGAAGACATCGAAACCCTCGCCTTGTCACCTGACGGCCGCTATCGGGTCGAGGCAACACCGTGGGAAGCGGGCAATTCACACTGGGTTTTTCCGCCCGTCATCATCGATACACAGCAAAACAGTTGTGTCTTTACGTTTAAAAGCAGCCTCTGGACAGCCGATCGAGCAATCTGGCTGGATGCAACAAGAGTCGAGCTGAAACTACGTAAATACCCCGGAGGGCTCACCGGGACCGGAATAACCGTCGCTATCGACTGCGCGCGCGGCATAGCTGTTTACGGAGCTGGGCTAGAAGTAGATTTATCGAAGTTCGAGGAGGCCCTCGATACGATGGTGAGTGATGTGAAGGCCTGAATGCCAATCTGGTCGGTGCTTTAGCATCGAATGCTTGCTATTCAACGTACCCGGTCTGGAACACTTGATCAAATGTTGGATATTCAGATACCCAGAGAACGCCAGGGCGCAACGCCCTGGCAGGCAGCAGATGTCACTTTTTCTTTTTAGCCGGCTTTTCAGCCTTTTCAACCTTGTCTGATTTCTTGGCCTTTTCTGGCTTGCTATCAGCTTTTTTGGCCGCTTTCTTTGGCTCGGCGTCTTTTTTCTTGTCTTTCTTTTCGGAAGACTTGGAAAGCGTCGAGGCCGCTTCAGATTTCTTGGCAGGTGATGCCTTCTTGTCTTTCAAGTCCTTGCTGGCTTTCGAGGCTTCGCCTTTACTTTTCTTGTCGTCTTTAGCCATGTTGATCACCCTTTGGTGTATGCCGGTATTGGCACGTCGTCCATGGAAGTATCCATGGGCTAATCATTAGGCGAGCGCGCTGAGAAACGGTTCAAACTGTTTTGACCCTGTTGGCCGCTGAAGGACGACATTCAGATGCTCGGTGACTCGCCAGCTTATCGACGGCTATAGGGCTGCCATTTTCGCTTGGCTCCGGTATTTTCAACCACGCGAATACTCAGGAATTGATCGCGGAACGTCGCCGAGCAATCGGGTAACCAGGGAAAGACATTGAACACTGCCAGATTTGTTTTCAAATCCCTTATCAAGCGCTGGATGAAAACCATCTTCTCACGGGATGACAACCGTAAACGCGAGCTCAAACCCCAGTGGACATGCCAAGGCCCGGGTTCAATCCTCATGGAGCGGTATCACCATATCGACGCCAGCGAGCAGGATAAGGACGGCTTCTACGACTATTACTATGAGTACGATATGTACTACTTCACGGAAGGCACCTTGTCCCTCGTCGCGCGCTGTTACACGGATGATGCTGATGAGGCCAACTTTATGGGCATCGAGTTTGATGGATATGACCGCGCGCTTGAGCCTGACGATCGGTCTCTCCCGCTAGTGAACGCAGCCCTTGCCCAGTTGACGGCTGATGGAAAAACGAAATTCTTTACGTTCACCGGAAAAGGTTATGAGCCCATATTTTCGGGCAATGAGCATGAAGGCGAAATCACGCCCGGAGAGCGCATCGAAGCTTCAGCAAACACTCGACGCGATGCTGGGGACGGATGTTGAGCACCCTTGAAGCCTGAGTGCGCTTTGCCCCTTCAAGGCACCACCGGCAACAAAAACCTTCCAATCACCGGCAGGTGATCAGAGATCAACAACGTGTCATCCCTGCGCACCCGCGCACTGACCCGCTTCAGGCTTGGGCTGTAGAACAGATAATCCACCGTCCGGTCCGGCCCGTTGATGCGGCTGTCGTTGGGGAAGTGCGTCAGCCATTTGCTGCGGTCGATGCCGCTGGATTCGGCGTTGTCGGGGATCATCGGGTATTTGTCCCACAGCTCGTGCAGTTCGCTGTCGGCGGCGTAGCCAAGGCGCTGTTGCTCGGGGAGGCGCTGGTATTGGCCCAGCGGCAGCAGGTTGAAGTCGCCGCCGATCAGCCAGGGCGTGCCGCCGCTTTCCAGCTTGTCCAGCTGCGTTTCAGTGGCCGCGACCTGTTTTTGTGCGGTGTCGCCGGCGTGTCTGGCGGTGGTTAGGCTGGTGTTGATGACGGCCAGTTTGCCGCCGTCACGCAAGGGCAGGTAGCTGACCAGCAAGGCATCCTTTGGCTGGAACTGACGGCTGATGATGTTGGCGTCGGGCACCGGCAGTTGTATACGTTCGGCGCTGTCGATGTGGAAGCGGCTGAGGGTCGCCAGTTTTCTGCCGACGCTGCCCCAGATATGCGGGTTGGGTACGAACTCTGCCTTCCAGTAGAAGGCCTGCGTGCTGCACGGGTAGAGGTCCGCCACACGCTCCTTGATCAGCGCCAGCTGATCCTGATAGTCGGAGTTCTTGGCGCCATCGTCGACCCCTTGCAGCAGCACGATGTCGGGTTGTTCGTCACGGATGACCCGTGCCACTTCATCCAGATTGTAGGCAAGGTCTTCATGGGTAGGGCGTTCGTCCGGGCCGCTGCCGTCGGCCATGTCGTACCAGAACACATAGCGTTTACCTGCCAGGTACTGGATGTTCCAGGTCATGACTTTCAGCGCTTGCCCCGGCACCAGTTTCGGTGCCTCGACCGCAGGGTTGCAGTTGGCCGTGAGTAATTCACGGGCTGGAGGGCGCCAGGTCAGTTGGAACACCAGTAACAGCAATACGGCGACCAGCAGCAAGCCGTACAGGGTCAGACGTAGCAGTAAACGGGGCATCGGCTCGACTTGGAGCGCCTGGCGCTCAGTGAGGGATTCGGCATTGAGCATACCGAATCGACGCGCCTAACGTCAGCCTTTGCTTCAGGCGCGGTGCGCGGGCTCGCTGATCAGCATGAACAGGCGGAACGTCACGATGGTGGTGAACAGCTGCAGGAAGCTGCCGATGCTGTCGGTGATTACGGAAACCGCTGCGCTTTGCGGTTCCGGAAACAGGTACAGGCTGGCTCCCTCGAGCAGCCACAGGGGAATGTAGACGCTCAGTACGCACACCAGAATGCGCGTGAAGTGTCCGGTGGTCATCTGCATGCTTTCGCGCATGGCCATGAACGGCGTGAGTTTGCGCAGAACCAGCAGGTACTCGCTGAACGCCAGTTTGATCATCACCCAGATGCCGGGCACGACGAACAGTGAAAGGCCGAACATGATCAGCAGGGTGCTCATGGCCGAAAGCACGGCGAAGGTCGGCCACAGGCGCACGGCCATGGCCAGTACATCGCGGGTGTGTACGTCCTCGCCACGGCTGCGTGCGTCGAGAAACAGGATCAGCGCGGCCGTATAGACAGGGTAGAAAAACAGCCCGATCACCAATGCGTAGGCAGGTGAAGTGTCGGCGGACATGGCGCTGCCCAGCGCTTGTTTGGCCAGCACTTCAAGGATCACGACAGGCAGGCACAGCAGCGCGATGCTGCCCAGATTACGCCGAAAGAAATAAAGCGAATCCTGGATGATGTTCAACGGGTTCATGGAGATAGATCGCAGGCTAAAAGCAGGCGCACACTTTAGCCCATGGCCCCTGTCGAACCAAGCGCAGTGGTTTTCGACGCACGCCTTGTTATCTTTTTCTTCATGTCATTGAAGCGCGTCGATGAGGCCCCATTTTCTGCACATGGTCCTGCCATTGCGGCAGGGAAGAATTCCAGTGGCAACTCAGTGAGGTGGTCATGAACAGCGAAGAGCAAACCCTGATTGACGGTCTTTTCTCGAAACTGAAAGACGCTGAAACGGCATCCGCCCCGCGAGATGCTGCGGCCGAGGCGCGTATCAAGGAGCATCTGACCCGCCAGCCCGCTGCGCCGTACTACATGACGCAGGCGATTCTGGTGCAGGAAGCAGCCGTCAATCAGCTCAATCAGCAGGTAAAACAGCGCGACGAGCAGATTCAGCAGTTGCAGGCCGAGCTCCAGCAGGCCAAGGGGCAAGCCTCATCCGCGCCAGCGAGTGGCGGGTTTTTGTCGAGTATCTTTGGCAGCAGCGCCCCGCGCGCATCGCAGCCGCAACCGAGCCAGCCTTCCAGTGGCGGCTGGCGTGATGGTGGTGGTTTCAATCCTGCACCTGCGCCCGTAGCGCCGCAGGGTGGTTATGCCGCGCCTGCTCCGGCTGCCGGCAGCGGCTTTCTTGGAGGCGCGCTGAAGACCGCGGCCGGTGTCGCGGGCGGTGTGCTGCTGGCAGAAGGTATCAGCAGCATGTTCAGCCACCACAGCCAGCCGCAGGAGATCGTCGAGGTTATTCACGACGCGCCACAGGCTCAGGACACCGGCTTGTCCAATGACCAGGGCGGTTGGGGACAGCCGGATCAGCAGTACACGGCTGACGATAATTTCGACGATGGTGGCGACAGTTTCTCGGACGATGATTCGTTCGTTTGAGGATGTGACGGTCGTTCTTCACGTTCCAGCGCTCATCGTTATGCACAAATCTCCAAGAGCCCGAAAAGCGTGACTTTCGAGCTTCTGCCCGCAGGTCGGGGGCGGCGATCCGCGTTGCTCACGAATACGATGGTACAGATGCTCCATTTTCAGGGGTTACCGGCCTCTTCGCGAGCAAGCTCGCTCCCACGGCCTGCGGCCAGAATCAAGAGCAGACTTGTGTATAACGATGAGCGCTGGAGCGTGGGAACGATAATCTGTGCCATGACGCACGGGCTTCACAGCGGCCGGTACCGATCCATCCCTCAATTCCTTCCTCAAACTGGCATACTGGGCGCCGATTCACGTTCCGGATCGCTGTAACCCGTGGGCATGTTGCCCGCCATGAGGAATTGCGGTGAAGAAGATCGCGGTGTTCGCCGACGTGCAGAACCTGTATTACACCGTGCGCCAGGCGCATGGCTGTCATTTCAATTACGCCGCCTTGTGGGCGGATATCAGCAAGCGCGGCGAGATCGTTCACGCGTTTGCGTACGCCATCGATCGTGGCGACAGCAAGCAACAGCAGTTCCAGCAGATCCTGCGCAATCTGGGGTTCACGGTCAGGCTCAAGCCCTACATCCAGCGTAGCGACGGTTCGGCCAAAGGGGACTGGGATGTCGGCATCACCATCGATATCATGGATTTCGCGCCGCAAGTGGACGAAATCGTATTGGCGTCGGGGGATGGCGATTTCGACATGTTGCTCGAACGCGTGATCAGCAAGCATGGGGTCGAGGCGGTCGCCTACGGCGTACCGGGGCTGACCGCGAACTCGTTGATCCGCGCCGCCAGCCGTTACGTGCCGATCGAAGGCGCGTTGTTGTTGAAATGAATTTACAGGGCCAGGCCAGTGTTGGAACGTATTGCAGTCATCGACTTTGAAACCACCGGTATCTCCCCGGGCCATAGCTGCCGGGCGACCGAGATTGCGGTGGTGATCATGGAGCAGGGGCGTATCGTCGAGCGTTTTCAGAGCCTGATGAATGCGGGCGTGCGTATTCCTGCGTTCATCGAAGGGTTGACCGGCATCAGCAACAACATGATTCGTACCGCCCCCAGCGCCGAAAGGGTGATGGGCGATGTGGCGGATTTCGTCGGTTCGACACCGCTGGTGGCGCACAACGCCTCGTTCGACCAGAAGTTCTGGGACTACGAGCTGTCGCGTATCGAGCGCACGCGCGAACAGAGCTTCGCCTGTTCACTGCTGCTGGCCCGACGCCTGATGCCCGGCGCACCGAACCACAAGCTCGGCACGTTGACCCGTTATGCGCGCCTGCCCGACACCGGCAAGGCTCACCGGGCGATGGCCGATGCGGAAATGGCGGCCAACCTGACGGCGTACCTGACCAACGAATTGCGCCAGACCCACGGTATCTCTGCCATTTCTCACAAAATGCTGTGCTCCCTGCAAAAAGTCCCCGCCGCGAAGATCAGCGAAACGCTGAAGCGCCAGCGCGGCGTCTGACCGGTCAGTGCTCCTGCTTGCCGTTGCTGATCAAGTAATCGGCCGGCAGGCTGCGCTCCACTGCCGTCGACAGCACGATTGACGTCTTGCTGAAGCCAAACTTGGCGATCCGGTTGATCAGGTCTTCCAGGTGCGGCATCGAATCGACCGCCGCGCGCATGATCACACACGGGTCGCCCGTCACTCGGTAACACTGGATCAGTTCGGGGACTTTCCACAGGTCCTTGTAGGCCTGCTGATTGCCATGGCTGCCCATGCGCAGTTCGATGATGCATTGAATCGGCAGGCCGACTTTCGACAGATCGACCTTGGCCTCGTAACCGGTAATCACGCCACTGGCTTCCAGCTTGGCGACCCGCTCGGCCACCGCGGGCGCGGACAGGTTGACCAGTTTCGCCAGCTGCGCAAAAGACGCCCGGCCATTTTTCAGCAGTTCATCGAGCAGAATCCGATCGTATTTATCCAGGGTCATAGCGTGCCTCGTACCCAGCGATGGGCGGTTTTAAAATAAGAGGAAAGCAGGCCTAACAAGCATTGAATCGTAAGTTTCAGCGCGGTTTAAACAGGTTTATCTGCTTAATATCCGACTTCGGCCTTCATACAATAGGTCAACCATAACAATGATCCCAGAGCCTAGCCATGCCTCAATCCGTTCGTGTTTCACCCTTGCTCATCGGTGCCTTTCTGGCCTTGTACCTGATCTGGGGGTCTACCTATCTGGTGATCCGCATCGGTGTGGAATCATGGCCGCCGTTAATGATGGCGGGTGTGCGCTTTCTGATTGCTGGCTGCTTGATGTATGGCTTTCTACGGTTTCGCGGCGTGCCTGCGCCGACCTGGCGCGAGTGGAAAGCCGCGTTCGTGATTGGCTTCCTGCTGCTGGCCTGCGGTAACGGCTGTGTGACCCTGGCCGAACACGCAGGCGTTGCGTCAGGCGTGGCAGCGCTGGCGGTGGCGACCATGCCGCTGTTTACGCTGCTGTTCGGGCTGTTCTGGGGCAATCGCACCACTAATCTTGAATGGGCAGGCATCGTGCTGGGCCTGATCGGCATCGGCCTGCTGAACCTCGGCTCCAATTTGCAGGCCAGCCCTTATGGCGCCGCCGTGGTGATCTTTGCCGCCGCAGCCTGGGCATTCGGTTCGGTGCTGAGCAAGCACCTGCCGTTGCCGAAGGGTCCGATGGCCAGTGCGGCGGAAATGATCACGGCGGGAGCGACGCTGCTGATCGGCAGTGCCTTGAGTGGCGAGCGTCTGGCGCATATGCCGACGGCGGCGGGCTGGGGCGCGCTGCTGTATCTGGTGGTGTTCGGCTCTATCGTCGCGTTCAGCGCCTATATGTATCTGCTCAAGAACGTGCGCCCGGCAGCGGCGACCAGCTACGCCTACGTCAATCCGGCCGTGGCAGTGATGCTCGGCGTGGTGTTCGCTGGCGAAACGATTGGTGTCGAAGAGTGCATGGCCATGGTGGTGATCATCAGTGCCGTGGTGCTGATTGGCCTGCCGCAATGGCGCCGGTCGCCGCCGCGAGAGGCCGTATCGACACGCACAAGCTAACCGAGGCGCGCCGGACAGGTTAAACTGCGCGCCTTGCGTTGAATCTTTCCTACGGTATTTCCATGACATTCGCCTCTCTCGGCCTGATCGAACCCTTGCTGCGCGCCCTCGAAGCGCTCGGTTACCAGACTCCGACGCCTGTACAGACTCAGGCAATTCCTCCGGTACTGGCGGGCCGCGATCTGATGGCTGCTGCACAGACCGGCACCGGCAAGACCGCAGGTTTTGCCCTGCCGCTGCTGCAACGGCTGACCATGGAAGGCCCGAAAGTCGCGCCCAACTCGATTCGCGCGCTGGTGCTGGCGCCGACCCGCGAGCTGGCCGATCAGGTTCACGAAAGCATTCGTCAGTACGCCGAGCATCTGCCGCTGACCACCTACGCGGCCTACGGCGGTGTGAGCATCAACCCGCAAATGATGAAACTGCGCAGGGGCGTGGACGTGCTGGTCGCGACCCCAGGCCGCTTGCTCGATCTGCATCGCCAGAACGCGGTCAAGTTCTCCCAGTTACAGACGCTGATCCTCGATGAAGCTGACCGTATGCTCGACCTGGGCTTTGCCGAGGAATTGCGCGGTATCTATGCGGTGTTGCCCAAGCAGCGCCAGACCCTGCTGTTCTCCGCGACGTTCTCCGACGAGATTCGTCTGCTGGCTGCGCAGATGCTCAATGACCCACTGACCATCGAAGTCAGCCCGCGCAACGTCGCGGCGTCGTCGGTCAAGCAATGGGTCGTGACTGTCGACAAGAAGCGCAAGGCGGATCTGTTCATCCATCTGATGAAGAAGCATCGCTGGGGGCAGGTGCTGGTGTTCGCCAAGACCCGGGTTGGCGTCGATCAACTGGTGGATCGCTTGCAGGGTTTGGGCATGAACGCCGACGGCATTCACGGCGACAAGCCGCAGGCCACTCGCCAGCGTGCGCTGGACCGCTTCAAGAGCAATGAAGTGAAGATTCTGGTGGCCACCGACGTGGCGGCGCGCGGTCTGGACATCGATGACCTGCCGACCGTGGTCAACCTGGACCTGCCGATCGTGGCCGAGGATTACATCCACCGTATTGGCCGCACCGGCCGTGCGGGGCTGACGGGGGAGGCGATTTCGCTGGTGTGTGCCGATGAGGTTGAGTTGCTGTCAGCCATCGAAGTGCTGACCCGCCAGACCCTGGAGCGCAAGGAAGAGCAGGATTTCGAACCGGAGCATCGCGTGCCGAGCACGGATGCCAGCGGCCAGATCCTGAAAAAGCCCAAGAAACCGAAGAAACCCAAGGTGTCGGGCAGTAAGCGCAACCTGGGCAAATGGGTCGACAGCGGCGAGTCCGAGCCTGCGCCGGTGGTCAAGCCGGTGCGTAAAGTACCGGTCTTCAACACCGGTCCGCGCAAGAAGAAGCCTTGATATACACATGTGAGAGCGAGCCGGGCGACGCTTCGCTTGCTCGCGAAGAGGCCATGACAGACTTTGGAAGTAGGGTGGCAGGACCATCGTCTTCGTTAGCAAGCTCACTCCCACAGAAGGATTTATGTATAACGCTGAGCGCAGAGCATACGCACAGGAATCACTGTGAGTTCAGCCACTCGACCATCCCCAAACCCGCAGCGCGGCCGCTGGCGAAGCAGGCGGTCAGCAGGTAGCCGCCGGTCGGCGCTTCCCAGTCGAGCATTTCACCGGCGCAGAATACGCCTGGCAATTGCCTGAGCATCAGACGTTCGTCCATGGCCTCGAAGGTGACGCCCCCTGCGGTGCTGATGGCCTCATCGACGGGGCGCGGTTTGATCAGGGGCAGTGGTAACGCCTTGATCGCCTCGCTCAACAACAGCGGATCGGCAAACGCTTCACGAGGCGCCAGCTCGCGCAACAGCGCTGCCTTCGCGCCGTCCAGCCCCAATTGGCTGTGCAGATGCTTGGACATCGAACGTGAGCCGCGGGGTTTGCTCAGGGCTTTTTGAACGTCCGACAGCGCTTTGCCGGGCAGCAGATCGATATCCACAACCGCTGAGCCGTGAAGGTTGATCTGTTCACGAATCTGCGCCGACAGCGCATACACCAGGCTGCCTTCCACACCCGTCGCGGTCAGCACACATTCGCCCAGACGCAGGGCATGGCCATGCAGGCCCATCGCGATATTTTTCAGTGGCGCACCGGCAAACTTGTCGCGCAGCAGGTCGCTCCAGGCGCTTACCTCGAAACCACAGTTGGCGGCCTGCAAAGGCGCAACCTCGACCTGCCTTGCCTGCAGCCATGGCAGCCAGGCCCCGTCCGAACCCAGCCGCGCCCAGCTGGCGCCGCCCAGCGCCAGCAACGTGGCTGCAGGTTTGATCGCCAGTTCACCGTCAGCATTCGTGATACGCAGGCTGCCATCAGCGTTCCAGCCCGACCAGCGATGCCGCGTATGAATCGTGACACCGGCATCGCGCAGCCGCTTGAGCCAGGCGCGTAGCAGGGGCGCGGCTTTCATGTCTGTGGGAAACACGCGCCCCGAGCTGCCGACAAAGGTCTCGATGCCCAGCGCATGAATCCACTGGCACAGGGCATCAGCGTCAAAGCCGCGCAACAGTGGTTCGATCATCGGCGAACGTTCGGCATAGCGCGCCAGAAAAGCCGGGTAAGGCTCGGAGTGGGTGATGTTCATACCGCCCACCCCGGCGAGCAGAAACTTGCGCCCAACCGATGGCATGCCGTCGTACAGATCGACCTTCAGTCCGGCCTGGCTCAACACTTCTGCTGCCATCAACCCCGCAGGGCCGCCTCCGATGATGGCGACGGTTCGGGCGGTGGAGGGGGCGAGGTCGGTCATGGTCAGCGAAGATCGATAGCAGAGGGGTGGGGCATTCTACCCGAGCGTTCTTTCAAGGTGTGGCGCACGTCATGCGCTGCGACTGAGGCGAAGTACCGCGCAGGGTCACAGGCCCATGTCGTTCCAGACCCGTTGCGCACTGTGATGGAGGATACCGTGGCGCCTTGCGAGTGCCTGGCGGTCCTTGCTGTAGCCACCGCCGATCACGCCCATGACCGGAATGTCGCGGCCCAGGCAATGACGCAGCACCGCTTCGTCGCGATTGGCCAGCCCCTGGTCGGTGAGCTGCAGATAGCCCAGCGCATCATCCTTGTGGACATCCACGCCTGCGTCATACAGCACCAGGTCCGGCTTGTAGAACGGCAGCAGGTAGTTGAGCAGGTCGTCGACCACATTGAGGTAATCGGCGTCGCCCATGCCCATTGGCAGCGGGATATCCCAGTCGCTCTGCGCTTTGCGTGCCGGGAAGTTCTTTTCGCAGTGCAGCGAGACGGTAATGGCGTCCTCGGTATCGGCCAGAATGCGTGCCGTGCCGTCACCCTGATGCACATCGCAGTCAAAGATCAGGACCTTGTCCACGCGGCCGCTTTGCAGCAGGTACTGACTGATCACCGCCAGGTCATTGAAAATGCAGAAACCCGCCGGGTAGTCATAGTGCGCATGGTGGGTGCCGCCCGCCAGATGACACGCCAGGCCATGCGTGAGGGCCTGTTCGGCCGTCAGCAGTGAGCCGCCTACCGCACGGATGGTTCGGCGTGCCAGGGCCTCGCTCCACGGCAGTCCGAGACGCCGCTGGTCTTCGCGCGACAGATCACCGCTAAGGTAGCGGCTGATGTAGGAAGGGTCATGAGCCAGCGCCAGAATGTCCGCCGGGCACAACTCGGGACGCATTAATTGAACGTCACTGGTCAGGCCGCTGTCGATCAAGTAATCGCGCAACAAACGAAACTTGTCCATCGGGAAGCGATGATCCGCCGGGAAGTCCGGGCTGTAGTCTTCGTGGTAGATAAGCGGTAGGGACATTTTGCGTCCGTTGAAGGGCCGAAGCCCGATAGTGCCAGTAAAGCATCCGTACGCCCAGTTGTGTGGCGTAGCAGACGGCTGCACTGACGCCCATTCATGTCTCGTGACACGGGGGAATCGATGGAACCGATACTCAAGCTTGATAGCGCCCGACTGCGGATGCGGCAGTGGCGTGACGATGACTTGCCGGCGTTCGCCCGGATGAGTGCGGACCCTCGCGTCATGCGCTATTTTCCGAAGCCCCTGAGCCACCTTGAAAGTGCTGCCATGATCGGGCGGCTGCGCGGTCATTTTGCCGAACTGGGTTTCGGGCTCTGGGCGCTGGAGCGCAAGGACACCGGCGAGTTCATCGGTTTTACCGGGCTGCATGTGGTGGGTTTCAAGGCGCCTTTTACACCGGCCGTGGAGATCGGCTGGCGCTTGGCTTATGACCACTGGGGCCTGGGCTTTGCCAGCGAGGCGGCATGGACCGCGCTGGGCTGTGGTTTCGAGCGCCTGGAGCTGAAGGAGATCGTGTCGTTCACGGCGGTCAATAATCAGCCGTCACAAAAGGTGATGCAGGCAATCGGTATGCAGCAGGATGAGTCCGGCAGTTTCGATCACCCGAACCTTGAGGACGGCCACCCGCTCAAGCCGCACGTGCTGTACCGGATCAGCCATGAGCAGTGGCTCAAGACGCTGAAGCCTTGATCAGGGTGCAGATTGAATTAAGCCAACCATCTTAAGTCTGTATCATTCCGTTCCAGTGGGATGGGCCCGAGGCCTGTCGGAAAATGCAGCGACTGCTGTTGCCGTACCAGTGCAAAGTCGATGTACGAGAGGAATGAGAATGAGCCAAGTGCTGGATGATCTGGTTGAGTTGCTGACGCTGGAAGCCATTGAAGAAAACCTGTTCCGCGGGCATAGCCAGGATCTGGGCTTTCGCCAATTGTTTGGTGGTCAGGTACTGGGTCAGTCGCTGTCCGCCGCCAGTCAGACGGTCGAAGAGGACCGTCATGTTCACTCGCTGCACGGCTACTTCCTGCGTCCCGGCGATGCCGGTTTGCCGGTGGTCTATCAGGTGGACCGCGTACGTGACGGCGGCAGTTTCAGCACGCGCCACGTCACTGCCATTCAGAAGGGCAAGCCGATTTTTACCTGCAGCGCTTCGTTCCAGTACGACGAAGAGGGCTTCGAGCACCAGGCGACGATGCCGCAGATTGTCGGCCCGGAAGACCTGCCGTCCGAGCTGGAGTTGCTGACCCGCCGCGCGCACCTGATTCCCGAAGCGATGCACGACAAGTTTCTGCGCCCCAAACCGATCCAGTTCCGCCCGGTGACTTCCGAGGATCCCTACGATCCCAAGCCCGGCGAGCCCGTGAAATACGTGTGGTTCCGCGCCGATGGCAGCCTCTCGGACGTGCAGGCGCTGCATCGTTACATGCTCGCCTATGCCTCAGACTTCAACTTGCTGACCACCTCATTGCTGCCGCACGGCAAGACGGTCTGGCAGCGCGACATGCAGGTTGCCAGCCTTGACCACTCGCTGTGGTTCCACAACGACCTGCGCACCGATGACTGGCTGCTCTACGCGATGGACAGCCCCTGGGCAGGCAACTCGCGCGGCTTCTCGCGCGGCAGTATCTTCAACCGCGCCGGGCAACTGGTCGCATCGGTCAGTCAGGAAGGGCTGATCCGCCATCGTAAGGATTGGGCATGACACTCGAAGGTATACGGCACTGAGTGTTCGACATGGACGGTACCTTGACCGTCCCTATCCACGACTTCCCGGCCATCAAACGTGAATTGGGCATCCCCCAGGACGACGACATTCTTGGGCATCTTGCTGCGCTGCCCGCTGAGGAATCGGCGGCCAAGCACGCCTGGCTGCTGGAGCATGAACGCGAGCTGGCGTTGGCTTCGCAGCCTGCCGAAGGCGCGGTCGAGCTGGTTCGCGAGTTGTCGGCGCGCGGCTATCAGCTGGGCATACTCACCCGTAACGCTCAGGAGCTGGCCTATATCACCTTGAAGGCCATCGGCCTGGATGACTGCTTTGCCGTCGAGGATGTGCTGGGCCGCGACGAGGCGACTCCCAAACCGGACCCTGCAGGTTTGCTGCAGCTGGCCACTCGCTGGAGTGTCGAGCCGGAGCAGATGGTCATGATCGGCGACTACATGCATGACCTGAACTGCGGCCGTGCGGCGGGAGCCAAGACCGTTCTGGTCAACCTGAAGGACAACCCATGGCCAGAGCTGACGGACTGGCATGCGCAGGATTGCACAGTGCTGCGCGGGATGCTGGGGTGATCTGAGCTGCCGATAGTGCCAATGATTCGCGTCGGCATGAGGACGCAGAGCGTCCAGAAATGC
>NZ_AWQP01000020.1:0-92548 GCF_000972175.1 Pseudomonas syringae pv. coryli str. NCPPB 4273 | reverse complement strand
GCGCACTGGCACGATGGCGACGTCAGGTTTTCGGAAGGGGCACAGACTGGTGGCCGTGGCGGGTATCTTGGCGAACGTTGCAGCACGTCGTTGCGTTAGTGTGCCGGATTTATCGGTCATGCATGGAATCTCTGCGCAGAAACGGGCGATATCGCCCGCTGTATACAGAGGTGCATTCCAAGATATGTGCCGACTGTCTATTTATCCTTAAAAAACAAATAGATAGAGATTTAAAGCAAAGACATCGAGCAAAAAAAGCGTGAAATAGTGCGCAAGCGTCTGCGCACCTGCGCTGACTCGTGAATGTGTGCCGCATCGCTTTGAATATAGGGCTTTGCTGGTTAAGCCCCGGCCATCGGATGCGCAAAAATTTGCGCATCTATGTTTTGCATGCAGCCTTTAGCCGACTAAGTGTCGTGCCTGTCGACCCCACTCACACCCTGTATCCATTCCCCCCTCACCCCCATCCCGTAAATAAAGCACGATACCCGCCCATCGCTCATATCAAGGAATGATCCATGTCGCTGGCTATCGTCCATAGTCGTGCCCAGGTCGGGGTGGAAGCCCCGGCGGTTACTGTTGAAGCACATCTGGCCAACGGCCTGCCGGCCCTGACGCTGGTGGGGTTGCCGGAGGGGGCGGTCAAGGAGAGCAAGGACCGGGTGCGCAGTGCCATTCTCAATTCCGGGCTGGATTTTCCGGCGCGGCGGATCACGCTCAACCTTGCCCCGGCTGATTTGCCCAAGGATGGCGGGCGGTTTGATCTGGCGATTGCGCTGGGTTTGCTGGCCGCCAGTGGGCAGGTGCCGCTTGTTGCGTTACAGGATGTTGAATGTCTGGGCGAGTTGGCGTTGTCGGGGGCGATTCGGCCGATTCAGGGGGTGCTGCCTGCTGCACTTGCGGCGCGTGCTGCGGAGCGGACGCTGATCATTCCGGCGGTGAACGCCGAGGAAGCGTGCCTGGCGTCGGGGCTGCGGGTGATTGCGGTGAGCCACTTGCTGGAGCTGGTCGCGCATTTCAACGGGCGCACGGTGATTGCGCCGTATCAGTCCAGCGGTCTGCTGCATCAGCCCAAGCCGTATCCGGACCTTAGCGAAGTGCAGGGCCAGACCGCCGCGAAGCGTGCCTTGGTGATTGCCGCTGCGGGGGCGCATAACCTGCTGTTCAGCGGGCCGCCCGGCACCGGCAAGACGCTGCTCGCCAGCCGCCTGCCGGGTTTGTTGCCGCCGCTGGACGAGCATGAAGCGCTGGAGGTGGCGGCGATTCAGTCGGTTGCCAGCCAGGTGCCACTGACCAGTTGGCCGCAGCGGCCGTTTCGCCAGCCGCATCACTCGGCGTCCGGGCCTGCGTTGGTCGGCGGTGGCAGTCGTCCGCAACCTGGCGAGATCACGTTGGCGCATCACGGCGTTCTATTCCTAGACGAGTTGCCAGAGTTCGATCGCCGCGTGCTGGAGGTTTTACGCGAGCCGCTGGAGTCCGGGCATATCGTGATTTCCCGGGCGCGGGATCGCGTGCGCTTTCCGGCGCGGTTCCAGTTGGTGGCGGCGATGAACCCGTGCCCCTGTGGCTATCTTGGTGAGCCGACCGGGCGCTGCCGTTGTTCCACCGAGCAGGTGCAGCGCTATCGCAACAAGTTGTCCGGCCCGCTGCTGGACCGGATCGACCTGCACCTGACCGTCGCTCGCGAAGCCACCGCCCTCAACCCTGACCCGACCACCAGTGAAAACACTGCCAGTGCCGCAGCCGTGGTCGCTGAGGCGAGAGACCGTCAGCAACGTCGTCAGGGCTGTGCGAATGCGTTTCTCGATCTGCCGGGGCTGCGCGAGTACTGCGCGCTGTCCAGTGTCGATGAAAGCTGGCTGGAGACGGCGTGTGAGCGTCTGACCCTCTCATTACGCTCGGCGCATCGATTGCTGAAGGTGGCGCGGACGTTGGCGGATCTGGAGCAGGTGGACGCGATCAACCGCAGTCATCTGGCCGAGGCCTTGCAGTATCGGCCTTCAACCAATTGATGGCCGCAAACGCAAAAACTCGCCGTCAACGATCAAGTCGACGGCGAGTTTTGGGACAGCTAAAGACGCTTACATGCTGCTATAGAACGGGAAGATCCCCATCAGCAGCGCGGCAACCAGAATGCACATGCACACCAGAATCGCCCATTTCAGGGTGAAGCGCTGGTGGTCACCGAACTCGATACCGGCCAGTGCCACCAGCAGGTAGGTCGAAGGCACCAACGGGCTGAGCAGGTGGACCGGCTGACCGACGATCGAGGCACGGGCCATTTCCACCGGGCTGATGCCGTAGTGGGCAGCGGCTTCGGACAGCACTGGCAGTACGCCGTAGTAGAACGCGTCGTTGGACATGAAGAAGGTGAACGGCATGCTCACCAGTGCGGTGATCACGGCGAGGTACGGGCCCAGCGCATCCGGGATCACGGCCAGCAGGCTTTTCGACATCGCGTCGACCATGCCGGTGCCGGACAGGATGCCGGTGAAGATACCCGCGGCGAAGATCAGGCCGACCACCGCCAGCACGCTACCTGCGTGGGCCGATACGCGGTCCTTCTGGTCCTGCAGGTTCGGGTAGTTGATGATCATCGCGATACTGAACGCGATCATGAACAGAACCGGCAGCGGCAGGAGGCCCATGATCAGGGCGACCATCAGGGTCAGGGTCAGGGCGGCGTTGAACCAGATCAACTTTGGACGACGCGCGTCGGGGAATTGCGAGACGCTGATTTCACTGTGGTCGACTTCATCACCCTGCAGGTGCAGTTCACCCAGACGGGCACGCTCGCGTTTGCCGTAGAAGTAGGCAATCGCCAGGATCGCGATCACACCTGCCAGCATGGCCGGGATCATCGGTACGAAGATGTCGGAGGCATCGACGTGCAGGGCACTGGCCGCACGAGCGGTCGGGCCGCCCCAAGGGGTCATGTTCATCACGCCGCCGGCCAGAATGATCAGGCCGGCCATGATGCGCGGGCTCATGCCGATGCGGCTGTACAGCGGCAGCATGGCGGCGACGCAGATCATGTAGGTGGTCGCGCCGTCACCGTCGAGGGACACCACCAGCGCCAGTACGGCGGTGCCGACCGAAATGCGCATCGGGTCGCCCTTGACCATTTTCAGGATCTTGCGCACGGCCGGGTCGAACAGACCGGAGTCGATCATCAGCGCAAAGTACAGAATGGCGAACATCAGCATCACGCCGGTCGGCGCCAGCTTGGTGATACCTGCCAGCATCATCGGGCCGATCTGCGACGCGAAGCCACCGAACAGGGCGAAGATGATCGGCACCAGGATCAAGGCGATCAGCGCAGTCAGGCGCTTGCTCATGATCAGGTACATGAACGCAATAACCATGGCAAAGCCAAGGAAAGTCAGCATGGGAATACTCCAGACGTAATACGGCTACAGAACGTGAAATGAACGAGTCAGCTCAGCAGATCGGTACGTGGAGTGGGGGCGCAAGGAGAGTGTGGAGCGAGAAGTCAGGAAGCATCGGAATCACCATTATTGTTGTTAATTGAGCCTGAAACACCTCGGAATCCGTTCCTGGCTAACCGGTCTTTTTGCCGGAAGTGGGTTGATGCTAATTGGCCAAGCTTTCACCGAGCTTTCATTCGGCAGTTGCCGGAATTTTATTGTCACAGGGATTATGGGCATGAACAGGAGAAGCACGGATGAGCGAGATACACTCGGGTGGCTGCCATTGCGGCGGGCTGCGTTACCAGTTCGATGCGCCGTTGCGGGACATCGCTCACTGTCATTGCTCCATCTGTCGACGCACCTCGGGTGCAACGGTCGTCACCTGGATAAGTGTGCCGCTGGCTTCGTTTATGTGGCTGACGGGCAGCCCCTGCGCTTATGACTCTGCACCCAGCTGCGTCCGCTATTTCTGCGGCAAGTGCGGCGCTCACCTGGCGTTGTTCACGCGCAACAGCCCTGACGAGATCGATGTCACCATTGCAACACTTGACCAACCGGAGCTGGCCGCGCCCTCTCGACACATCTGGATAGAGAACCGGCTTCCATGGCTACGCCTGGATGAGCACCTGCCGGGAGTTGAAGGCGAGCCTTTCTAAGGCTCGAGGGGAGAGCGCCAAGGTCGGAGCCGTCGGCACTATTCGCATACTAGATCCGCAGGTTACTTGCTGAACTGCGACGCCAGTTCACGCAGCAGCACTTCGGCCTCGAGCACTTTTTTTACTGATTCGTTGGCTTTTTCGCGCGTCAGACCCAGGCGATCGAACAGTTCGTCCGGGATGTCCTGCTCGGGACCGGAGCCGATACCGTTGGCTCGCAGCAGGCGCACTGCCAGATAGACCAGGTTGGCATAGACGTGATGCTCACCCTTGTAGTGCGGGTCGTGCTGGAAACGCAATGCGATGGACAGCTCATCCGGCATGTCCCAATAGCGCATCAGCCACGCCCCGATCTGCTCGCGGCTGATACCCAGCAGATGCTGCTCGATAAAGCTGTGGTGCAAATGCGGGTTCACTTCCAGTTGCCGGCAGATCAGGGTGAAGTGCGGTGGAAACACGTGCGCCAGCAGCAGGTAACCGAAGTTGTGCAGCAAACCGGCGAGGTAGCTCAGACCACCCTCCGGCCGGCTGGCGCGCGGAATGGCGCGGGTCAGGCCTTCGATGACGGCAGCGGTGTAGATCGATTGCTGCCAGTACGGCGTGGTCTGTTGTGGCTGATCCTTGGGCAGGCTCAGGGTTTTGCCCAGTGCGAGGCCCAGTGCCAGATTGATCACCAGATCGAAGCCCAGTACGCGGACGATTGCGTCTTCGACCGAACGAATCTTGCCGGTCGACGCGTAATACGGCGAAGCGGCCCAGCTGACGACCTGAGCGGCCAGCGCTGGATCGGTTTCGACGACGCCGGTGATGTCATCGATGGTCGCATCGGGGTCGACACGCAGTTTGATGATTTTTTGCGCAGTGCCAGCCAGCGGCGGAATCTCCAGGGTCGCCTCCAGACGCTGCTGGATGCGGCGCGCTGTAAAGGCATGCATGGCCTGGGTGATTTCTGCAGGATCGTCGTCAGGACGATCAAGGTTCGGCCGGATCGTCGCCACCGGTTGACCAAAGTGCGCGGCGCTGGCCTTGCTCAGCATGCCCTTGAAGTCGTCGCTGCTGATTTCCAGCAGGACACCTGGCTCGCCCGAACCCACCAGCAGGGTGGGCTCCTGAAGCAGGCGCTCGTCGTAAAGGCACGGTGAGCTGGTCAGCGCCGGGAGACCTGGCAGTACGCGCAGGTTGTGCTTGGTGAGCATGCGCTCCAGCCGCTCGTGCGGCACGGCGGTCAGTTTGCGGCCGGTCAGCTCAGTGATGCGGGAGAGGTCGAGCAACTGGCTTTGCGGAAACAGGATAAGCAATGCACCGACAGCGTCCTCGACCAGCACAGCCTGCACCTTGCGAGCTGGAGGAAGGCTTTTTTCGTCCACGACTTCGTTGTAGCTGATAGCCAATTTTTCAAGCAACTGCCGGATTACCGACGGCGCATGGTGCGGATCATTGACGTGGGCGACTTCTGTCATGAGCTATGTCCAAATTCCTACATTTTCTGAAGTATAACCACGTTATTCGATTTGGGTCGCACGCGGTTTGCAAAGCATAGTCTGCATCACACCTGGCCATACTGCTGGCCATGACGCAGCCACCTGTCGAGCAGCGGGCTGACGTGTTGCGGCCAGCGCTCCAACAGCGCCTGAGCCGCGTCGCGTACGGCCGGTAGCAGGTCTGCGTCGCGCATCAGGTCGGCGACCTTGAATTGCAGAAGGCCCGTTTGTCGGGTACCTAGCATTTCGCCGGGGCCGCGCAGTTCGAGGTCTTTTTCGGCGATGACAAAACCATCGTTGGTTTCGCGCATGATGCCCAGTCGCTGCCGTCCGATCTGTGAAAGCGGCGGGTGGTAGAGCAGCACACAATGACTCACCGCGCTGCCGCGCCCGACACGGCCGCGCAACTGGTGCAATTGCGCCAGGCCGAGGCGTTCGGGGTTCTCGATGATCATCAGGCTGGAGTTCGGCACGTCGACACCGACTTCGATGACCGTCGTCGCCACCAGCAATTGCAGCGCACCTTGCTTGAACTCGGCCATGATCGCGGCTTTTTCTGCGGGTTTCATGCGCCCGTGAATCAGCCCGACGCGCACGTCACCCAACGCGCTGCTCAATTCTTCGTAGGTGGTTTCAGCGGCCTTGCAGGTCAGCTCTTCGGATTCTTCGATCAGCGTGCACACCCAATAGGCCTGGCGACCTTCTGCGCAGGCGGCGCGCACCCGCTCCACGACTTCCAGGCGACGACTGTCGGCAACCAGCACGGTATTGACCGGCGTCCGGCCCGGCGGCAGTTCGTCGAGGATCGAAGTATCCAGGTCGGCGTAGGCACTCATGGCCAGCGTGCGCGGGATCGGTGTGGCGGTCATGATCAACTGATGCGGGCACATCAGGCCACCAACGCCCTTTTTGCGCAGCGCCAGGCGCTGCTGCACGCCGAACCGGTGCTGTTCGTCGATGATCACCAGCGCCAGGTTCTTGAACTGCACTTCGTCCTGAAACAGCGCATGGGTGCCGACCACCATGGGTGTGCCACCGGCGATCTGCTCCAGGGACGCGATGCGCGCCTTGCCTTTGAGCTTGCCTGCCAGCCAGGCCACGCCCACGCCCAAGGGCTCGAGCCAGCGCTGGAAGTTGATGTAGTGCTGCTCGGCGAGAATCTCGGTGGGCGCCATCAGCGCCACTTGATAACCCGCTTCCAGTGCTTGCAAGGCAGCCAGCGCAGCAACCACGGTCTTGCCCGAGCCCACGTCGCCCTGGATCAGCCGCAGCATCGGCTCGGGCTGACTGAGGTCATAGGCGACTTCCTTGCCGACACGCTGCTGCGCGCTGGTGGGGGCAAAGCCAAGGTTGGCGAGAAACTGTTTCGGCAGTTTTTTCGCAACGGGCAATGCCGGTGCGCGCTGTGAACGCAGGCTTTCACGCAGGCGTTGCTGGGAAAGCTGGTGTGTCAGCAGTTCTTCGAAAGCCAGTCGGTGCTGCGCCCAGTGATGCCCGAGGGCCAGCTCCTCCACGTCGGCATCGGCCGGTGGGTGATGCAGGTAACGGATCGCATCATCCAGCGGGGCCAACTGATAATCGCGGGCCAGTTCTTCAGGCAGCCAGTCCGGCAGACTTTTGGGGCCGAGCATCGCCAGGCTTTGCTGGCACAGCTGGCGCAGACGCTGTTGGGTCAGGCCTTCGGTCGTCGGGTAGATCGGCGTGAGGGTCTGTTCGACGGGCGCGGGCTCATCACCGGTAATCGCCCGATATTCCGGGTGATAGATTTCCAGTCCGGAAGCACCGGGACGCGCTTCGCCGAAGCAACGCAGGTGTGTGCCACGCTTCATGCTTTCTTTCTGGGCGTTGCTGAAATGGTAGAAGCGCAGGCTGACGACCCCCGTGCCGTCGCCGAGCCGGACCAGCAGGCTGCGGCGCTTGCCCATTACCACATCGGCACCGCTGACCACGCCTTCGATGACGGCATCCTGACCAGGACGCAGCGCACCGATCGGTACGATGCGCGTACGGTCCTGATAACGCAGCGGCAGATGGAACAGCACGTCCTGCAGGGTTTCCAGCCCGACCTTGGCCAGCTTTTCTGCCATCGCTTCGCCGACACCCTTGAGCGCCGTGACCGAGACCCTGGAAAGCTCGCTCATTTCTGTTCTGCCTAGCTAGCGACTGTTTTCGGACGTGCCACCGAGCACAGACGTGCAGAGTCAGCGAGGATTTCGATGGCTTTGGGTCTCGGGAAGCTTGCACGCCAGGCGATGGCGACCGTGCGGAAAGGCACGGGCGGCGTCAGCGGGCGGACTTCGATCACGCCGGGCGCGTAGTGGTGGCTGTCGACTGCCGACAGTGGCAGGATCGAAATGCCCAGCCCGGAGGCGACCATGTGCCGAATGGTTTCCAGCGAGCTGGACTCTACTGTCGTGTGCTTGGCGCCTTCGTTGCCCTTGCCCAGCGTCGGGCAGGCTTCCAGAACCTGATCACGGAAGCAGTGACCTTCGCCTAGCAACAGCAGGCTCTTGTCGTTGAGCGCCGAGGCATCGATGGTCTCTTTCTGAGTCCAGGGATGGTCGGCCGGCATCAGGACGGAGAACGGTTCGTCGTAAAGCGGCAGGGTCAGCACGTCGGCTTCGTTGAACGGCAAGGCAATGATGACGGCATCCAGCTCACCGTTACGCAGCTTGTCGCGCAGCACATGTGTGAAGTTTTCTTCGATGTACAACGGCATCTGCGGGGCGACCCGGTGCAGTTGCGGGATCAGGTGAGGAAACAGGTAAGGACCGACGGTATAGATCGCGCCGACTTTCAGCGGGGCGGTCAGCTGGTTCTTGCCGGCCTGGGCCAGCTCGCGAATACCCTGGGCCTGCTCCAGCACTTTCTGCGCCTGTGCCACGATGCCTTCACCGACCGGTGTCAGGCGTACAGCGCTCTTGCTGCGCTCGAAAATGAGCACGCCGAGTTCGTCTTCGAGTTTTTTGACACCCACCGACAGCGTTGGCTGGCTGACATGGCAGCGTTCCGCCGCATGGCCAAAGTGCTGCTCCTGGGCGAGCGTAACGATGTAGCGCAATTCTGTAAGAGTCATAACGTGCGTCCATGAAGTTGCGACCCCAGCATAGCGGGTGCAATCGATAGACGCACGTTATCAGAAGTACTTATGAGTAACAAAAGTACAATTCAGCGTTTATCCAGCGAATAAACGAACGGTGCGAGGATTTCAATGGTGCCGTTGTTGAGGATTTCCTTAGGCGGCTTGGGCAAAGGCTGAGCGCGACGGATCATTTCCATGGTCGCCCGGTCCAGCGAAGAGCTGCCTGAACTGGCGGCAATCGAGTAGGACAGCACGTTGCCGTCAGCGTCCACCACGAAGCGCAAACGAGCAACACCCTGCATGCCACGACGGCGTGCATCCTCAGGGTACTTCTTGTACTTGCTCAGATGACCGAGCAAATCACCCTGCCAGTTCGGTAATGCGTTGCTGGGTGGCGAAGGTGCAGGAGCAGGCTTGGGAGCCACCGGCTTTGCCGGTTGCGCCGTGGTCGGCGGTGTATCGACCGGCTTTTCGTCGGCAGGCTTTTCCTTGGGCGGCTCAGGCTTCTTCTGCGGCTTTGGCGGCTGTGGTTTGGGCTTGGGCTTCTCGACCTTCTTGGGCACCACGATTTCCGGCTTCGGCGCCTGCACGACTTCCGGCACCGGTGTCGGCTCCTCCGGGGCTGGCGGCGGGGGCGGCTGAACGACCTTGGGCGGTGGCGGCGGAGCGGGCTCGGGCACTGGTGCAAGTTCGACCATCATGGCGGCCGGTGGCAATTCGACAGGCTGCGGGGCAGGCCAGCGAACGGCAACAATGATTGCGATGGCGTGCACGGCCAGCACCAACAACAGACTACCGCTATAGCGCGTCAGTTTTTGGCGCGTACTGATCATTTCTTACCAGCCGTCTCAAGACCCACCAGACCGACCTTCAGGTAACCCGCACCCCGAAGCGTGTTCATGACCTCCATCAGATCGCCGTAATCCACGCCCTTGTCGGCCTGGAAGAAGATCGTGGTGTCTTTCTTGCCCTTGGTGCGGGCGTCCAGCACCTGACCGATCTGCTCGCGGGCAACCTTCTCTTCGCCCAGGTACAGGCTCTTGTCGGTTTTCACGCTGAGAAAGATCGGCTTCTCGGGCCTGGGCTGCGGTGTGGCGGTAGACGCTGGCAGATCGACCTTGATGTCTACGGTCGCCAGCGGCGCAGCCACCATGAAGATGATCAGCAGCACCAGCATGACGTCGATGAACGGCGTCACGTTGATTTCATGGTTCTCGGCGAGATCGTCGCCGCCTTCGTTAAGATGCAGGCCCACGTGTTAGCCCACCTTGACCATGTGCGGTTGTTGTTGATTGCGCTCGGACGGCTCTGGCAGATGATCCAGATCGCGGCTGACCAGCAGCAGGACGTGTGCCGAGGCATCGGACACCTGAGCCTTGTAACCGGCGATGGAGCGGGCGAAGACGTTGTAGATCACCACCGCAGGGATCGCAGCGACCAGGCCCAGCGCCGTGGCCAGAAGGGCTTCGGCGATGCCGGGTGCGACCACGGCGAGGTTGGTGGTCTGGGTCTTGGCGATGCCGATGAAGCTGTTCATGATGCCCCATACCGTACCGAACAGACCCACGAACGGCGCAGTCGAACCGATGGTCGCCAGCACGCCGGTGCCCATGCTCATGTTGCGGCCACAGGCGGCGACCAGACGCTCGAGGCGGAAGCTGACACGCTCCTTGATCCCTTCGCGCTCGCGGCTGTTGGCGGACAGGCGCATCTCTTCGAGGGCGTCGTGCACCAGCAGGTGGGCGAGGGTGCCTTCCGTGCTGGCGGTGGCGCTCGCTTCAGTCAGGGAGCGGGCTTTTTTCAGGTTGACGATCTCGCCGCGCAACCGGCGCTTGGCGCCCAGCAGCTCGAAACCCTTGGAGATCCAGATGGTCCACGTAATGATCGAGGCGATGGCCAGACCGATCATGACCGCTTTGACCACGACGTCGGCATTCTGATACATGCCCCACGGCGACAGGTCATGCGCCATGCCCAGGCTGTTGTCTTCGGCGGCGGGCTCCATGGCCTGCACCGGGACTGCTGCGTCAGGTGCGGCAGGTGCCGTTGCCGCAGGTGCGGTGGAGGTCGCAGGGGCCGCGGTCGGAGCCGATTGATCCGCGAGTGCCATGGGGACGAACATCAGGCTCAAGACAAGGGCTGCGATACTGCGCCATGCACGAGGCAGGCGAGGCATCTGGGTAGGCGAAGCGATTGATTGAATGCGTTTCATGCTGGCCGGACCTGAGAGGAAAAAAGGGGATGGTTCCAGTGCGTCGCGTGGTGCTGTCGACGCTCACGGGGAACGAATGGGCCGCCATTATTGCAAATCGTTCTTGTTAACAAAAGTAATACAGTATCTTTTTTACATATTCGCCCGAACGCTTGCCTGTCGATGAGCGTTTTTAACGATACTGACACCGCCTTTTCTGGAGATACCGAATGACTGCTCCTTCGCTTCTGATCGCCGGCTGTGGCGACATTGGTTCGCGACTCGCTACTCGCCTGCTGCCTCACGGCTGGACCGTGCATGGGCTGCGGCGCACTGTTTCCGAGCTTCCTGCCGGTGTTATCGGTGTGGCGGGCGATCTGTTCGAGACGCCAAAACCTGCCCAATGGCCTGCTGCGGCACTGGATTATGTGGTGTATTGCGCGACCCCCTCGCAGCGTGACGAAGCGGGTTACCGGATGGCTTATGTCGAGGGCCTGCGTAATGTGTTGAGCTGGCTCAAGCAGACCGGGCAGCGGCCAAAGCGCCTGATCTTCGTGTCAAGCAGCGGTGTTTACGGTCAGCAGAATGGGGAATGGGTGGATGAAACCTCCGCCACCGAGCCCGGCAACTACACCGGCACGGTGATGCTGGAAGCCGAGCAGGTCGCGCTGAACAGCGGGTTTCCGGCCACGGCGGTGAGATTGACCGGTATTTACGGCCCGGGCCGCAGTGACCTGTCGAACCGCGTCCGCCAAGGGCACAGCGTGAGGATCGATCCGCCGGTCTACGCCAATCGCATTCATGCCGACGATGCGGCCGGTCTGCTGGAGCACGTGCTGCTGGCGGATCAACGCGGCGTTGCGCTGGAGAGTTGCTACCTGGGCGTCGACGACGATCCGGCCGCGCTGGCCGATGTGGTGGCGTGGATCCGTGAGTATCTGGGGGTGACCGAATGGTCAGAGGAGGTCAGCGTGCAGCGCGTGGGCAGCAAGCGTTGCAGCAATGCCAGGGCGCGAGCGTTGGGGTGGAAACCCATGTACCCGGACTACAGGGCCGGTTATGCGGCTTTGCTGGGCTAAAACAGTGGTCGATCAGGAGCGCCAAGCAGGGCGCTCCTGATGCCTGAATCGCTTACTGCTGTTCGAGCAACCAGCGACGTGGGCCGGGACGCAGCTCGGGCATCTGGTCCGCGCCGGCGTTGTTCACAGCCTGGAATATCTCCAGCTGCTTGCCTTTGCGGGCGAAAATCCACGGGTTGCCTTTCTCGGCCTTCTCCAGCCACATGCTGTCGTATTCGCCGCTCATCGCTGCACAATCGCCTGCCAGGCAGAGCGCGTAACGATCGTTTTCCGGAAGCCCCTGCACACTGCCGTCAGGCATGAATTGCACAGTGCTGCCCTGACCGTCGCCTTCGACGACCGTCCACTTGCCGCCCATGTAGGCGCCATACAGAGCTTTTTCGAAGCTGCTGCCTGGCTGAGCGCCGTCCGGTGCCGGATCTTCGGGTTTCTGGAAGTGCTGTTCAGGGCCTGATTCGCTGGCCGCCTGGACCAGTTCGTCGCCCTTGACGCTCAGGTCTTCGAAGAAGTTGCCGTAGAAATCGACATGCATCTTGCCTTCGGCAGCGCTGACGATCTTGCCTTCGCCGAGCTCGAAGCCATTGGAGTAAATGGCCTGATTGGCCTTGGAGTTGATTTTCCACTCCAGATTGGGACCATTGGCGAGCAGGGCCTGGCGCAAGTTGCCTTGCTTGACGGCGGCGTCGATGGCGGTCTGGTTGATCCAGGTGCCGTCCGGATTGCGGTCGGCGTGGCTGGCGCAGCCGCCCAGAATGACGGCGAGCAGCGAGATGGCGAGCGCGGAGCGCATAACGGATTCCTTCCTTCAGGGAGAACGGAGCGCAAGGCACGCTCCGTCGGGGATTTATTCGATGACGAGAATCGCGTCCATTTCAACCTGGGCGCCACGCGGCAAGGCCGCAACGCCGATGGCTGCACGGGCCGGATAAGGCTGGGTGAAGTAGGCGCTCATCAGCTCGTTGACCTTGGCGAAGTGGCCCAGATCAGTCAGAAAGATGTTCAGTTTGACGATGTCCTTGAAGGATCCGCCCGCTGCTTCGGCAACCGACTTGAGGTTTTCGAAAACCTGAGTGATCTGGGCTTCGATGCCCTCGACCAGTTCCATGGTGCTCGGGTCCAACGGGATCTGTCCGGACATGTAGACGGTATTGCCAGCTTTGATGGCCTGTGAGTAAGGGCCGATGGCCGCAGGGGCTTTATCGCTGGTGATGACAGTCTTGGTCATGAGAACTCCTGATAGTGGGATGGCCTACGCGCGCATCCGGGTGATGCGTGTGACACCGGTCAGGGCGCGCAGTTTCTTGATCACACGAGCCAGGTGCACGCGATCGTGCACGCTGACCACCAGTTGGACCACGCTGATGCGACCATCGCGTTCGTCCATGCTGATTTTTTCGATATTGCCGTCCGCCGCGTTGACGCTGCTGGCCAGCAGCGCGATCAGGCCGCGCTGATGCTCGAGTTCGACACGCAGCTCGACGTTGAATTCGCCCGTCACGTCCTTGGCCCAGGACAGCTGAATGCATTTTTCCGGGTTGTGGCGGATTTCGCTGATGTTGCGGCAGTTGTCCAGGTGCACAACCATGCCCTTGCCTGCAGACAGGTGGCCGACAATCGGGTCGCCCGGGATTGGCGTGCAGCACTTGGCGTAGCTGAGCACCAGACCTTCGGTGCCACGAATCGCCAGCGGGCCTTCAGGGCTTGGCAGTTGATCGCCTTCGCCCAGCAGGCGGCGGGCAACGACATAAGCCATGCGATTACCCAGGCCGATGTCTTCGAGCAGGTCTTCCAGCACTTCGACCCGGTATTCGTTGAGCACCAGTTGAATGCGCTCCTGACCGATCTTGTCGAGGCTGCACTCAAACCCGTTGAGGACCTTGTTCAGCAGGCGCTCGCCCAGATTGATCGACTCGGAGCGGCGTTGCAGCTTGAGTGCGTGACGAATGTGGGTGCGCGCCTTGCCGGTGACGACGAAGTTCAGCCAGGCCGGATTCGGACGTGCGCCGGGGGCGCTGACAATCTCGACGGTCGAGCCACTTTGCAACGGTTCGGAAAGCGGTGCCAGTCGGCGGTTGATCCGGCAGGCAATGCAGCTGTTGCCGACATCGGTGTGTACCGCGTAGGCGAAGTCCACCGCTGTGGAGCCTTTGGGCAGCTCCATGATTCGGCCTTTGGGCGTGAAAACGTAGACCTCGTCCGGGAACAGGTCGATCTTGACGCTTTCGATGAATTCCAGGGAGTTGCCGGCGCGCTGCTGCATTTCCAGCACGCCCTTGACCCACTGTCGGGCTCGGGCGTGAGTGCCCTTGGGCTGCTCGTCGTCGCTGGACTTGTACAGCCAGTGCGCCGCGATGCCGTTGTTGGCCATTTCTTCCATTTCGCGGGTGCGAATCTGGATCTCGATAGGCACGCCATGCATGCCGAACAAGGTGGTATGCAGGGACTGATAGCCGTTGGCCTTGGGGATCGCTATGTAATCCTTGAAGCGACCGGGCAGCGGCTTGTACAAATTATGTACAGCGCCGAGCACGCGATAGCAGGTGTCGACCTTGTCGACGATGATGCGGAACGCGTAGACATCCATGATCTCGTTGAAGGCGCGACGTTTGCCACGCATCTTCTTGTAGATGCCGTACAGATGTTTCTGCCGCCCACTGACGTCGCCTTCGATGCCATCGACGGCCAGGCAATGACTCAGGGACTCTTCGATCTTGTTGACCAGTTCCTTGCGATTGCCCCTGGCGCGCTTGACCGCCTGGTTGATTCGCGAGGAGCGCATCGGGTACATCGCCTTGAAACCCAGGTCCTCGAATTCGATGCGCACACTGTGCATGCCCAGCCGATTGGCGATGGGCGCATAGATTTCGAGGGTTTCCTTGGCGATGCGCCGGCGCTTTTCGCCGGACAGGACTTCCAGCGTGCGCATGTTGTGCAGGCGATCGGCGAGCTTGACCAGAATGACGCGAATGTCGCGCGCCATGGCCATGGCCATTTTCTGGAAGTTTTCCGCCTGGGCTTCGGCCTTGGTCTCGAAATTCATCTGGGTCAGTTTGCTGACCCCGTCGACGAGTTCCGCGACGGTCTCGCCAAATTGGGCGCTGAGCGCTTCCTTGGCAATCCCGGTGTCTTCGATGACGTCATGCAGCATTGCAGCCATCAGGCTCTGATGGTCCATGTGCATGTCGGCAAGAATGTTCGCCACCGCAAGAGGATGGGTGACGTAGGCTTCACCGCTGCGACGGCGTTGGCCATCGTGGGCTTGTTCGGCGTAGAAATACGCTCGGCGGACCAGATTGACCTGGTCCTTGCCGAGGTAGGCCGACAGTCTGTCGGCGAGGGCGTCTATGCTCGGCAAGGCGCTACCCCTTGCCAATGGCTTTTACCCTGCGCCGTACTACGTCGACCTGGCATAGGCTTAGACGGCCTCGTTGGACTCGTCCTCGAACGCTGCGAACAATGGCTCATCTTCAACGATTTCAGCTTCTGCGATTACAGAGTAATCCATTACGCCAGCTGCGATTTCACGCAGGGCCATAACGGTAGGCTTGTCGTTTTCCCAGGCCAGCTTTGGTTCTTTGCCGCCGGTTGCCAGTTGACGGGCACGCTTGGTAGAGAGCATGACCAGCTCAAAGCGGTTATCCACGTGTTCTAGGCAGTCTTCAACGGTTACGCGGGCCATGGGTATTCCTCGTAGCAAATGCGGATGCGCGATGCCCGGATGGGCGAGCGGACTCGGTAGTTTACAAGCGGACAGCACCAGTCATCAAGCGGCATGCCACCAACGGCATGCTTTTAACCTGTTGCCTGATGTCTGGAAACGTTTCGATCAAGCCAGCAACTCCTGAAAAAGCTCGCTGTATTGCTCTTGCTGGTGCTGTTGAGTCAGGCGGTTGGCGCGGAAAATCGCCTTGAGGTCTTCCAGCGCGCCAGCAAAGTCATCATTGACCACGACGTACTCATACTCGTTGTAGTGGCTCATTTCGCTGACCGCTTCACGCATCCGCGCTTCGATGATCTCGTCGCTGTCCTGGCCGCGATTGGTCAGGCGCTGGCGCAAGGCCTGCTGGGTCGGCGGCAAAATGAAGATGGAGCGGGCCTGCGGCATCTGCGCGCGAACCTGACGCGCACCCTGCCAGTCGATTTCCAGAATCAGGTCGTGGCCTTCGTCCAGCGTCTGCTGCAGGTGGCTCTGCGACGTGCCGTACAGGTTGCCGAAGACCTCGGCCTGCTCGAGAAAGTCGCCGTGCTCGATCATGCTCAGGAACGTGGCACGATCGACGAAGTTGTAGTTCACACCGTCCACTTCGCCTGGGCGCATGGCGCGCGTGGTGTGCGAGACAGAGACGCGAATCTTTGCCTGCGCGCCGTGCTGAGGCTCTTGCTGAGCGTCCATCAGCGCCTTGACCAGACTGGTCTTGCCCGCGCCGGACGGAGCGGAAATGATGTACAGGGTGCCAGTGATATGGGTCATGTCAGGTTTAGCCTTACTCAATATTCTGCACTTGCTCACGCATCTGCTCGATCAACACTTTGAGGTTGACGGCAGCCTGCGTGCTGCGTGGGTCAAAGGCCTTGGAGCCCAGTGTATTCGCTTCGCGGTTAAGCTCTTGCATCAGGAAATCAAGACGGCGTCCTGCCTGGCCGCCAGCCTTGAGTACGCGACGCACTTCAGTGACGTGGGTGCTGAGGCGGTCCAGTTCTTCGGCGACATCGCTTTTCTGTGCCAGCAGGACCATCTCCTGCTCCAGGCGCTGGGGGTCGAGTTCGGCTTTCATGTCGGCAAAGCGATCCAGCACCTTCTGCCGCTGGGTTGCGAGCATCTGTGGCACCAGCGTGCGCAAGGTGGCGACTTCTTCGACGATGGAGGACAGACGCTCGTCGAGTAGCCGCGCCAGATCTGCGCCTTCGCGCCCGCGCCCGCTTTTCAATTCGGTCAGCGCATCATTGAACAGTTTCAGGGCCTCGGTGTTCAACACCTGCGGATCGTTGGCATCGGCGACCAGCACGCCCGGCCATGCCAGCACCTCGAGCGGGTTCAAGGCGGCAGGCTGTTTGATCAAACCGGCAACCGACTCGGCTGCGGCGATCAATTGGCCAGCGCGTTCAAGGTCCACCTGCAGCGGCTTGCCGGCGGTTTCCTCGACAAAGCGCAGTGTGCACTCGACCTTGCCGCGCGACAGGCCCTGACGCAGTGCTTCGCGAATCGCGCCTTCCAGATCGCGGAACGACTCCGGCAGGCGCAGGTGCGGCTCAAGATAGCGGTGGTTGACCGAGCGCAGTTCCCAGCTCAGTGTGCCCTGGGCACCGGCCCGCTCTACTCGGGCAAAGGCAGTCATGCTGTGCACCATGGGAGATACCTCTTGGTTCGCTTGCAAAAGCGTTGTTCGGTTCATGAGCGCGCAGAAGTGGCGGTCATGGGCGTCGTGAAAGCCGGCTGGCTGTAGAGGCGCAGGATTGTAGCGCAGTGCGGCGCAGGCTCCCAATCCGACAGTGTGACAAGTGACGCAAGGCGTTGTTTTACCCCCTATCTGCGCGTCGAAAGCCTTGATTCAGGGCCTTCTGGTTGCGCCGGATCGGCATTGACGGCTTTTAGAGATGCCCAGCGGCAGCTGTGGCCTCTATAATGCCCAGCAGTTTTCCGTCTCAGTACAGGTATCCCAGATGAAACGTCCAAGTGGTCGCGCCGCCGATCAGCTCCGCTCGATCCGCATCACCCGCAACTACACCAAACACGCCGAGGGTTCTGTACTGGTCGAGTTTGGTGATACCAAGGTGATTTGCACCGTCAGCGTCGAAAACGGCGTGCCACGCTTTCTCAAGGGCCAAGGCCAGGGCTGGCTGACAGCCGAATACGGCATGTTGCCACGCGCTACCGGCGAGCGTAATCAGCGCGAAGCCAGCCGCGGCAAGCAGGGTGGTCGTACACTCGAAATCCAGCGCCTGATCGGTCGTTCGCTGCGCGCTGCGCTGGACATGTCCAAGCTGGGCGACGTCACCCTCTACGTCGATTGCGATGTCATTCAGGCTGACGGAGGCACTCGTACGGCTTCTATTACCGGTGCGATGGTTGCTCTGGCAGATGCGCTGAAGGTGATCAAGAAGCGCGGCGGCCTGAAAGGCGGCGACCCGCTCAAGCAGATGATCGCGGCCGTTTCGGTTGGCATGTATCAGGGTGAGCCGGTGCTCGACCTGGACTACCTCGAAGACTCGGCTGCCGAAACCGACCTGAACGTGGTGATGACCAGTGCAGGCGGTTTCATTGAAGTTCAAGGTACTGCCGAAGGCGCGCCGTTCCAGCCTGAAGAGCTGAACGCGATGCTCGCGCTGGCGCAGAAAGGCATGACCGAGTTGTTTGAATTGCAGCGCGCCGCGTTGGCCGACTGATACCCAGAAGGGGTCCGATCATGAGTGACAGCTTGCAACCGTTCAGCAAACCGCCGCAAAGCGCTCGCCAGTGGGCGATGTTCTGTCACTTGTCGGCGTTTGCCGGACTGATGTTTCCGTTTGGCAATCTGCTGGGCCCGCTGATTATCTGGCAGTTGAAGAAAGATTCCGATCCGTTTATCGACGCGCAAGGCAAGGAAGCGCTGAACTTTCAGATCACGGTCGCCATTGCGGCCACCGTCAGCATGCTGCTGGTGCTGCTGATCATCGGCTTTGCGTTACTGACGCTGGTGGGGATCGGAGCCGCAGTGCTGGCGATCATTGCCGGGATAAAAGCCAATGACGGCGTCGATTATCGCTATCCGTTCACCTTGCGCCTGATCAAGTAGCATCACTTCAGGCAACGCAAAAAGCCGACTTCAAGTCGGCTTTTTCGTGTTCGCGGCCTTGCCTGGCTATCAGATAGTCAGGGTCCAGTCGTAATCCACGATCAACGGCGCGTGCTGCGAGAAGCGCGGCTGGCGTGGCAGACGGGCGCTGCGCACGAAGCGGCGCAGGCCTGGGGTCAGGATCTGATAATCGAAGCGCCAACCCAGATTCAGCATCTCGGCCTGCTCGTTGTCCGGCCACCAGCTGTACTGGTCACCTTCACGGCTGACTTCGCGCAGGGCATCGACGTAGCCCATGGTGCCGACGATCTCGTCCATCCAGGCGCGCTCGGGCGCGAGGAAGCCGGGCGACTGCTGGCTGTCGCGCCAGTTCTTGATATCGAGCTTCTGCTGCGCCACATAGAGCGATCCGCAGTAGATGTATTCGCGACGCTTGCGGCGCTGCTTGTCCATGTACTTGCCGAAATCGTCCATGAGCTTGAATTTCTGATTCAGGTCTTCATCGCCATTCATCCCCGACGGAAAGAGCAGGGTAGCGATACTGACCTTGTCGAAATCTGCTTGCAGGTAGCGCCCGTAGCGGTCGGCTGTCTCGAAGCCGAGGCCGCTGATTACCGCCTTCGGCTGCAACCGCGAATACAGCGCCACACCACCCTGAGCGGGAACCTCGGCTTCGCAGGCATAGAGGAAGTAACCATCCAGCTGAAAGGCTGGATCGTCCAGTTCAAAGGTGGAGGCGCGGGTGTCCTGTAAGCAGATGACGTCGGCATTCTGAGCTTGCAGCCAGCTGAGCAAACCACGCTCGACCGCAGCCTGAATGCCATTTACGTTCACACTGATGATCCGCATAAATGGCCCCAAAAATCACGTGCGTGTATGATACCCGAGCTCTACCTAATTAGCTAAATCCGTGGTATTCGGAGCTTTTTTCATGCAAGCGTATCAACGCGATTTCATTCGTTTTGCCATCGATCGCGGTGTTCTGCGCTTCGGTGAGTTCACTCTCAAGTCCGGGCGCACCAGCCCGTACTTCTTCAATGCGGGGCTGTTCAACACCGGTTCCGCACTGGCACAACTGGGGCGTTTCTACGCAGCAGCCGTAGTTGAAAGCGGTATTGCCTTCGACGTTCTGTTCGGTCCGGCCTACAAGGGCATTCCGCTCGCGTCGGCCACTGCTGTGGCGCTGGCCGAGCATCATGACCGTGATCTGCCGTGGTGTTTCAACCGCAAGGAAGCCAAGGCACACGGCGAAGGCGGCAGTCTGGTGGGCTCCCCGCTGGCGGGTAATGTGCTGATTATCGACGACGTGATCACTGCAGGCACTGCGATCCGTGAGGTCATGCAGATCATCAAGGACCAGGACGCGACAGCTGCTGGCGTGCTGATCGCGCTCAATCGTCAGGAGCGTGGCAATGGCGAGTTGTCGGCGATTCAGGAAGTCGAGCGTGACTTCGGGATTCCGGTGGTGAGTATCGTCTCGCTGAATCAGGTGCTCGAGTTCCTGGCCGACGATCCGCAGCTCAAGCAGCATCTGCCTGCCGTCGAAGCCTATCGCGCGCAATTCGGAATCTGAGGACGTGCCTATGGCGGTCGGCGGCAGGTCTTGGGGATCAGTTTCAGACGCGCTGAGCGTTTTTCGGGCCTTGCTGGCTGTCGTCATGCTTGCGCCCATGCTCGCCCAAGCGGCCGACGCACCTGAGCCACGGCTTTATCGCTACGTCGACAGCCGCGGGGTGACAGTGATCGACACGCAAGGCGTGCCGCCCGACTACGTTGCCAAAGGCTATGAAGTACTCAACAGCCGTGGCCGGGTGGTTCAGGTCGTACCACCTGCGCCTACGGCTGAGCAGATTCGCCAGTCCGATGCGGACAAACGTCAGGCCGCCGCCGATGCACAGCTGCTGAGCCTGTACAGCAGCGTCGCTGAAGTGGACCGCATGAAGGCCCGCAAACTGGCTGAGCTCGATGCACTGGTTGGCGTTGCCCAGGGCAACATTCAGGGGCTGGCGGCGCAGCAGCGCAGTCTGCAAGGCCAGGCCGCCGACCTTGAGCGCGCAGGGCGTCCGGTTCAGCAGGCACTTGTCGATCAACTGAACGACCTGCGCGATCAGCAGCAGAAACTGCAAGCCGATATCACCGGGTATCAGGCCGCACGCGTAAAGGCCGAAGCAGACTTCGCCGTGGACCGCGCCCGCGTCCAGCGGCTGACTCAATGACCGGACACTATCGTCATGCCCGGGTCTGTTTTTGATTCTGGCCGAAGGCCGTAGGAGCGAACTTGTTCGCGAAAGGAGCCGCCGCCAGACACCTATCGTTCCGCACGCTCCAGCGTGGGAATGCCTGTCGTGACGCTCCGCGTCACAAATCTGCGCCGCGCCACATATTCAGGATAGGACGCAGAGCGTCCAGAACGGCATACCCACGCGGAGCATGGGTACGATAGTGTTCTTCCGGGCACGTTACGCTCCTTGATCTCCCGGACACCTATCGTTCCTCACGCTCCAGCGTGGGAATGCCTGTCGTGACGCTCTGCGTCACAAATCTGCGCCGCGCCGCTCAATCAGAATAGGACGCAGAGCGTCCAGAACGGCATACCCACGCGGAGCACTCAACGTTATACATAAGTCTTGAAGAGCCCGTGAAACGTGACTTTCCGGCTTCTGCCCGAAGTGCGTGGGAGTGACCGGGCGGCGATCCGCAATGCTCACGAATACGATGGTCCAGACGCCCCATTTTCAGGGGCTTTACCGGCCTCTTCGCGAGCAAGCTCGCTCCCACGGCCTGCGGCCAGAATCAAGAGCAGACTTGTATATGACGCTGAGCGCGGAGCATGAACACGATAGTGTTCTCGAGCATCAGCCAACAAAAAAGGCCCCGTGAGTGTTAGCTCACGGGGCCTTTGGGTGTTACGTGTGCATCAGTGCCGCTTGCGGTTGGTGATCTGGGTACCTACACCGCTGTCGGTGAAGATCTCCAGCAGGACCGCGTTGGGCACTCGACCGTCGATGATGTGCGAGCTGTTGACCCCGCCCTGAACCGCTTCCAGCGCGCAGCGAATCTTCGGCAGCATGCCACCGTAGATGGTGCCGTCGGCGATCAGGCCGTCGACCTGCTCGGTGGTCAGGCCGGTCAGGACTTCGCCCTGCTTGTTCATCAGGCCGGCGATGTTGGTCAGCAGAATCAGCTTCTCGGCCTTGAGGGCTTCGGCAACCTTGCCTGCGACCAGGTCGGCGTTGATGTTGTACGACTCGCCGTCCGGGCCCACGCCGATAGGCGCGATGACCGGAATGAAGTCCCCTTTGACCAGCATGTTGAGCAGCCCGGTGTTGACCCCGACCACTTCACCGACCTGACCGATGTCGATGATTTCGGGCTTGGTCATTTCCGGCGTCTGGCGCGTGACGGTGAGCTTCTTCGCACGAATCAGCTCAGCGTCCTTGCCGGTCAGACCGATCGCGCTGCCGCCGTGACGGTTGATCAGGTTGACGATGTCCTTGTTGACCTGACCGCCCAGTACCATCTCCACGACATCCATGGTTTGCGCATCGGTAACTCGCATGCCGTCGATGAAGTGGCTTTCGATGGACAGGCGCTTGAGCAGATCACCGATCTGCGGGCCGCCGCCGTGAACCACCACCGGGTTGATGCCCACTGCTTTCATCAACACGATGTCGCGCGCAAAGCCGGTTTTCAGCTCTTCGCTCTCCATGGCGTTGCCGCCGTACTTGATAACCAGCGTCTTGCCGACAAAGCGGCGAATGTAAGGCAGCGCTTCGGAAAGGACCTTGGCTACATTAGAGGCGGCATCGCGTTCGAGGGTCATTCAGGGCTCCAGTCAAAAGGAAAAACAATCAAAATGGCAGGTCGAGGTCCGGCGCAACTTTCTTCAATTCTGCGTGGAACACGTCCTTGATACGCTGCAATTCGGCCTCGGTCTCGGCTTCGAAGCGTAGCACCAGTACCGGCGTGGTATTGGAAGCGCGAACCAGACCCCAGCCCTTCGGATAGTCCACACGGACACCGTCGATGGTGGTCAGTTTGGCGTCGCCCCACTGTGCATCCGTCTCAAGGGCCTCGATGATGCTGAACTTGGTGACATCCGTCACCTTGATGTTGATTTCAGGCGTCGAAATATCGTTCGGGAAGGTCTCGAACAGGTCTTCGGCATTGGCCGACTCCTGGCTGAGGATCTCCAGCAGGCGTGCTGCGCTGTAGATGCCGTCGTCGAAACCGAACCAGCGTTCCTTGAAGAAGATGTGGCCGCTCATTTCGCCTGCCAGCAGCGCACCGCTTTTCTTCATTTCTTTCTTGATCAGCGAGTGACCGGTTTTCCACATCACCGGACGACCGCCATGTTCGCTGATCAGCGGAGTCAGGCGGCGTGTGCATTTGACGTCGAAAATGATGTCGGCACCCGGATTGCGTTTGAGCACGTCCAGCGCGAACAGCATCAACAGGCGGTCCGGGTACACCACGTTGCCTGCGTTGGTCACGACACCGACACGGTCGCCGTCACCGTCGAAAGCCAGGCCCAGGTCGGCACCGGTTTCCTTGACCTTGGCGATCAGGTCCTGCAGGTTTTCCAGCTTGCCCGGATCCGGGTGGTGGTTAGGGAAGTTGCCGTCGACTTCCGCGAACAGCGAAATCACTTCGCAGCCCAGCGCTTCGATCAGTTGCGGAGCGATCACGCCTGCCGCGCCGTTGCCGCAGTCGACCACGACCTTCAGCTTGCGCGCCATGACGATGTCATTCTTGATCTGCTGGAAGTAGCGCTCAAGGATGTCGACCTGGGTGATGCTGCCTTTCTGCGACGTCAGGTTGTTGGTCTTGATGCGCTCGTGCAGCGCCTGGATCTGCTCGTTGGCGAGGGTGTCGCCAGCGATGACGATCTTGAAGCCGTTGTAGTCCTTCGGGTTATGGCTGCCGGTCAGCATGACGCCGGTTTTGCCGGCCAGCACGTTGGCTGCGTAATACAGCGCAGGCGTTGGCACCAGGCCCACATCGCTGACGTGGCAGCCGCTGTCGTGCAGGCCTTGAATCAGTTGCTGTACCAGTTCAGGACCGGAAAGGCGACCATCGCGGCCAACGCTGACGTTGGGTTCGTTCTGCGCCAGGCTTTCGGAGCCAATGGCGCGGCCGATCCAGTAAGCCGTTTCAGCGTTGAGGGTGTCCCCGACCACGCCACGAATGTCGTAGGCACGGAAAATAGTCTCGGGAAGGTTGGGTGCCACGGGTGCTGGGCTGTTCATAGCGAGGTTATGCTCCGATCTCAGGAAATCCTGGTTTTCGTCGAGAAGGTCGATATCAAGGATATCGGTATCTTGAAACAGCGGATCGGTCCAGTCGGTGCGTGATGCAGCCACGGTGGACGAAGCACTGCCTTTGGCAATATCTGCATCGCGCTGCTCGCCCGCCGCCAGGACAGGCGCTGCCTGAGGCTGACTACGAAGCGAGACACGAGCAAGGGCCTGAGCCAGGCCACTAAGGGCCGGGAGGCTCAAACCGAAGGGTTTGACGGCTTTTCCGCGTGAGAGTTCTTGGAGCAACTGATCCAGTTGCCTTGCGTCGGCGCAAATACGCTTCTGCAGGGCCCGCTCATTACGGTGCAAGCCAAGCAGCACGCCTGCTGCAGCGATAATCAGTGCCAGCAGCAGAAGCAGCACGGACGGAGAGGGTTTCAGCCCGGGACCGGGCGTGAATTCGAGTTTCCAGCCGGGATAACCGGTATCGAAGGCCTGGGCTTTGCCTTCATCGGCCTGACCGCGCTGCAGGAAAACCTGCGCAGGTCCGCTGCCGAACTGCTGGCTGAGCACCACTTGCCCTGCATCGGCAGGCAGCGTCGGCAAGGCATTGAGCAAACGCTGCAGATCAAAGGCCAACAGCAACGTACCCACCACCGGCTGACTGGCAGCGGCACGCACCGGCGCGGCGCTGTAGATCAACCAGCGCTCGCCGACCTTGCGCGCCTCCGGAGCGACGGCCTCACCTTGTGCAGCCTTGTTGAGCATGTCCAGGGTGGCGAAGCTGACGGGCAGTGTGCCTTGCGTATCCACATCGGCCAGCCCCTTGGGGTAAAGCCGGGCGCCTGCAAGACCGTCCCAACGGGTGAATCGATCCTGAGCGGACAGCAGGGCAGCGGCATCATTGCTTTGCAGTGTCTGCACAAGCGCAGCACCGGAGGCGGCCGACTGAGTGTCCGCGTTGATCTGGCGCAGGGCCAGACCCACCGCTGCCGCCTGACTGCCGCCCCAGGCCTGAACCAGCTGGTCCTGTTGCTGCGGGCCGGTGGCCAGAGCCATCCAGACCAGTGCCGCAGCGATGAGCAGGCCGATGGCGGCAGGCACCAGGCCGGGCGCGAGGCCTTTGAGGCTCGCAGCCGGAGGCGAGTTATCGGCGGGTACGACGTGCTGTGAAGCGCTGTGCTGACTACCTTTCACCGACCTCTCCCTGAGCCTTGTCCCGAACCCGGATTATGTGCCGAATGGCGATCAATGGCTGCCGGAATGACCGAAGCCGCCAGCGCCACGCTGACTTTCGTCGAACGTTTCAACCAGCTCGAAATGCGCCTGTACGACCGGCACCAGGACCAATTGGGCGATGCGCTCGCCCACGGCAATGTTGAAAGCCGTCTGGCCGCGGTTCCAGCAGGAGACCATCAGTTCGCCTTGATAATCGGAGTCGATCAGGCCCACCAGATTGCCCAGCACGATGCCGTGTTTATGGCCCAGGCCGGAGCGCGGCAGGATCAGCGCGGCAAGGCCCGGATCGCCAATGTAGATCGACAGGCCGGTAGGGATCAGCAGGGTCTGGCCGGGCTCGAGGAGCGTGTCCTCCTTGAGCATGGCGCGCAGGTCCAGGCCAGCCGAGCCGACAGTGGCGTAGGCCGGCAGCGGGAATTCGTTGCCAATGCGAGGGTCGAGGATCTTGGCTTGTAGAGCGTGCATTCGTAGTTAAACCTGATTCATGCGGTCGGCGATAAAAGTGACCAGCTGGCGAGCGATCTTGGCCTTGCTGGTCTGGGCGAAAAGCGTTGCGTGCAACCCTCGGTCAATCACGCTGCAGGCGTTTTCCTCACTGTTGAAGCCAATGCTCGGGTTAGCGACATCGTTGGCGACAATCAGGTCGAGGTTCTTGTCCTTGAGCTTGCGGGCAGCGTAGTCGAGCAGGTGTTCGGTCTCGGCGGCAAAGCCGACACTGAAGGGGCGATCCGGGCGGGTTGCGATGGTCGCCAGAATATCCGGATTGCGCACCATCTGCAGCAGCAAGCCATCACCGTTCGAAGGATCTTTCTTCAATTTGTGCGGGGCAACGACTTCCGGGCGGTAGTCGGCCACGGCTGCAGAAGCGATGAACAGGTCGCAGGGGATGGCCGCCTCACACGCTGCCAGCATGTCGCGGGCGCTGACCACGTCGATGCGCGAGACGCGATCAGGCGTGGGCAGGTTGACCGGCCCGGTGATCAGCGTGACGCGAGCGCCGGCTTCCACCGCCGCTTCGGCCAGGGCAAAGCCCATTTTTCCCGAGCTGTGGTTGGTGATGTAGCGCACCGGGTCGATGTTTTCCTGGGTCGGGCCTGCGGTGATCAGCACATGCTTGCCGGTCAGGGTCAGGCGCTGGAAGCAGTCGGCCGCGCACTGGGCCAGGTCGTCGGCCTCCAGCATGCGCCCGAAGCCGACATCGCCACACGCCTGACTGCCGGACGCCGGCCCGAACACGCGAAAATCGCGGTCTTCGAGCAGACGGGTATTGGCCTGCACCGAGGCGTCACGCCACATCGCCTGATTCATCGCCGGGGCGATGGCGACAGTCGCGTCGGTGGCCAGCACGATGGTGGTCAGCAGGTCGTTGGCGATGCCTTGCGCCAGGCGCGCGATGAGGTCGGCGGTGGCCGGTGCGATGAGAATCAGGTCAGCCCATTTGGCCAGTTCGATATGGCCCATCGCGGCCTCGGCGGCCGGGTCGAGAAGGTCCAGGTGCACAGGGTGCCCGGACAGGGCCTGCATGGTCAGAGGGGTGATGAACTCTGCGCCGCCCCGGGTCATGACCACACGCACTTCAGCGCCCTGATCGCGCAGGCGGCGGACCAGCTCAGCGCTCTTGTAGGCCGCGATGCCGCCGCCGACGCCAAGAACGATGCGTTTTCGATACAGCCGCTGCATAGACCTGCCTTTTTGGTCGAGTGAACACACGACGGCCATGACGCCTCCCCAGGCCAGATCGTCGTGCAAAAAAGATGGGCTAAGATAGCACAGCGACCGCACCGGAACAGCGGTGCCCAATCACATGGAGGTGCTATGAGTATTCGCAGTTGGCCCGCGGCTGAACGCCCCCGGGAACGCTTGTTGGAGTTAGGGGCGGCGAGCCTTTCCGACGCCGAGTTGCTGGCTATCTTTTTACGCACCGGCGTGGCCGGAAAAAGCGCTGTAGACCTTGCGCGTCATCTGCTGAATCAATTTGACGGTCTCAGATCGTTACTGGATGCGGATATGTCGGCATTCACCTCGCAACTGGGGCTTGGGCCCGCCAAGTTCGCGCAGTTGCAGGCGGTCATGGAAATGGCGCGTCGGCACATGGCCGAGTCCCTGCGCCGTGAATCAGCGCTGGAAAACCCGACCCAGGTCCGCAGCTATCTCAAGGCCCTGCTGCGGCATGAGCCGCACGAAGTCTTCGGCTGTCTGTTTCTCGATACCAAACACCGGGTCATGACCTTCGAGATATTGTTTCGCGGGACGATCAACGCGTCCTACGTGCACCCGCGCCAGGTGGTAAAGCGGGCCATTGCGCACAACGCTGCCTGCCTGATCCTCTGCCACAACCATCCTTCCGGTATCACCACGCCCAGCCGTTCCGACATCGACCTGACCAAGCGCCTCAAGGAAGCACTGATGCTGGTGGATGTTCATGTGCTTGATCACGTGATCGTTGGGGACGGCGAGCCACTGTCGATGGTGGAACGCGGGTTGATGTAGCGAGCTCTTCCCGGTCTTGAGGTGGGTCGTGCCAATGCAGGCATTGGCACGACATCACACACGGAAGGCAAGGTCAGTCTGGCGACTTACTTGACCTGCACCTTGTAGAAATCCTGCCTGCCGAACGGGCTGACCTGATAACCGGTGACGTCCTTGCGTACCAGGGCTGCAGCCGTCGGGTGGGCGAGGGGGAGCCACAGTGCCTGCTGTTGAATCTGTTGCTGAGCCTGGTGATACAGCTTGCTGCGTTCGGTCTGATCACTGACTGATTTGCCGTCTGCGATCAGCTTGTCCAGTGTCTTGTCGCAATAGCGGGCGAAGTTGGTGCCCGACTGCACGGCCGCACACGAGAACTGCGGGGTCAGGAAGTTATCCGGGTCGCCATTGTCGCCCGCCCAGCCCATGAACAGCAGGTCATGCTCGCCAGCCTTGGCGCGGCGAATCAGCTCGCCCCATTCAATGATCTTGATCTCGGCATTGATGCCGATCTGTTTCAAGTCAGCCTGCAGCAATTGAGCGCCCAGGCTCGGGTTCGGGTTCAGCAGGCTCCCGGATGGTCGCGTCCAGATGGTGGTCTTCAAGCCCTCTTTTACACCGGCCTTGGCCAGCAGCGCCTTGGCCTTGGCAACATCGTGCTGATAGCCGGGCAGGTCCTTGGCATAACTCCAGGTGTTGGGCGGGTAAGGGCCATTGGCCTTTTCAGCGGTGCCTTCGAACACGGCTTTCAGGTAATTGTCCTTGTCGAACGCCAGGTTGATAGCCTGGCGAACTTCCGGCTTGTCGAACGGTGGATGCTGGCTGTTGATCGCGACAAATGCGGTCATGAACGCTTCAGTCTTCTCGACCTTGAGCGAGTCGTCCTTGCTGGCTGCCTGTATATCCAGGGGCTTGGGCGAGAGCGCTATCTGGCACTCGTCCTGACGGATTTTCTGCAGGCGCACATTGGCGTCCGGGGTGATGGCATACACCAGTGTGTCGATATCAGACTTGCCGGCGAAGTAATCGTCGAACGCCTCATAGCGCACCACGGCATCTTTCTGGAAGCGCTTGAACACGAACGGCCCGGTGCCGATCGGCTGGCTGTTGAGTTTCTCCGGCGTGCCCGCCTTCAACAACTGCGCGGTATATTCGGCTGAGTAGATCGAGGCGAAACCCATGCTCAGCGTGGCCAGGAAGGTCGAGTCCGCATGGTTGAGCGTGAAGCGCACGGTGTGTGCGTCAGGCGCTTCGATGCTCTTGATCAAGGCGGGCAACTGCATGGACTGCGCATGCGGGAAACCGCTCTGGGCGATCTTGTGCCACGGGTTCTGCGGGTCGAGCATGCGCTGGAAGCTGAACAGCACGTCATCCGCGCTCAGCTCGCGAGTCGGCTTGAAATAATCGGTGGTGTGGAATTTCACTCCGGGGTGCAGCTTGAAGTCGTAAGTCAGGCCGTCTTTGGACACGGTCCAGCTTTCTGCCAGGCTCGGCACCAGCTTGCCGCTCTTGGCATCGAAGTCCACAAGGCGGTTCATCAGCACGTCGGCCGATGCGTTGGTGGTGGTCAGCGAGTTGTACTGTACAACGTCGAAACCCTCGGGGCTGGCTTCGGTGCAGACCACAAGGTTCGATGCCTGGGCAGCGACGGGAAGCAGGAGTGGAACTAGTAAAAAAGGGAGTGCAGCTAGGCGCATGGCGTTATTTCCTGTTCAGAAAGGGCCCCATCTGCCGGCGCAGTCTGGTGAGGGACTAACCCTAGACCATGTACTGGCGCAGAACAATCGTCATGGAGCGACGAGCGGTCGATTTGCCTGTGCCCCCGCAGTGCTTGAGCATACCGCTGCGCGAGGCGTGATCATTCGGGTCAAAGTGCTTTGCCTGTTGTTGTGCCCAAGGCTTTCTGGTATAAAGCAGCGCTCTTTTCTAGGGGCCCGGTTCCTTCACTGTAGGTGTAGCCGGTAAGACCCTTAAAGAAACGCGGCGCCTGGCGCCAAATGACTGAGAGATTAAGCGGCCAACCCATGCCGGGTTGGGCATGTGGTTTTAGAGGGCTGAGGCATGTCGAGAGTATGTCAAGTTACCGGTAAGGGTCCGGTGACTGGGAATAACATTTCCCACGCAAACAACAAAACCCGTCGTCGTTTCCTGCCAAACCTGCAGCATCACCGCTTCTGGGTTGAAGGCGAGAAGCGTTTTGTTCGTCTGCGCGTATCTGCTAAAGGCATGCGTATCATCGACAAGCGTGGCATTGAAGTTGTGCTCGCTGAACTGCGTCGCGACGGCAAAATTTAAGGGAGAAAATCATGCGTGAATTGATCCGTTTGGTGTCGAGCGCTGGTACAGGCCATTTCTACACCACCGACAAGAACAAACGTACTACCCCGGATAAAATCGAAATCAAAAAATTCGATCCGGTTGTACGCAAGCACGTGATCTACAAAGAAGGCAAAATCAAGTAATTGATTCTGTCGGCTACAAAAAAACCCGCTCTGGCGGGTTTTTTTGTGCCTGCGCTCCTGGCGTCGCTGCCAGGGTGGTATTTATTTATCTGCCGCCGCCTCAAACACCACATAAATCTTGCGGCATGTTTCCAGCACCTCCCAGGTACCCTTGAAGCCTGCCGGGATCACGAAGCGGTCGCCTGCGCGCAGGGTTTTCGCGTGGCCCTGCTCGTCGCGCAGGACTGAAACACCCTGCACAATCTCGCAATACTCATGCTCTGAATAATTCACCTGCCACTGCCCGGGCTCGCCATTCCAGACGCCCGCGCTCATCTGTCCGCAGGGGCTGTTGTAGTGGTTGTAGAGGGTTTGTGCCGGATCGCCCTTGAAGACCTTTTCCGGTGCAGGGCGATAGTGCTCGGCGGCGGTGCTGGCTTCACTGAAGTCGACGATGCTTTCGATGCTCATGATGGGCCCCTTGTCCTGAATGCGTTGAAGGTTTGACGTGCGTGCAGTGCGTTAGTGCCTCGGCGCGCGTGCGGAGCTGTTTAATAAAATCAACATAAAAGCACCGTAGCGGCTATTTATGTCAAATATATTGGTTTTGTCGGGCCGCTGGTTTAGGGTAACGGCCGTCCTGAAAAATTTCAGATTGTGTCTTTAATCAACCATGACACACCCACATTCAACAAGAGGAGGACATGCAAATGACCACCCTGACTCGTGCTGACTGGGAGCAACGCGCCCAGAATTTGAAGATCGAAGGCCGTGCCTTCATTCAAGGTGAATACACCGCAGCCTCCTCCGGCGAGACGTTTGACTGCATCAGCCCGGTCGATGGCCGGATGCTTGCCAAGGTTGCCAGCTGCGACACCGCTGACGCACAACGCGCGGTCGACAGTGCGCGCAGCGCCTTCAACTCCGGTGCCTGGTCGCGACTGGCTCCGGCCAAGCGCAAGGAAACGATGATCCGTTTCGCCGAGCTGCTCAAGCATAATGCCGAAGAGCTGGCGCTGCTTGAAACGCTGGACATGGGCAAGCCGATTGGCGACTCGTTCGGTGTCGACATCCCCGGTGCCGCCAGAGCCCTGAGCTGGAGCGGCGAGGCCATCGATAAACTGTATGACGAAGTCGCGGCAACGCCTCATGACCAACTGGGCCTGGTAACGCGCGAGCCGGTGGGTGTCGTGGCCGCCATCGTGCCGTGGAATTTTCCGCTGATGATGGCCTGCTGGAAGCTGGGTCCTGCGCTGTCCACTGGCAACTCGGTCGTCCTCAAGCCATCGGAAAAATCTCCGCTGACGGCCATTCGTATCGCACAACTGGCCATCGAGGCTGGCATTCCTGCGGGCGTGCTCAACGTACTGCCTGGCTATGGCCACACCGTCGGCAAGGCGCTTGCCCTGCATATGGATGTGGACACTGTGGTGTTCACCGGCTCGACCAAGATCGCCAAGCAACTGATGATCTACGCGGGCGAATCGAACATGAAGCGCGTGTGGCTGGAAGCCGGTGGCAAGAGCCCGAATATCGTCTTTGCCGACGCGCCTGATCTGCAGGCCGCCGCCAGCGCAGCCGCCAGCGCGATTGCCTTCAACCAGGGCGAAGTCTGCACCGCCGGTTCGCGTCTGCTGGTCGAGCGCTCCATCAAGGATCGCTTCCTGCCGATGGTGATCGAGGCCCTTAGCGCCTGGAAGCCCGGCAATCCGCTGGACCCTGCGACCACTGTGGGCGCGCTGGTCGATACCCAACAGATGAACACTGTGTTGTCCTATATCGAAGCGGGCCACACCGATGGCGCCAAGCTGGTTGCGGGCGGCAAGCGCATCCTGCAGGAAACCGGCGGCACCTATGTCGAGCCGACCATTTTCGATGGCGTGAACAATGCGATGAGAATCGCTCAGGAAGAAATCTTCGGCCCGGTGCTTTCGGTGCTGACGTTCGACAGCGCCGAAGAGGCGATCCAGATCGCCAACGACACGCAGTATGGCCTGGCGGCTGCCGTATGGACCGCGAACATCTCCAAGGCGCACCTGACCGCCAAGGCTTTGCGCGCAGGCAGCGTATGGGTCAACCAGTACGACGGCGGCGACATGACCGCACCGTTCGGTGGCTTCAAACAGTCGGGCAACGGTCGTGACAAGTCGCTGCATGCGTTCGACAAATACACCGAGCTGAAGTCGACCTGGATCAAGCTGTAGTCATTTGCCTATCGCTCCGAGGCTCTGCCCTCGGAGCATTGGCACGATGGTCATCTCAAGATTGATCATCGCGCCACACAGGATTTGTACAAGGCGATAAGCGCGTAGCGCAGCGCCGGGCAGGAGCGTGGAAATGCGTTGGGGGACTTATTTTGCTGTGCTGGCGTCCGTACTGGGCGTCGGTCTGGCAATGGGCGTCAGCATGCCGCTGGTTTCATTGCGGCTGGCAGGCTGGGGCTATGGCTCGTTTGCCATTGGTATCATGGCGGCGATGCCTGCGGTGGGCGTGCTGCTCGGCGCGGCGCTGGCCAGTCGTCTGGCGGCGCGCTTTGGCACGGCCAATCTCATGCGTCTGTGCCTGTGGGCCGGGGCGGTTTCGGTCGGTGCGCTGGCGCTGCTGCCGTATTACTGGATCTGGCTGGTCTTGCGCCTGACGCTCGGGGTGATTCTGACCATCGTCTTCGTGCTGGGGGAAAGCTGGATCAATCAACTGGTCATCGAGCGCCTGCGCGGGCGTCTGGTGGCGCTGTATGGCAGCACCTACGCATTGAGCCAACTGGCAGGTCCGCTGCTGCTGGGCGTGATCGGCACCCAGGCCGACTATGGTTTCTGGATTGGTGTCGCGCTGCTGGTCGGCTCACCGTTTCTGCTGCTGGGGCGTACCGGCGCGCCGTCGACCGAAGCCTGCAACGTGACGTTTGCCGATCTGTCCGGCTTCTGTCGCGGCATGCCTGCCATCGCCTGGGCGGTCGCCCTGTTTGCTGCGTTCGAAGCGCTGATCCTCACCCTGTTGCCGCTTTACTGCATACGCCACGGCTTCACCCCGGAAATCGCCCTGATCATGGTCAGCGTGGTGGTGGTCGGTGACGCACTGCTGCAACTGCCGATCGGCATGCTCGCCGACCGCATTTCACGTCGCGCGATGTTCACCGGTTGCGCCGCCTTGCTGCTGGCGTCCAGTCTGCTGGTGCCATTGCTGATCGACACTGTTCTGATCTGGCCGCTGTGGACCGTGTTCGGTGCCAGTGCCGGCGGGCTGTTTACCCTGTCGCTGATTCTGATCGGCGAACGCTATCGCGATGACTCGCTGGTCCGCGCCAACGCGCATGTGGCGCAACTGTGGGGCATCGGCTGCCTGCTCGGCCCGTTGATAGCCGGCGCGGGCAGCCAGTGGGTCAGCGGTGAGGCCTTGCCGCTGATGATGGCTGCAGGTGCCTTGGGCCTGCTGATACTGATCCGGCGACGCGGCGCGTTCGGGGATGCGCAGGCTGCGCCCGCTTAAAGCATTCTTTCCAGGCCGATGGCGCGGCTCATCCACGCGTTGAAACGCCGCCACCAGTCGCCCGGTTCGGTATGCAGGGTGTGGATCTGGCCGTTGTCTTCGGTCACCCACACCACTTTGCCGTCCTCCAGCCGCGCTTCGTAGGTGAGCGACGGGGCCATGCCCTGCAAGGTCAGTTCGCGCAGTTGCTCGGCCAGTTGCGGGCTGTCGACCAGTACGCCCACTTCGGTGTTCCACAGCACAGAGCGCGGGTCGAAGTTGAATGAGCCGACAAAGACTTTCTGTCGATCGAAGATCATCGCCTTGCTGTGCAGGCTCGATTCGGAACTGACCAGAGAATGGCTTTTCTTGAACAGATGCGGGCCGCTGCCGCGCATCGTCTCGGTATCGCCAGGCTGCCGGCGCAGCTCGAACAGTTTCACGCCATGCTCCAGCAGTGCCTTGCGGTACGGCGCATAGCCGCCATGCACGGCAGGCACGTCGGTGGCTTCCAGGGAGTTGGTCAGCAGGCTGACATTGACGCCGGCATCGGCCCGCCCGGTCAGGTACAGCAAGCCTTCCTGGCCCGGTACAAAGTAGGCCGAGATCAGCATCAGTTCCTTGTGAGTGTTCAGCAGTTCAGGTGCCAGTTGCGTGGTCAGCAGCAGGTGCGGATCAGGCTCGCCCTGCGCCAGAACCTTGGTCGGTGCGTCCCACAGCGCCTGGTTGTATGCCCAGACCAGTTCGTTGAGCCAGGTTTTCATGCGCGGCTGGGTCTTGTAGGCCATCAGTCGCTCATACAGCGCCTTGTGCTGCTGGTGCGCCTGCTCCAGAGAGTCATCCAGCTTGCGCCGGGCCTCGGCCAGATCCTCGCCGTCGGGCAGGAAATAGATGAACTCACCGATAGGCTTGCTGAGCGTGCTGTTCCAGTACTGGTCGAAGCTGTGGCCGAGCTGTTCGGCCACTGGCCCCACGCTGAGCATGTCGATATCGGTGAAGTTCAGGTTCGGCTCGGCATCGAAGTATTCATCGCCCAGGTTGCGCCCGCCGACGATGGCCACACTGCTGTCGGCCAGCCATAGCTTGTTGTGCATGCGCCGGTGCTGGCGCGACAGGTTCATCAGGCGCCCGAGGCTTCGGGTGATGCCGGTCTCGCGCCCCAGGTTTTGCGGATTGAACAGGCGAATCTGGATGTTCGGGTGAGCGGCGAGGGTGGCGATGGCCTGATCCAGGCCGTCGCTGGTGGTGTCGTCCAGCAGGATGCGCACACGAACGCCACGGTCTGCCGCCTTGAGCAGTTCGTCGATCAGGGCGCGCGTGCTCAGGCCGTCGTGGACGATGTAATACTGCAGATCAAGGCTGCTTTTGGCGTTGCGGATCAGTTCGGCGCGAGCCTTGAAAGCGTCACTGCTGTCAGGCAGCAGGCGAAAGCCCGAACGCCCTTCGTGCGGCATGGCCATGGCCTGGATCGAGCGGCCGAACGCGGAGCCTGAAGACGGCATGGCCTGGCTTGGCTCACTGGTGATCTGTTGATGCGCACAACCGCTGACGCACAACGCAACCAGCAAGCAAAAGGGCAAGGCCCATGAGTTATTCAAATTGATCTTCCGCGTCTGGACATGGCTCGACTTGGCGATATGACCGGCAAAACCGGGAAAGATTTGCCCGCATCAGTCAGTTTGCGCATTCAGTAGGGCAATTGTCTCGCCCACGATACGCACAGCATTCTCGATTTCGCGGTTGGGTTTGGCCGCGAAGTTCATGCGCATGCAGTTGCGGTACTTGCCCGATGCCGAAAAGATACTCCCCACCGCAATCTGCACACCCTTGCCCAGCAAGGCGCGGTTCAGGCGCAGGGTGTCGAAGCCTTCGGCCAGTTCCACCCACAGCATGAAGCCGCCTTGTGGCCGGCTGGCGCGGGTGCCTTCAGGGAAATAGCGCATCACCCAGTCGATCATCTGGTCGCGACTGCGCTGGTATTGGCTGCGCATGCGCCGCACGTGAGGCTCGTAATGGCCGCCTTCGATGAAGTCGGCGATGGCCAGCTGCGGCTGCGGGGCGGTCGAGCCGGTGCCGATGTATTTCATGTGCAGCACCTGCTCCAGATAGCGACCCGGCGCTACCCAGCCGATCCGCAGCCCCGGTGCCAGGGTCTTGGAAAACGAACTGCACAGCAGGACGCGACCGTCTTCGTCGAAGGATTTGATGGTGCGCGGGCGAGGGTAGTTGTAGGCCAGGTCGCCATACACATCATCCTCGATGATCGCCACGTCGAAGCGCTGCGCCAGGGTCAGCAGTGCCCGCTTGCGTTCTTCGGGCATGACATAACCCAGCGGGTTGTTGCAGTTGGGCGTCAGCTGAATGACCTTGATCGGCCATTGCTCCAGCGCCAGTTCCAGCGCTTCGAGGCTTATGCCGGTCAACGGGTCGGTAGGGATTTCCATGGCTTTCATGCCCACGCCCTTGAGCGTCTGCATGGCGCCGAAGAAGCTCGGCGAGTCCACCGCCACGATGTCCCCCGGCGAGCAGATGGCCCGGACACTGGCTGACAGCGCTTCATGACAGCCATTGGTGACGATCAGGTCATTGGCGGTCAGGTTGCAGCCCGAGTCGAGCATCAGCCGGGCAATCTGTTCGCGCAGCCTGCGCACGCCGTAGATGTTGTCGTAATACAGCCCCGGCATGTCCTGATGGCGACTCAACTGACTCAGCGCGCGCATCAGCGGTTTCAGGGTCGGGCTGGTGACATCCGGCATGCCGCGCCCCAGTTGCGTGACGGCTTCAAGAGGGGCCACGCGAATCAGGTCCAGCACCTGATCCCATTGAGAGATATCCACGGGCCGCTGCACAGGCCTGCCGACCGCTGGCAGTGCAGGGGCTTTTCGGCTGACCGAGACGAAATAGCCGGATTTAGGTTTCGGCGCGGCCAGGCCATTGTCTTCCAGCACCCGATACGCCTGCTGCACGGTACTCAGGCTGACACCATGTTCGACGCTCAACGCGCGTACCGAGGGCAGGCGGTCGCCGGGGCGGTAGAAGCCGTTTTCGATGCGCGAGCCGAGCAGTTCGGCGAGGTTGACGTAGAGCGTCATGGCGTACTCTCAGGAAGTAAAGTGCGGTAAAGCAATACAGATTGGCCGGAAATATAGCATTCAGTGGCGTTTTTTGATCATCTGTATGGAAAATATAAAAGACTTTTGAATCTGTATTGGTTTTGCTGTTCGCTTCATCATGGACCCACAGCCACCCAGGATGAGGGAACAGGACATGAACGGGTTCAGCGATGTGCGCCTTGTGCTTCACAGCCATGAATTGAATGAGTATCGGCCAGCGACGTTCAGAACCGTCCGCGCGAACAAGGCCGATCTGTTGGCAGGCATGGGGCGCTGGGCGCTGTACCGCCATCGCTGGGCGTCGCGCCGCAGCTTGCTGACACTGACCGACGATCAGTTGCGCGACATCGGCCTGGATTTCCGCCAGGCGCGGGTCGAGGCCATGAAGCCGTTCTGGAGGCCCTGAGCCTAGCGCAGCTCTTTGAGGCGGTGCCAGAGCATGCCCAATGCCAGCAGAGGCGAGCGCAAGTGCTTGCCGCCGGGAAAGGTCATGTGCGGCACTTTGGCGAACAACTCGAAGCCATCGCTGTGTTGCCCGGCGATGGCTTCGGCCAGCAGCCGCCCCGCCAGATGCGTGGCATTCAGACCGTGGCCTGAGTAGGCCTGGGCATAAAACACGTTGGGGTGTTGCTTGAGCCGGCCTATCTGCGGCAGGCGATTGGCGCCGATGCCGATCATCCCGCCCCACTGGTAATCGATCTTCACGGCGGCCAGTTGCGGGAACACATCGAGCATCTTCGGTCGCATGTACGCGGCAATGTCCTGAGGGTCACGCCCCGAGTAATGGCAGGCACCGCCGAACAGCAAGCGGCGGTCGGCAGACAGCCTGTAGTAATCCACCGTCACCCGCTGATCACAGACCGCCATGTCCTGCGGCAACACTTCATGGGCCTGCGCTTCGCTCAACGGCTCGGTGGCGATGATGTAGCTGCCGGCAGGCAGCACCTTGCCGCTGATTTCCGGATTCAAGTCATTGAGGTAGGCGTTGCAACCCAGCACCAGGGTCTGCGCCTGCACCGAGCCGCCAGCCGTATGCACCCTGACCTGCGGGCCGTAGTCGATTTTCGTGACCGCTGAATGCTCGAACAACTGAACGCCGAGCGACTGCGCCACAGCCGCTTCGCCCAAGGCCAGGTTCAACGGATGCAAATGCCCCGAGCCCATGTCGATCAGGCCGCCGACATAGCGCGAGGAGCCCACCACGCTGTGCATCTCTTCGGGCTGCAGCAACTGCAGTGCATGGCGATAACCCAGGCTGCGCAACTCTTCTGCGTCCTCGGCAAGGCTGTGCAGGTCGCGCGGTTTGTTGGCCAGATCGCAATAACCCCACTTCAGGTCGCAATCGATAGCATGCCGTTCGATGCGCTGCCGCACGATCTCGACGGCCTCGATGCCCAGCAGCTTGAGCTGCCGCACGCCTTCGCTGCCGATGACATTGGCGAACTGTTCGAGACCATGACCGACCCCGCGAATCAACTGACCGCCGTTGCGTCCGCTGGCCCCCCAGCCGATCTTGCGCGCTTCGAGGAGCGCAACGCTGAACCCGCGCTCGGCCAGTTCGATGGCGGTGTTGAGGCCGGAGAATCCACCGCCGACCACGCACACATCCACCTTCACCTCACCTTGCAGCGCAGGATGATCCGCTTGCGCATGGCTGCTGGCGGCGTAGTAGGAAGCAGCGTGCTGATCGTGACGAGTCGAGTGCTGAACGCGGGCGTTCATGAGCGTGTCCTGTTGGTGGCGGATGGCGTGTCGGGAGGATAAGCCGCTGTCATGAGCCTGCCAACTGAGGCAAACTCTCGGCCTTGTGTAGGAGTGGTCGAGTCAATGAGCTGCAACCGTCAGAAAATAGCGGATCTGCGTCGCCAGATTCCTTCGTTCGAGTGTGTGCCTGGCTGCCACGACTGCTGTGGGCCGGTGACCACGTCGCCCGAAGAAATGTCGCGTCTGCCGCGCAAGACGGCTGCCGAACAGGACGCTGCGCTGGACGAACTCAATTGCGTGCACCTGGGTCCGCAAGGCTGCACCGTGTATGACGAGCGTCCGCTGATCTGCCGCCTGTTCGGCACCACCGCAAGCCTGCCCTGCCCGAATGGACGTCGCCCGGTCGAGTTGATCCATCCCCGGGTCGAAAAGCAGATTCATGAGTATATGGCCTCGACCCGGCAAGTCCTGGTATAGCGAGCAATCAGTCGGGAATCGGCAGATTCAGGCTCTCTTTGACTTCCTCCATAACGATGTAGCTCTTGGACTCACGTACGTGCGGCAGTTTGAGCAGGATATCGCCCAGCAGTTTGCGGTAGGACGCCATTTCGGAAATCCGCGCCTTGACCAGATAGTCGAAGTCGCCGGACACCAGATGGCACTCCAGCACATGGGGGAGCTTCAACACGGCACGGCGGAATTCTTCGAAGGTGTCGCCAGACTTGTAGTCCAGGCTGATCTCGACGAATACCAGCAGGCTGGCCTTGAGACTTTGCGGGTTCAGTCGGGCGGTGTAGCCCATGATGATCCCTTCGCGCTCCAGCCTGCGCACCCGTTCGGTACAAGGCGTGGTAGACAGGCCGACCCGCTCGCCAAGCTCGGTGAACGAGATGCGCCCGTCGGCCTGCAGGATGCGCAGAATATTGCGATCGATCTTGTCCAGTTCACGATTTGACTGGTGTTGAGTGCGCACGGGTCATTTCCCCTCTAGCAAAGCGTTTATCGCCGCGAATAAAAACTGAATATAGATCTTTATACAGTGAGAAGCACTGCCCATTGCTCAATATACTGCGCACATCCTTGCTTAAAACTTCGAATTATCAGCGGATATCCGCGATGAGGTCATCGACATGCGCGTTCTGGTCCTGGGTAGTGGCGTCATCGGTACAACCAGTGCTTATTATCTGGCGCGTGCCGGTTTCCAGGTGACCGTCGTTGACCGTCAGCCGGCTGCTGCCATGGAAACCAGTTTTGCCAATGCCGGCCAGGTTTCTCCGGGCTATGCCTCGCCATGGGCTGCGCCGGGTGTTCCGCTCAAAGCGCTGAAATGGCTGCTGCAGCGTCATGCGCCATTGGCGATCAAGGCAACAGCGGATATCGAACAGTACCTGTGGATGGCGCAAATGCTGCGCAACTGCACGGCCAGCCGCTATGCCATCAATAAAGAGCGCATGGTACGCCTGTCCGAATACAGCCGCGATTGCCTGGATGAACTGCGCCTGGAGACCGGCATTGCCTACGAAGGGCGCAGCCTGGGCACCACACAGTTGTTCCGTACCCAGGCCCAGCTGGATAACGCTGCCAAGGACATCGCCGTGCTCGAGCAGTCCGGTGTGCCCTATGAACTGCTGGATCGCGAAGGCATCGCCCGTGTCGAGCCCGCGCTGGCCAGTGTGACCGGCATCCTCAGCGGTGCGTTGCGCCTGCCCAATGACCAGACCGGTGACTGTCAGCTGTTCACCACGCGCCTGGCGGAAATGGCCGTCGCGCTGGGAGTCGAGTTCCGCTACGGGCAGAACATCGAACGCCTCGATCACGCAGGCGACAGCATCAATGGCGTGTGGATCGACGGCAAGCTCGAAACTGCCGATCGTTACGTGCTGGCGCTGGGCAGTTACTCGCCGCAGTTGCTCAAGCCGTTGGGCATCAAGGCGCCGGTCTATCCGCTGAAGGGCTATTCGCTGACCGTGCCGATCACCAACCCGGACATGGCGCCGACTTCGACCATTCTCGATGAAACCTATAAAGTCGCGATCACCCGTTTCGACAACCGGATCCGCGTCGGCGGCATGGCGGAAATCGCCGGTTTTGACCTGTCGCTCAATCCGCGTCGACGCGAAACACTGGAGATGATCGTCGGTGACCTCTATCCTCAGGGCGGCGACCTGACCCAGGCCGATTTCTGGACCGGGTTGCGTCCGACCACGCCCGACGGCACACCGATTGTGGGTGCAACACCGTTCCGTAACCTGTTCCTCAATACCGGCCATGGCACTCTGGGCTGGACGATGGCGTGTGGTTCCGGTCGTTTGCTGGCAGACCTCATTGCCCGCAAGACACCCCGTATCAGTGCTGAAGGCCTTGATATCTCTCGTTACGGCAACACTCAGGAGAATGCACAGCATGTCCATCCAGCGCCAGCTCACCAATGAGCGCATGAGTCAGGTCGTTGTCCACAATGGCACCGTCTATCTGTCGGGCCAGGTCGGCAATGACATGACCGCCGGTGTCGAGCAGCAGACCCGAGAGGTTCTGAACAGCATCGAGCGCCTGCTCGACCTGGCCGGCACCGACAAGACGCGTATCCTGTCGGTCACCATTTACCTGAAAGACATCGACGCCGACTTCGCAGGCATGAACAGCGTCTGGGACAAATGGCTGCCCAAGGGTTTCGCGCCTGCACGTGCAACGGTCGAGGCCAAGCTGTGCGAGCCGGAAATCCTCGTTGAACTGTCGGTGGTTGCCGCGCTGCCCTGACCCTTTTTGCCCGGCGCGTCCCCGCGTCGGGTTGATCGTCCCCTTCCATCCTTTCAGGCAAGTAAACGTCATCATGCGTCCAGCCCGCGCCTTTATCGATCTTCAGGCACTGCGTCACAACTACCAATTGGCCCGTGAAAACAGCGGCGGCAAAGCGCTCGCCGTCGTCAAGGCCGATGCCTACGGTCACGGCGCGGTGCGCGTCGCTCGGGCACTGGAGTCACAGGCCGACGGTTTTGCAGTGGCCTGCATTGAAGAAGCACTAGAGCTGCGCGCGGCAGGTATCCGTGCGCCCGTTCTGCTGCTCGAAGGTTTTTTCGAGGCCGACGAGTTGGCGCTGATTGTCGAGCATGACCTGTGGACCGTTGTACACGCGACCTGGCAACTGGAGGCCATCGAGCAGGCGCGCCTGGGCAAGCCGATAACGGTCTGGCTCAAGCTCGACACTGGCATGCACCGGGTTGGCCTGCATCCTCACGAGTACCAGGCGGCTTATCAGCGTCTGCTGGCAACCGGCAAAGTGGCCAGAATCGTGCTGATGAGCCACTTCTCCCGCGCCGATGAGCTGAACAGCGGCTGCAGTGATGAACAGCTCGCGGTATTCGAGACCTTTCGCAAGGGGCTGGCAGCAGAAACCAGTCTGAAAAACTCCCCGGCGGTGCTGGGCTGGCCACAGATTCCGAGCGACTGGTCGCGCCCGGGCATCATGCTCTACGGTGCTACGCCGTTTGATCAGATGCACCCGCTGGCGGATCGCCTGCAACCGGTGATGACCCTGGAATCGAAAATCATCAGCGTGCGTGAACTGCCCGTTGGTGAACCCGTGGGCTATGGCGCGACATTTGTCTGTGACCGGCCGTCGCGTATCGGTGTTGTGGCGATGGGCTACGCCGACGGCTATCCGCGTCACGCGCCGACCGGCACGCCCGTGCAGATCGACGGCCAGCCATCCAGGCTGCTCGGACGCGTGTCCATGGACATGCTCTGCGTGGACCTCACCGATGTGCCCCAGGCCGGGCTCGGCAGCCGTGTCGAGCTATGGGGCAAGCAGGTGCTCGCCAGTGAAGTGGCCCAGCGCGCGGAAACCATTCCCTACGAAATCTTCTGCAATCTGCGTCGCGTTCCGCGCATCTATTCCGAAGACTGATTCAGTCCTCTCTGCCCCAGGCCGCGGTGGGTCAGGTGTCTGTCGAAGTGTTGTAAATATCGAACGCTGTTGCCATGATGGCGTTCATATCGACTAGACCTGACAAAACCTGGGGGAATATCGCATTGGACGTGGGTGAACGACTGCAATCGATTCGCAAGCTCAAGGGCTTGTCCCAGCGTGAACTCGCCAAGCGCGCCGGTGTGACCAACAGCACCATCTCCATGATCGAAAAAAACAGCGTCAGCCCCTCGATCAGTTCGCTGCGCAAGGTGCTCGGCGGCATCCCCATGTCCATGGTCGAATTTTTTTCGGAAGAATCCGTGCCCGAAAACGCGGCTCAAGTGGTGTACAAGGCCAGCGAGCTGATTGATATATCGGACGGTGCCGTGACCATGAAGCTGGTTGGCAAATCGCATCAGGGTCGTGCCATTGCCTTTCTCACCGAGACCTACCCACCGGGTGCCGACACCGGCGAAGAAATGCTCGTTCACGAAGGTGAAGAGACCGGCATCCTGGTCGAGGGGCGGCTGGAACTGGTGGTCGGGCTGGATACCTACGTGCTCGAAGCAGGTGACAGCTATTATTTCGAAAGCACCCGGCCGCATCGCTTTCGTAACCCGTTCGACGTCCCGGCACGATTGATCAGTGCGGCCACCCCGGCCAATTTCTGACCTGTCCCTTACGATGAGTGACGCGTGAAACTGACCTGGAAGATTCTGAGCAGCGCAGGCGTTCTGACGTTGTGGGCGTTTAATGTGCAAGCCGCCGATAGCGCCCGAGCCCCTGACGACATCATCGCGGCGCATTGCGTCGCCTGTCACAGCGTCGGCCTGCTCAACGCGCCGAAGATCGGTGACACGGCGGCCTGGGAACAGCGCGCCCAGCAAAAAGGCGGCCTCGATGGACTGCTGGCCAGCACCATCAAAGGCCTCGGCATCATGCCCCCGAAAGGCACCTGCGGCGATTGCACAAACGACGAACTGAAGAGCGCCATCCAGAGCATGTCCGGGCTGAAGTGAGGTGCACCCTCGTTCCCGTGCCTGAGCGCCCGGCGCTGTGCATACGTTTTGTGGGAGCGAGCCGGGCGACGCTTCGCTCGCTGGCGAAGATGATGTTTAGATCGATGCTTTTTTGGCGATATTCCACGCCCTTTCGCGAACAAGTTCGCTCCTACGCCCTTCGGGCAGAAGCCTGGGAGCCTTTTGTTCCGGGCGTTCCAGGACTTGTGTATAACGATGATGTTCTGCGCGGCAGAGCATGCAGCACTTTGACGTTGTCGTCGGTCCAACCTGCACCCAATAACAATTCAGGAGAGCTGGGATGCCGTATTCCTGTTCCATCGAGCATGCCGTCGATCACGTTCTTGCGCAGTTACCCGAGCATATCCACCTCGGCATGCCGCTGGGGCTGGGCAAGCCCAACCGCTTCGTCAACGCGTTGTACCAGCGCATCAGCGAGTTGCCCGAACGACGGCTGACGATCTATACCGCGCTGACACTCGGACGGCCGACGCCGGGGGAGGGTTTGCAGGCGCGCTTTCTCGAGCCGTTTCTGGAGCGCGTCTTCGCTGACTATCCGGAGCTCGATTTCCTCGCTGCACTGCGCCGCGACAAACTCCCTGCCAATATCCGTGTGCAACAATTCTTCATGCAGCCGGGCAGTTTGCTCAACAGCCACTCAGCCCAGCAAGACTACGTCAGCAGCAATTACAGCCATGCCGCCCGCGACATCAATGCCAATGGCCTGAATCTGGTCGCGCAACTGGTGGCCCGTGACGAACAGCGCCCAGGCACGTTGAGCCTGAGCTGCAACCCGGACGTGACCCTCGACCTGTTGCCCATGATCGCCAAGCGCCGGGCTGCCGGAGAGACCATTCTGATGCTCGGCCAGGTGCACGCCGACCTGCCTTACATGCCGGGCGACTCGGAACTGGATGTCGACACCTTCGATGTGCTGATCGACGAAGACGAGCGCAGTACGCTGTTTTCCACCCCCAATATGCCGGTGGGCTATCAGGACCACCTGATCGGCCTGCACGCCAGCACGCTGGTGCGTGACGGCGGCACGCTACAGATCGGCATCGGCTCGATGGGCGATGCACTGACCGGCGCGCTGCTGGCCCGCCAGGCCGATAACGAAACCTGGCGCGGCCTGCTGGCCGAGTTGAACATGAGTAACTGGCAGACCCTGATAGATCGGGAAGGCGGCGTTCAGCCGTTCGCCAGCGGCCTTTACGGTTGCAGCGAAATGTTCGTCAACGGCCTGCTGGTACTCGCCGATGCCGGCATCGTGCGGCGCAAGGTGTATGCCGATGCAGAGCTGCAACGGCTGGCCAACATGGGCACGCTGGATGAGGATGCCCATCCTGGTGGCGTGGTCGTGCATGGCGGCTTTTTCCTCGGCCCGCAGAGTTTTTACGCGCGGCTGCGCGAGCTGCCCGCCGAGCGGCTCGCGCAGTTCAACATGACCGCCATCAGCTACATCAACGAGCTTTACGGCCAGGAAGAACTCAAGCGCCTGCAACGCCGCGATGCGCGCTTCATCAACAGTGCGTTTACCGTCACCCTGATGGGCGCGGCAGTGGCTGATCAGCTGGAAGATGGCCGGGTGCTCAGTGGCGTGGGCGGTCAGTACAACTTCGTGGCGCAGGCCCATGCACTGGAAGGCGCCCGTTCGATTCTGATGCTGCGCAGCTGGCGCGAGTCGGGCGGCGAGGTCAGCTCCAACATCGTCTGGCAGTACGGCCACACCACCATTCCCCGACACTTGCGCGACATTGTCGTGACCGAATACGGCATCGCCGATCTGCGCGGGCAGACCGACGCGACGGTGATCGAGCGAATTCTGAATATCACTGACTCGCGGTTTCAATCGGGCCTGATCGAGCAGGCGCAAAAGGCTGGCAAGCTGCCCAAGGACTTCCGTCTCGATCCGCGCTTTACCGACAACACGCCCGAGCGCCTCAAGGACACTGCATCACGCTACCCGTCACTGTTTACCGAGTACCCGTTGGGTTGCGACTTTACCGCCGAGGAGCGCGACCTGCTGAGAGCCTTGAACTGGCTGAAGAGCAAGCTCAAGCTCACTGAAATCCTCGAGCTGGGCAAGGCGACCCTCGACGCTCCGGACCCCGAAGCCTTCCTCGCACACTTGCAACGCATGCAGCTCGACGCGCCGCAGGGCTTGCGCGAAGAGTTGTATCAGCTGCTGTTGCTGGCCGGGTTGCAGAACAGCTCCGGGCTTGCCGGCTAAGAGGCGGGCACTGATCGTTGCCGCTGGCGACGATCGGTGCCCGGCGCTTGGCGCCTAGGTCGTCGCCTTGCGTGTCGCACGCCCGACCGGGCCGACGCGCTCTTCGATGGCGTGCTGCAGCGGTTTGCGCTGGCCCATCAGGAACGCCAGCTCTGCGACCACAAACAACGGGCCGATGATCAGCCCGGTCAGGTCATCGATGAAGGCCGGTTTGCGCCCCTCATAGTAATGGCCGACGAACTGGATGATCCAGCCAATCACAAAGAGCCCGACGCCCGCACTCAGCCAGACCATGGTTGCCTGCTGCGCAAGGTTGGCCCCGGCCCATAGACACAGCGCCAGTAACACCGCCATGACGACGCCCAGAGCGCGGTCGAGTCGCAGGTAAAAGATCGTCGAGCCCAAGGCCAGCAGCGCCGCCGGTGAAAGCCACAGCCCGCTGATATGCCAGCCCGGTCGCGAGAGAAGCACCGCCACGGCCAGCACGATCAATGGAATACCCACGAAGTGCGTCACGATATTGCGTGAATCACGGTGATAAGCCGCATATTGGCTGAGATGATCGACAAGGTTTTTCATTATTATTCCTGCCTGAGACGATGGCCGGCTTGAGCCTGATTTCTTGTACAACATGCATGGCTGAAAGAGAAGGGAGCAAAAATGACAAATGGAGTGTCGTGGCGGTCACGATTGCTATCCGATTACTGGTTTTCCCATCTGCCTGCCGATCTGCAGGATAGCCTGCTGGAGGCTGCCCGCCAGCGCCGCAAGACGCCCGGCAGGCGGCTGTTCGACAAGGGCGATCTGCCGTGCGGTGTTTATGTGCTGCTGGAGGGCAGCGTGCGGATCGGCGCCGCCCACGAGCAGCGGCTGCTGACGCACGTGGAATCGGCGAGCGCGCCGTGCTGGTTTGGCGAAGTCTCGCTGTTTGACGGGCTGCCGCGCCGTTTCGAAGTCTGCTCGCTGGAACAGAGCATCTTCCTGCACATTCCCCAGCCATTCCTGGCCCGGCTGCTCGACAGGCACCCCGAGTACTGGCGCTGGTTTGCCGCACTGCTCAGCCAGAAGGTCGGCTTGCCACTGCAGAGCCCCGAGAAAATGCGTCGCCTGCCGCCGCGGGCGCGGGTTGCCTGGCGCCTGTTGATGCTCAGCGAGGGGTATGGCCCGTTGAGCCAGGCACGCCGCCTGATTGCGCTGGATGACATTCAGGCGGCGGAGCGCCTCGCGCTTGCCTCGCCGGCCTTGCTGGAAGTGCTCCAGGACCTGCATGAGCGCAGGATCGTGCGCCTGGGAGAGGGACACCTGGAAGTGTTCGATGTGGACAAGCTGCGCAGGGTGGCGAACTTTTCCAGAGCCAGGGCTGTGTGCTGATCACCGGTCATGATCGAGCCTGGACACATCCGGTAACGGCTCCGCTGTCGCTTCGATTGAGATAGCAAATGGGATTCACTACCATTTCGCCTCCTTTGCGAACGCGAGATACCCTGATGCAGGCAAGCAAGCGTCTTCTGGCTGCTCTGACACTGACCTTACTGGGCAGCACCGCTCAGGCTGCCGATGAAGTGGTGGTGTATTCATCCCGGATCGACGAGCTGATCAAGCCGGTATTCGATGCGTACACGGCCAGTACCGGGGTGAAGATCAAATTCATCACCGACAAGGAAGCGCCGCTGATGCAGCGCATCAAGGCCGAGGGCGAGAATGCCACCGCCGACCTGTTGCTGACGGTCGATGCGGGCAACCTCTGGCAGGCCGAGCAGATGGGTATCCTGCAGCCGTTCACCTCGCCGGTGATCGAAGCCAACATTCCTCCGCAGTATCGCTCGTCGACCCACGGCTGGACCGGTCTGAGCCTTCGCGCGCGCACCATCGCCTACTCCACCGACCGGGTGAAGCCTGCCGAGCTGAGCACCTACGAGGCGCTGGCCGACAAGAACTGGGAAGGCCGTCTGTGCCTGCGTACCGCGAAGAAGGTCTACAACCAGTCGCTGACCGCTACGCTGATCGAAACCCACGGTGCCGAAGCGTCGGAGAAAATCCTCAAGGGCTGGGTCAACAACCTGTCCACCGACGTGTTCTCCGATGACATCGCGGTGCTCGAGGCGATCAATGCCGGGCAGTGCGACGTGGGCATCGTCAATTCCTATTACTACGGTCGCCTGCACAAGGAAAAACCCGACCTGGCGGTGAAGCTGTTCTGGCCGAACCAGGCGGATCGCGGTGTGCACGTCAACCTGTCGGGTATCGGTCTGACCAAGTACGCCCCGCACCCTGAAGCGGCCAAGGCGCTGGTCGAGTGGATGACCGGCCCCGAGGCGCAGAAGATTTTTTCCAGCGTCAATCAGGAGTTCCCGGCCAACCCGAACGTGGCGCCTTCAGAAGAAGTGGCCAGCTGGGGGCCGTTCAAGGCCGACACCCTCCCGGTCGAAGTGGCAGGCAAGCGTCAGGCAGAAGCGATACGCATGATGGATCGCGCGGGCTGGAATTGATTTAATATCCAGCGCCTTATCGCTTCACGCTTCAGTGCTCAGCGTTAGCTCAGGTACTGAATAGCCTGGGACACGGGGCTTTCAGGCTTCTGCCCGCAGGGCGTAGGAGCGGACTTGTCCGCGAAGCCGTCAGTTCAGATAGTGCATTTTCTGAGAATGTACCGGCCTTTTCGCGGACAAGTCCGCTCCTACGGCTTTCAGCCAGAATCAGAAGCAGGCCTGTGCACCCCTCTTGACCCCCCTCATTTCGAGAACCTCCTTGGCCCATCCTGCCCAACGCCGCTGGTACCCCCTGGTCTTTGCCATCGCTGCGCTGGTCGTGCTGCCGCTGAGCGTTCTGCTGCTGTCGTGGGAGACGGTTGACCAGCAGATATGGTCGCACCTGCTCGAAACCCAGATGGCGCGTCTGCTGGGCAATACGCTGATCCTGGTGCTGGGTGTCGGCGTGGGCGTGACGCTGCTGGGGGTAAGCCTGGCGTGGCTCACCAGCCTGTGTGAATTCCCCGGTCGCCGCTGGCTGGACTGGGCGCTGATGCTGCCGTTCGCGATCCCCGCCTATGTGCTGGCGTTCGTGTTCGTCGGGCTGCTGGATTTTTCCGGTCCGGTGCAGACCCTGATGCGCGAATGGTTCGGCTCCGGTCTGCGCCTGCCTCGGGTGCGCTCCACTGGTGGGGTGATCATCGTCCTGGTGCTGGTTTTCTATCCCTACGTCTACCTGTTGGCGCGCACGGCGTTTCTGGCGCAGGGCAAGGGCCTGATGGAAGCTGCGCGAGTGCTGGGCAATACGCCCTTGCAGGCATTCTGGCGCGTGGCGCTGCCAATGGCGCGTCCGGCCATCGGCGCGGGGGTGGCGCTGGCGCTGATGGAGACCCTGGCCGATTTTGGTGCGGTGTCGGTGTTCAACTTCGACACGTTCACCACAGCCATCTACAAGACCTGGTACGGCTTCTTCAGCCTGTCCAGCGCCGCGCAACTGGCCAGCCTGCTGCTGTTGGCCGTGCTGGTGCTGCTGTACGGCGAACGCCGCGCCCGGGGTGCAAGCCGACCGGCCAACGAGCGTCCGCGTGGCGCTGCGCTTTACCGGTTACGCGGCATCAAGGCATGGGCCGCGAGCTTCTGGTGTGGGCTGGTGTTTCTCTGTGCCTTCGTGGTGCCAATGCTGCAATTGATCGTCTGGGTCTGGCAGCGCGGCCGCTTCGATCTGGATGAGCGCTACACCGGGCTGATTCTGCACACGCTCTATCTGGGCGGCATGGCGGCGTTGATCACCGTCAGTGTGGCGCTGATTCTGGCATTTGCCCGACGTATGGCGCCCACGCCTGCGATCCGCTCCGGCGTCAGCCTCGCCAACCTGGGCTACGCATTGCCAGGCTCGGTACTGGCGGTTTCAATCATGCTGGCGTTCAGTTACCTGGACCGCGAACTGGTCATTCCACTGTCCGGCTGGCTGGGCGGCGCAGGCAAGCCTTTGCTGCTCGGTAGCCTCTCGGCCTTGCTGCTGGCGTATCTGGTGCGCTTCATCGCCGTCGCCTTCGGTCCGCTGGAACACAGCCTGTCGCGTATCCGCCCGTCATTGCCTGAAGCCGCGCGCAGCCTAGGGGTCAGCGGGCCAAAGTTGTTTCTCAACGTGTATCTGCCGTTGCTGGTACCAGGGGCGCTGAGCGCGGCGCTGCTGGTGTTCGTCGATGTGCTCAAGGAAATGCCGGCAACCCTGCTCATGCGCCCGTTTGGCTGGGATACGCTGGCGGTACGCATCTTCGAAATGACCAGCGAGGGCGAGTGGGCCCGGGCTGCGTTGCCAGCTTTGTCGCTGGTGCTTGTAGGATTATTGCCCGTCATTGGGCTGATTCGTCGCTCTGCCCGTCAGATTGGCTAGGTGCGGGGGCCTCACCTAGCGGCTACAATGCGCCGCAATTGGTGCGGTCTGTCAGATAATTCGGTCAGCTGTTACGTGCTGCAAACCCCGGTTTATTGGGGGGCTTGCCGATCTCTTCTGCCCGCACCTTCGCCACGCCCGGAAGGAGAAACCCATGGGACAGCGTACCCCCCTGTTCGACCTGCACCTCGCCCTTGGCGCGAAAATGGTCGATTTTGGTGGCTGGGACATGCCGTTGCATTACGGATCGCAGGTCGAGGAACACCATCAGGTGCGTCGCGACTGTGGGGTCTTCGATGTCTCTCACATGAACGTGATCGATGTGCGCGGCCTTCAGGCCAATGCCTGGCTGCGTTACTTGCTGGCCAATGATGTAGACAAGCTCAAAACCCCCGGTCGTGCCTTGTACAGCGCCATGCTGGACGAGCGCGGCGGGGTGATCGATGACATGATCGTCTACCTCACGCCCGAAGGTTATCGGCTGGTCGTCAACGCGGCGACCGGCGTCAAGGATCTTGCCTGGATGCAGGCGCAACTGGGCGATTTCGACGTGCAACTGGTCGAGCGCAGTGAAATGGCGATGCTCGCCATTCAAGGCCCCAAGGCCAGAACCCGCATTGCCGAGCTGGTTTCAAGCGCCCGCGCCGAACTGATTCACCAGCTCAAGCCGTTCGAAGGGCTTGATGATGGCGACTGGTTCATCGCGCGCACCGGCTATACCGGCGAGGACGGCCTGGAGATCATGCTGCCTGCCGAAGAGGCCCAAAGCTTTTTCAATGAATTGGTTGGCGCGGGTATTTCCCCGATCGGCCTGGGCGCTCGCGACACGCTGCGCCTCGAGGCCGGCATGAACCTGTATGGCCAAGACATCGGTGAACATGTTTCGCCCTTGGCCTCGAATATGGCCTGGAGCATCGCCTGGGAGCCTGCCGAGCGTGATTTTGTCGGTCGCAAGGCGCTTGAGAGCGAACGGGCTGAAGGAACCGCCTTCAAACTCGTCGGATTGGTGCTCGAAGAGCGCGGCGTTTTAAGGGCGCATCAGGTGGTACGTGTCGCAGAAATTGGCGAAGGAGAGATCACCAGTGGTAGTTTCTCTCCTACGCTGAGCAAATCCATTGCACTGGCTCGCGTTCCGATGGCGACCGCTGACCGGGCCGAGGTGGAAATCCGCGGCAAATGGTACCCGGTGCGGGTGGTGCAGCCTGCGTTCGTGCGCCATGGCAAAACCTTGATCTAACCTAATGGCGGGTTTTCCGCTGACCCGATGTTGAGGATGACTAAATGAGCAATATTCCCGCCGAGCTGCGTTTCGCCGAAAGTCATGAATGGGCACGTCTGGAGTCAGACGGCACCGTGACCGTCGGCATCTCGGACCATGCACAGGAAGCACTGGGCGATGTGGTCTTCGTCGAACTGCCGGAAGTCGGCAAGGTGTTCGCTGCCGGTGACACCGCCGGTGTTGTCGAGTCGGTCAAGGCTGCTTCGGATATCTACTCGCCGGTTGCGGGCGAGGTCATCGAGATCAATGAAGAACTGAGCGGTTCGCCCGAGTTGCTCAACAGCAAGCCATACAGTGCCTGGATCTTCAAGCTCAAGCCAAGCGACGCTGAAGGCGATCTGGCCAAGCTGCTGGATGCAGCCGGGTACACGAGCGCTATCGGCGAATAACCGATTACCGCTCACAAAAATGCCGCTCATGGAGCGGCATTTTTTATGCGCGAAGCTAATCGGCAAGACTTACTGGTTTTCAGCGACCAGATTCTTATCCAGGATCGCGTTGGCCAGTTCCATGTCGGTGGCTTTCAGGCCTGGATTGTCTTTGCGTACCTGCTCGATGGCCGCTTCCAGGAACGGACCGCGGATGCCACCGTCGCTGGCGACGAAGCTGCCTGCGTCGTCCTGGGCGGCAACGATCAGTTTGTGATCCTTGAAGGTCAGGTAAGTCGAGCCGGTGGTTGCACCGGAAGACAGCACATTACGCCAGAAGGTGTCAGCCATCGCTGAACCCATTGGGATGGAAAGCAAGGCTACGGTGGCGACAGCGAACTTGAGACGCATGATGAATTACTCCAGCTGTGGTTGTTCTGAGGGGTTGGATAGCCAAAGCCACGAACTAGTTCAATCAAGGTGTACCGCATAGTTCACTTTAGCTGGCTCGCCATGCCGTGCGGCCTTCTGGAACAACGCTTTCAACCCTGATCAGCGTTGTTCGCTTTGCGGTGTTACCCGCAGCACTTCCTCAAGTGTAGTCAGGCCCGCCGAGACTTTCTGCGCGCCGGACAGACGCAGGCTGCGCGTCCCTTCCTTGAAGGCCTGACGACGCATGGCGGTCAGGTCCAGGTCCGCCGAGATCAATGCCTTGATGTTGTCGGACATGACCATGATCTCGTAGACACCCGCCCGGCCCCGATAGCCGGTATCGCGACACTCCACGCAGCCGACCGCCTGATGCGCGCCGGGTGGCACCGGTGCCTGCCAGGGGCGCGTCAGGGTTTGCCAGTCGGTCTCGTTGAGGTTGATGGGCGCCTTGCAGTGGGGGCAAAGGGTGCGCACCAGGCGCTGGGCCATGACGCCGAGGATGGTCGCCTTGAGCAGGTAGTGCGGCACACCCAGTTCGAGCATCCGGCTGATTGCGCTGGGCGCATCGTTGGTGTGCAGCGTCGACAGCACCAGGTGACCGGTGAGTGCCGCCTGAATCGCCATTTCTGCCGTCTCCAGGTCGCGAATCTCGCCGATCATGATGATATCCGGGTCCTGTCGCATCAGTGCGCGCACGCCGGCGGCGAAGCTCAGGTCGATGTTGTGCTGCACCTGCATCTGGTTAAAGGCCGGTTCGACCATCTCGATGGGGTCTTCGATGGTGCACAGGTTGACCTCGGAGGTCGCCAGTTTCTTGAGGGTGGTGTACAGCGTGGTGGTCTTACCCGAACCGGTCGGGCCGGTGACCAGAATGATGCCGTTGGGCTGGCGGGTCATTTCCTGCCAGCGCCGCAGGTCGTCACTGGAAAAGCCCAGTTGGTCGAAGTCCTTGAGCAATACCTCGGGGTCGAAGATCCGCATGACCATTTTTTCGCCGAAAGCGGTCGGCAGGGTCGACAGGCGCAACTCCACTTCGCGATTCTCAGGCGTAGTGGTCTTGACCCGCCCGTCCTGTGGTTTGCGCTTTTCGGCGACGTTCATCCGCCCCAGGCTTTTCAGGCGGCTGACAATCGCCATGATCACCTGCGCCGGAAACTGGTAAACGTTGTGCAGCACCCCGTCGATGCGAAAGCGCACGGTGCCCTGTTCGCGGCGCGGCTCGATGTGAATATCACTGGCGCGTTGCTGGAAGGCGTACTGGAACAGCCAGTCGACGATATTGACGATGTGCGCGTCGTTGGCGTCAGGCTCCTGATCGCTGGCACCGAGCTTGAGCAACTGTTCGAAGTTGCCCATGTTGCTCATTTTTTGCTCGGAGGCGCTGGCACCGCTGACCGATTTGGCCAGCCTGAAAAACTCCATCGCCATGCGCTGGATGTCTGCCGGGTTGGCGACGACACGTTTGATCTGCAGCTTGAGCACGTGCGCCAGGTCGGCTTCCCATGAGCGCACATAAGGCTGCGCGCTGGCGATGGTCACCGATTCGCGATCGACCGCCACGGCCAGAATCTTGTGGCGCTGGGCAAAGGCGTAGGACATCAATGGCGTGACCGCCGCGACGTTGATCTTCAGCGGGTCGATACGCATGTAAGGCTGGCCACAGGTTTTGGCCAGCCAGGCGGTCAGGGTTTCCACGTCCAGCTTCTTGCCCGGTCGCTTGAGGTCGTCAAACTGCAGCGAAGCGAGAAACTCGAGGGGATGCAGCTGGATGTTCACCGCACTGCGACGTTGGGTGAGTGCCGTTTCCGCGTCGTCCTGGCCGAGATAGCCTTCGGCAACCAGATCACGCAACACATCATTCAGATCGAGCCAGCGATCCTGTGAAGAGGGGGCCAGGGCTGCCATGTGCGCTCCTTGAGGCAATTCGTCATTGGACGATGAACAAGAGTAGACGCCAAGCGTGACAGCGTTATTGGTTCTATGCGACCGGGAATTGCCGGAGCAGGCGAATTGATTCAGCCCGTCGCCAGGGCGGCACGGGATTGCGCGGTGTTCCGGGCGTCGACCTGCTCGACTTCCACTGAGCAGACGTCGATCAGGTTGCGCATTTTTTCGCCGATCACCTGGGCTCGATGCCAGCTCAATCTGGAAACCTGAAGGTCGATGAGCAGCAGGTTCTCTTGCTGCACGGCACTCAATTGGTCGGGAATCAGGTACTGCATGGCAAACAGGTTCAACACCTGACAGAGCAAGGCAGGCTCGGCTTCGGCGCAGACACGGTAGCGTGCGCAGCACTGCGCATTGCTGGACGACCAGCTATCTGGACGTTGCGAAGGGAGGGTGAGGGCTTCGAGATTGGGCATGCTGATACTCCACAAGGATGCTGGAAATCTTTGCATGCGTGAAAAGAAATTTCTGGTCCATCATTGGGTGGATTAGTCTTTATAAGACTTGTTAATGCGCTGCAGGCTATTTCGGAAAATTAATTATGCAAATCGAGCTGGACAGTTACGATCGCAGGATTCTGGCGCTGCTGCAGGAAGATGCTTCGCTTTCCAGTGCGCAGATTGCCGAGCAGGTCGGTCTGTCGCAATCACCCTGCTGGCGCCGTATTCAGCGGCTCAAGGATGAAGGGGTGATTCGCCGTCAGGTGGCGTTGCTGGACCGCAAGAAAATCGGTCTGAACACGCAGATATTCGCCGAGGTAAAACTCAACGCCCACGGGCGCTCCAACTTCACCGAGTTCACCGACGCGATTCGTGGCTTCCCGGAGGTGCTGGAGTGCTATGTGCTGATGGGCTCGGTGGATTTTCTGCTGCGCATCGTGACGCCAGATATCGAGGCGTACGAGCGGTTCTTCTTCGAAAAACTGTCGCTGGTACCCGGCATTCAGGAGGTGAACTCGACAGTGGCCCTCTCCGAGATCAAATCCACTACCAGCCTGCCGCTGTTGCGCTGACGGGGCTGGTGCCCGGAGTTGCGCCCGCCTCGGTTGTGCCTCGTGCACCGAGGTGGCTGGTTTTGCTGCCGGTTCCCGGCAGTTCGCGGACAAGTCCGCTCCTACAAAAAACGGGAGATCATGTACAAGCGTAGCGTCGCCCGGTCTGCTCCCACGCCCTTCGGGCAGAATCAAAAGCGGACTTGCGTATGACGCTGAATGATCTGGCCTGCAGCAGTGCTTCTGCCCGGAGGGCGTAGGAGCGGACTTGTCCGCTCCAAAAAACGGGAGATCATGTACAAGCGCAGCGTCGCCCGGTCTGCTCCCACGCCCTTCGGGCAGAATCAAAAGCGGACTTGCGTATGACGCTGAATGATCTGGCCTGCAGCAGTGCTTCTGCCCGGAGGGCGTAGGAGCGGACTTGTCCGCGATGGCTGCGAAGCGGCCCTAAAACGTTTCAGGCAGTCGCGGACAAACGAAGCGTCGCTTGGTCCACTTCTACGGCCTTCTGATCCAGCCTTACAAGCGCAGCAGGGTTTTCCAGGCGCGGCTCTGGAAGACGGTGATTGCCTGTTGCACGCGGGCATCGAGGACTTCGTCGCTGATGTCCAGATGTGCCAGTTCTTCCAGTTTGCGCAGTTCGCCATACAGGCGATCCAGTTCCGGCAGGTCCAGCGCGCCGCGTGCCCAGTGCAGCCAGGACTGGATGCGCTCGATGCGGGGCAGTTGCTCGGCCAGGTCTTCCGGCTGCTGCTGATAACGGCTCAACTGCAAGGACGTGGCTTCTTCGCCCAGCAGGCGTGGCAGCCAACTGCTCAACAGCGCGGCGCCCTGACGATTGCCGCGGGTGTTGCGTTCGGCGGTCCAGCTGCGGGCCAGCAACCAGCGTGAGGTATTCAGCGAGAACTCGCCCCAGCGCGTGTCCTGCAATTCTTCGAGGAATTGCTCGTGGGCGGCACCGCGTACATCGGCATCGTCCTGCCCGGCCTGAACCAGCGGTCGCCAGTCTTCCAGCAAGGCGTCCAGCGCAGTACGCAGGTGTGCGGTCGAGGTGCGTGGCGCGGCCTGGCCGAGGCTGCTGGTCAGAGCACGCAGTTCGGCGAGCATCTCGACCCAGTCCTGCAGCAGACGCCAGTGGCCGTTGAAACGGTATTGCTCGGCCAGACGCTGGCTGCTGCCCAGCAGGTGCCAGGCCAGCGCGGAATAAGCGTCGTCCAGTGGCGTTTCGGCAGTCAGGGCGGGCGCCTGCAGGCTCAGCGAGTAGCTGCTGGCATCGAGCAGACGGTAGCCGCGTTCGGCCTTGCTGATATCACACGGCATCAGCGGCAGCGTTGCAGCCAGCTCGGCGGCCAGTTCCAGCAGCGCGGCAGGTTCGCCTTCACGCAGCTCGAGTTCCAGCTCGCAGATTTCTTCCTTCTGCTTGCCGGCCACCACTTGACCCAGGTCCAGTGCGGCTTCGATCACCACTTTGGCCTTGCCACGGCCCCACGCAATCTCGGCTTTCTCACGCACGAAATCGGTGGTGAACAGCGGCTTGATGGTTTTCTTGTCCAGATCGGCCAGTTGCTCGGGCCAGCAATCGCCTTCGAGTTTTTTCAGGTCCAGCTTGGCCTTGCTCAGGTCCCAGTTGTACTCATTGCGCTCGGACAGACCGGCCACGCTTTGCCCGCGAGTCTTCATGGTCTGGATGATCTGATCGCCGTCGCGGCGGATACGCAGGGCGACTTTGGCCTGCGCCAGCTCACCTTCGGGGGTATCGAAATACTGGTTCGACAGTTCAAGGCGCTCCCAGCCACTTTTGTTGCGCTTCTTGAGCAACGGGTGTTCACGCAGTGCAGCGAGGGTCTCGCGGCTGACGCGGAGTTTGATTTCAGTTTCTTTTTGCATGGCCGGGGGAATCCAAACGCTGATACGGATAAACGGGAGCGCAGCCCATGATTGAACGGCTGCTGAGGCCGTCAGTGTACAGGACATGGCCCGAAACGGTTTATTCCTGGGTTGCTATGGCCCTATGATGGGCCGTATTCCGTCTCGATTACAGGAAGCGTCCATGCCGTTGCCGTCCATGAAAGACCAGTTCGCCGCCCTGATCGCCGCACCCTCGGTGAGCTGCACTCAGCCTTCCCTGGACCAGAGCAACCGTCCCGTCATCGATCTGCTGGCCGGATGGCTCAGCGATCTGGGGTTTGCCTGCGACATCCAGCAAGTGTCGCCCGGCAAGTTCAATCTGCTGGCGACCTACGGAACAGGCCCAGGCGGTCTGGTACTGGCGGGGCACAGCGATACCGTGCCGTTCGATGAGGCACTGTGGAAGACCGACCCCTTGAAGCTGACCGAGGTGGATGGCCGCTGGGTCGGGCTGGGCAGTTGCGACATGAAGGGCTTCTTTGCGCTGGTCATCGAGGCGGTGCGTGGCCTTCTTGACCAGCCGTTCAAGCAGCCGCTGCTGATCCTCGCCACCTGCGACGAGGAAAGCTCGATGGCCGGTGCCCGCGCGCTGGCCGAGGCCGGACGCCCGCTGGGTCGTGCGGCAGTGATTGGCGAGCCGACCGGGCTCAAGCCGATCCGCCTGCACAAGGGCGTGATGATGGAGCGCATCGACATTCTCGGGCGCAGCGGCCATTCCTCCGACCCGAGCCTTGGGCACAGCGCGCTCGAAGCCATGCACGACGCCATCAGCGAACTCAAGGGCCTGCGCACGCAGTGGCAGGCGAAGTACCGCAACCCGCAATTCACGGTGCCGCAGCCGACGTTGAACCTGGGCTGTATTCATGGCGGCGACAACCCGAACCGGATTTGTGGCCAGTGCTCGCTGGAATTCGACCTGCGCCCGCTGCCGGGCATGGACCCGGAGATGCTGCGCTCGGCCATTCGGCAGAAGCTGCAGCCGCTGGCCGAGCTGCATCAGGTACAGATCGACTATGCGCCATTGTTCCCCGAATGCGCGCCGTTCGAGCAGGTCGCTGACGCTGAGCTCGTGCGTGTCGCTGAACGTCTGACCGGTCATACGGCCGCAGCAGTAGCATTCGGCACCGAAGCGCCTTATCTTCAGCGCCTCGGCTGCGAGACACTGGTGCTCGGCCCGGGCGACATCGCCTGTGCGCATCAGCCGGGGGAATACCTCGAAATGTCACGTCTTGACCCTACAGTGCGTCTGTTACGTCAATTGATCGAACATTACTGCCTGACGCCCCAGTGAGTCAGGCATAACCCGCTTTAATGAAAGCATCTTGAGTAAAAGGAGACTGCGCGTGCTGCCAAGCCTGTTCCGACGATAACCACCACACCGTTGTGCGTGCTTCTTTTCTTCGTCCATTTTTTCTACAGGCTCTTGTTGTCATGCCCGAATACGTCAACTGGCTTCGCCACGCGTCTCCGTACATCAATGCTCACCGCGATTGCACCTTCGTCGTCATGCTGCCCGGCGACGGCGTTGCGCACCCCAATTTCGGCAATATCGTCCACGATCTGGTCCTGCTGCACAGCCTGGGTGTGCGTCTGGTGCTGGTTCACGGTTCCCGTCCGCAGATTGAAAGCCGTCTGGCCCAGCGCGGGATTACGCCGCGTTACCACCGTGACCTGCGGATCACCGATACCGAAACGCTGGAGTGCGTGATCGATGCCGTGGGTCAGCTGCGCATTTCGATCGAGGCGCGTCTGTCGATGGACATGGCTGCATCGCCCATGCAGGGCTCGCGCTTGCGAGTGACCAGCGGCAACGTCGTCACCGCACGGCCTATCGGGGTGCTTGAGGGTGTCGATTATCAGCACACCGGCGAAGTGCGCCGGGTCGACCGCAAGGGTATCAATCGCCTGCTGGACGAGCGCCATATCGTGCTGCTGTCGCCACTGGGTTATTCACCGACGGGCGAGATTTTCAATCTGGCCTGCGAAGACGTCGCCACCCGCGCAGCCATCGATCTGGCCGCTGACAAACTGCTGCTGTTCGGCGCCGAAACCGGCCTGCTGGACGAGCAGGGCCGGTTGGTGCGCGAACTGCGTCCGCAACAGGTGCCCGCGCACCTGCAGCGCCTGGGTTCCAACTATCAGGCAGAACTGCTGGATGCTGCGGCCGAGGCCTGCCGTGGCGGCGTGGCGCGCAGCCATATCGTCAGTTATGCCGAGAACGGCGCGCTGCTGACCGAGCTGTTTACCCGTGACGGTGGCGGCACGCTGGTCGCGCAGGAACAGTTCGAACTGGTGCGCGAAGCGGCCATCGAGGATGTCGGCGGTTTGATGGACCTGATCACGCCGCTGGAAGAGCAGGGCATTCTGGTGCGTCGTTCCCGCGAAGTGCTGGAACGCGAGATCACCCAGTTCAGCGTGGTCGAGCGCGAAGGGCTGATCATCGCCTGTGCGGCGCTGTATCCGATTGCCGATTCGGAGTCGGGCGAGCTGGCGTGTCTGGCCGTCAATCCGGAATACCGGCACGGTGGCCGTGGCGACGAGTTGCTGGAGCGTATTGAAAACCGCGCCCGGGCTTTGGGTATCAAGACCCTGTTCGTCCTCACCACCCGCACCGCACACTGGTTCCGCGAACGCGGTTTCGAACCCAGCAGCGTCGACCGCCTGCCAAGCGCCCGCGCCTCGCTGTACAACTACCAGCGTAATTCGAAGATCTTCGAAAAGGCGATATAAGCCTGAGTGCGGACTATATTTTGTGGGAGTGAGCTTGCTCACGAAGAGGCTGGAACAAGCCCCCAGAAAGGGGCGTTTGAACCGTCCATTTCGTGAGCAAGCTCACCCACGCCCTTCGGGCAGAAGCGCAGAGCATTGGGCACGATAGTTGAGATGATCGCTCTTCACGCTCCAGCGTGGGAATGCAGTTCTCGACGCTCTGCGTCGTCAAGAGGACGCGGAGCGTCCAGAAAGGCATGCGACGCAGAGCGCCGCACGATAGTCGCGCCTGCACCGGCACCTTCGTGAGCAAGCCCCCCACAGTAGTTGCACGATCAGTTGCTGATCGACAGAATGCTCGCCTGATACGAACCCACGAACGTGTCGAAATCCACCACTTCCTCGGTTGCTTCCAGCTCGGCCTGATCTTCGATCGAGGTTTTGGCCTGGGCTTCGAAGTCTGCCTGTTCCTGGGCGCTCAGCGGGTGAGTGCGGAAGTATTTGGCGTGGACCTGGCTCTGGCGCAGGGAGAACGCGGTAAAGCCCTCGTTATGCGCTTCCATGCTGGCCAGCACCTGGGCAGACGGCGTGAGCGCGGTATCGTCGATCTTGGCCTGTTGCACGGCAATCGATTTGAGGTGCTCATCGGTGCCCTGAGCCTGATCGAGCAGGCGGGCAATCGGCGTGATCTTCTCCACCAGCTCGGTTGCCCAGGTCTTGAGATCGACAGGGCGGTTGTCGCGCATCAGGCTCAGGCCGGGGCGACGCCCTTCCTTGACCACTGACAGGAAGTTCGAGCTTGCGTTGGAGCATTCGTGGCTGGCCAGTTGCTGGCTTTCCTCGAGGGCGCAATACAGCACGAAGGCATCGATGAAGCGCGACTGCTCCAGGCTGATGCCGGTCGGCAGGAACGGGTTGATGTCCAGGCAGCGCACTTCGACGTACTGCACACCACGGGCCACCAGCGCCTGAATAGGGCGTTCGCCGCTATAGGTCACACGCTTGGGACGAATGTTGGAGTAGTACTCGTTCTCGATCTGCAGCACGTTGGTGTTGAGCTGCACCCACTCACCATTCTGGTCATGGGTGCCGACCTCGACGTAAGGCTTGTAAGGCGTGGCCACGGCCTTGCGCAGGCTGTCGGTGTAGCTGACCAGGTCGTTGTAGCAAGGGGTCAGATCGGCCTGGGCGTCACTCTGATAACCCAGGTCGCTCATACGCAGACTGGTGGCGTACGGCAGATACAGGGTATCGGCGTCGAAGTGCTGCTCCAGCTGATGCTTGCGGCCGCGCAGGAAACCCGCGTCGAGTGCCGGTGAAGCGCCGAACAGGTACATCAGCAGCCAGCTGTAGCGGCGGAAGTTACGAATCAGCGCGATGTAGGAATGCGACTGGTAGTCGCGCGCATCGCCTGCAAAGTCCTCGGTCTGCTTGAGCAGCGCCCAGGCGTCTTCCGGCAACGAGAAGTTGTAGTGAATGCCGGCAATGCACTGCATGGTCTTGCCATAACGCAGCGCCAGGCCCTTGCGGTACACGTACTTGAGCTTGCCGATGTTCGACGTGCCGTAATAGGCAATCGGTATGTGCTCTTCATCGGGCAACGGGCACGGCATCGAAGGGCTCCACAGCAGCTCGTCGCCCAGCTTGCTGTAAACGAAGCGGTGGATCCGGTCCAGGTTGTCGATGGTCTCGGCCGGGTTCTTCAACGCAGGGGTGATGAACTCCAGCAGCGATTCGGAATAATCGGTCGTCACCTGACCATTGGTCAGGGCGGCACCCAGAGCTTGCGGGTGGGGCGTCCGGGCCAGTTCTGCCGTTGCGGTAACGCGCAGGCACTCACGCTCGATACCGTGCAGGCACTGCTCCAGAAGAGAGAGGTTGTTACGCTCGCCGAGCAATGCAAGACGACGGTTTAAAAGTTCGCTCAAGGTGTAATCCTTCACGCATCGGTCGCCCCGATATGGGGGTGGACTTGACGGTCTACAAGGGTGAAGAAAGGAACTGGCGTAGTCGCCTGGTTGGTCGGTAGCGCCTGTTCACAATCACTGCTCTTTGTCGTACTACCCAAATGGACTCGGCACCACGCTAATGGTGCCGAAATTAACCCAAATGATGTCGGTACGGCTAGGTTCAGTTCGCAGGGATGCTGTTCATCAGCCCTCGATCAAGTCTAGATCACCGCAAATGTGCCCTGGGCTTTGGCGACGAGCTTGTCGCCCTGAACGACTTCGGCCTCGACCACTAGCGTGCGGCGACCCGCGTGCAGCACCTTGGCGATGCACAGGACTTCACCCTCGGAGACGCCACGCACGTAGTTGATCTTGCACTCGATAGTCACGCTGCGCTGGTCGAAACCGTGAACGCTGGAACAGGCCAGGCCCATGGCGATATCGACCAGGCTGAAGATTGCACCGCCGTGCATCACGTTGCCGCGATTGCGCAGGTGCGCCTCCAGCGGCAACGCAACCTCGGCAACGCCCTCGTCCAGACGCCGCAGCTCGCAGCCGAGCATCTTGAAGTAGGCGCTGTGGGTCAGATCTTCAGGAATATCCATCAGCGCTTCTTCAGTTGCTTGGCATTGGCGAACAGCGACGCCATGGCATTGTTGGCGGGCGCTGGGGCAGTGGTTTCCTTGCGCGGAGCGTTGTTCTGGCGAGGCGAAGAACCTGGACGGGCACCGCGTGCACCATCGATTTTCTCGCCGGGCGTGTCGCTCATGCGCATCGACAGACCGACGCGTTTGCGCGGGATATCGACTTCCATGACCTTCACTTTCACCACATCACCGGCCTTGACCGCTTCACGCGGGTCCTTGATGAACTTCTCGGACAACGCCGAGATGTGCACCAGACCGTCCTGATGCACGCCGATATCGACGAATGCACCGAAGTTGGTGACGTTGGTGACCACGCCTTCGAGGATCATCCCCAGTTGCAGGTCCTTGAGGTCTTCGACCCCGTCCTGGAACTCTGCGGTCTTGAACTCCGGACGCGGATCGCGGCCCGGCTTTTCGAGTTCCTGAAGGATGTCGGTCACGGTCGGCAGACCAAAGGTCTCGTCGGTGAATTTCTTCGGGTCCAGACGCTTGAGAAAGCTGGCGTCGCCGACCAGCGAGCGTATATCGCGGTCGGTTTCAGCCGCAATGCGCTGCACCAGCGGGTAGGCTTCCGGGTGAACGGCGGAGGCGTCGAGCGGGTTGTCACCGGTCATGACGCGCAGGAAGCCGGCGGCCTGTTCAAAGGTCTTTTCGCCCAGGCGGCTGACTTTCTTCAGCGCCGCGCGGGTTTTGAACGCGCCGTTTTCATCACGATGCGCAACGATGTTCTGCGCCAGCGTGGTGTTGAGGCCGGAAATGCGTGCCAGCAGCGCCACGGAGGCCGTGTTCACGTCCACGCCCACGGCGTTTACGCAGTCTTCCACCACTGCATCCAGGCCGCGCGCCAGCTTGAGCTGCGAAACGTCGTGCTGGTACTGGCCGACCCCGATGGATTTCGGGTCGATTTTCACCAGTTCGGCGAGCGGGTCCTGCAAGCGACGGGCAATGGACACCGCGCCACGGATCGACACGTCGAGGTCCGGGAATTCCTTGGCGGCCAGTTCCGATGCCGAGTACACCGAAGCGCCTGCTTCGGAAACCATGACCTTGGTCATCTTCAGGCCTGGGTATTTTTTGATCAGGTCGGCAGCCAGCTTGTCGGTTTCACGGCTGGCGGTGCCGTTGCCGATGGCAATCAGATCGACCGAATGCTTGGCGCACAGTGCGGCCAGTACAGCGATGGTCTGGTCCCACTGGTTTTTCGGTACGTGCGGATAGACGGTGGCGTAGTCGAGCAGCTTGCCGGTGGCGTCGACCACGGCGACCTTGCAGCCGGTGCGCAGGCCAGGATCGAGCCCCAGCGTGGCGCGCTGACCGGCCGGCGCGGCGAGCAGCAGGTCGTGCAGGTTGTGGGCGAAGACATTGATCGCTTCGGTTTCCGCGCCGTCACGCAGCTCACCCAGCAGATCGGTTTCAAGGTGGCTGTACAGCTTGACCTTCCAGGTCCAGCGCACCACTTCGGCCAGCCATTTGTCTGCCGGACGGTTCTGGTTCTGAATGCCGAAACGCTCACCGATCATCAGTTCGCACGGGTGCATGGCGCCCGGCAATTCTTCACCGACTTTTAGTGCGGAACTCAGGAAGCCTTCGTTACGACCGCGGAAAATCGCCAGCGCACGGTGCGACGGCATGCTCTTGAGCGGTTCGTCGTGTTCGAAGTAGTCGCGGAACTTGGCGCCTTCCTCTTCCTTGCCCGGCACCACGCGTGCGCTGATCACCGCTTCCTGCTTGAGGAAGCTGCGCAGCTTGTCCAGCAGCGAGGCATCTTCGGCAAAGCGCTCCATCAGAATGTACTTGGCGCCTTCCAGCGCGGCCTTTACATCGGCCACGCCTTTTTCCGCGTCGACGAAGCGGGCTGCTTCTGCTTCCGGGGCCAGGCTCGGGTCGTTGAACAGGCCGTCAGCCAGTTCGCCCAAACCGGCTTCAAGGGCGATCTGGCCCTTGGTGCGGCGTTTCTGCTTATAAGGCAGGTACAAGTCTTCGAGGCGGGTCTTGGTGTCGGCCAGCTTGATATCGCGGGCCAGCTCCGGGGTCAGCTTGCCTTGCTCTTCGATGCTGGCAAGAATGCTGACGCGCCGCTCGTCCAGTTCACGCAGATAACGCAGGCGCTCTTCCAGATGGCGCAGTTGCGTGTCATCAAGACTGCCGGTCACTTCCTTGCGGTAGCGGGAAATGAAGGGCACGGTCGAGCCTTCATCCAGTAGTGCTACGGCCGCTGCGACCTGTTGTGGGCGTACGCCGAGTTCTTCGGCGATGCGGCTGTTGATGCTGTCCATAAAACCACCTGGAGTTGTGAGCAAAAAACTGGGCTATGTACGAATTGCCTTGCCTGGGTATCGTGCGCCAGCATTTATTTTCAGGGCTGGCGAACCGCCATGAGTCCGGCGTTGCCTGACTTCGAGGGCGGCGCATTATACCCAGCGAAGCCGGATTAGGGGATCGGCCGATAAATGGGGTGTTTTTTCGGCGAAAACGCAGGCACAAGTGTCGCCTCCAGTAAAATCTGCTAACAATGCACAAGGTGCGCATCACCGCAGCTACGCCATAATGCGCCCCGAGATCAGAGGAGCATCCGATGAGCAGCACCGCACAAAATGCCGAAGGCGAAAAAATCCTTATTGTCGATGACGATCCGGGGCTGAGCAGCCTTCTGGAACGTTTTTTCACCAGCAAGGGCTATCGTGCCCGCGCCGTGGCAAATGTGGAACAAATGGACCGGTTACTGGCCCGTGAGGTGTTCAACCTTGTGGTGCTGGACCTCATGCTGCCCGGTGAAGACGGCCTTTCAGCCTGTCGTCGTCTGCGTGCCGCGAACAATCAGGTGCCGATTATCATGCTGACCGCCAAGGGCGATGAGCTGAGCCGCATCAAGGGGCTCGAACTGGGTGCTGATGATTATCTGGCCAAGCCGTTCAACCCGGACGAGTTGATGGCGCGGGTCAAGGCGGTGTTGCGTCGTCAGGCGGCACCGGTGCCCGGCGCACCCGGCAGCGAGGACGAGTCGGTCAGTTTCGGTGACTACGTGCTGTCTCTGGCAACCCGCGAGCTCAAGCGCGGTGAAGAAGTGCACATGCTCACCACCGGTGAATTCGCGGTACTGAAAGCGCTGGTCATGCACGCTCGCGAGCCGCTGACCCGCGACAAACTGATGAACCTGGCGCGTGGCCGGGAGTGGGATGCGCTGGAGCGATCCATCGACGTGCAGATTTCCCGCCTGCGTCGCCTGATCGAGCCTGACCCGTCCAAGCCCCGTTATATCCAGACGGTCTGGGGCGTAGGTTATGTATTTGTTCCGGACGGTGCCGGAAGTCGCTGATAACCCGGTTGTCGGCCTGGAAATCCGTCATTGCTGCCAGTCACGTCGATAATCTTAAAAGGGTTATCGACGTACTGGTTTTTTGCGTTCGTACATCGGGTCCGGCCCGCGTTCGGCAAACCTGCGAGCCTCGCTCGCCCTGCAAAGTGTATGGCTGCAGTTATGAAGACTCCGCTCTGGTTCCCGCAAAGCTTTTTCTCCCGCACGCTCTGGCTGGTGCTCATCGTCGTGCTGTTTTCCAAGGCCCTGACGCTGGTATATCTGCTGATGAACGAAGACGTGCTGGTCGACAGGCAATACAGCCACGGCGTTGCTCTGACCCTGCGCGCGTACTGGGCCGCCGGTGAAAACGATCGCGAGGCGATTGCCGAGGCGGCAGGTCTGATTCGGGTGGTGGGCGGCGGCGTGCCGGAAGGTGAGCAGCACTGGCCTTACAGTGAGATCTATCAGCGGCAGATGCAGGCTGAGCTGGGCGCCGATACGGAAGTGCGTCTGCGGGTACACGCGCCACCCGCGCTGTGGGTGCGAGCGCCGAGCCTGGGTGATGGCTGGCTGAAAGTGCCGCTTTATCCGCACCCGTTGCGCGGTCAGAAGATCTGGAACGTGCTGGGCTGGTTCCTGGCCATCGGGTTGCTTTCCACGGCATCCGCCTGGATTTTCGTGCGTCAACTGAGTCAGCCGCTCAAGCGTCTGGTGTTTGCGGCGCGCCAGTTGGGGCAGGGGCGCAGCGTGCGGCTGCCGGTGAGTGACACGCCGAGCGAGATGACCGAAGTCTACCGCGCCTTCAATCAGATGGCTGAAGACGTCGAGCAGGCCGGGCAGGAGCGCGAACTGATGCTGGCCGGGGTTTCCCACGACTTGCGCACACCGCTGACGCGCTTGCGCCTGTCTCTCGAACTGATGAACGACAATGAGTTCTCCGAAGGCATGGTGCGCGATATCGAGGACATGGACGCCATTCTCGATCAGTTCCTGGCGTTCATCCGCGATGGGCGCGACGAAGAGATCGAAGAGGTCGATCTGGGGCACCTGGTGCGCGATGTGGTTGCACCCTTCAATGACGATGAAGACAGCATTCGTCTGTGCCTGGAGCCCATTCCGCCGTTCCCGCTGCGCCGTGTCTCGATGAAGCGCCTGCTGACCAATCTGATTGGCAACGCCAAGCACCATGCCGGTAACGGTATCGAAGTCGCCGCCTACGTATCCGGTGACCGAAACGCGCCCTACGTGGTGTTGAGTGTGCTGGACAGGGGCGCGGGCATCGATCCGTCCGAGCTGGACACCATCTTCAACCCGTTCATTCGTGGTGATCGCGCACGCAGTGGCAAGGGCACCGGCCTCGGCCTGGCCATCGTCAAGCGTATCGCTGCCATGCACGGCGGTAATGTCGAGTTGAGAAATCGTTCGGGAGGCGGACTGGAAGCACGCGTCAGGCTGCCGCTGGGGCTGATGTTGCCCAGGGATGCTATTTAGGGATCGAAGCAGGAAGGAAATATAAAGCGCCTTGCAAGGCCACGGGAGGCGTTCGAAAGGTCGACGCATTCTCGTAGCCTTGCACGGCGGCTTGCCTGACCCGGCCCTTGGCGGAGGTACTCCCTGTACCCCTAGGTCACGCCGATCCACTTGATCAACGCGTCCCGGCCCCCTGGTCATGTGCGTACCTTCCTCAGGCCGCACAAAGCCGAAAGGTGTCGACTCCTGGAGCCGACACCTTTCTTCTGGATCAATACCAGTTCGGGTCCTTGCGCAGCTCTTCATTCAAGAGCTTTTGCATACCCTCGTCAGGCTTACCCAGGTAACGGTAAGTCGCGTGACGTGTTGGCGATTTGTCTGCAGGAAGACCGGCAGGCACTTCAACCAACATGGCGTAAGCATCTTCCTTGTCGAGGCTGAAAGCCACGATCAGGCGCTTGCTTTTGCACGTATCGGCCGTTTCGCAGAGCGGTCCAACCAGATAGTTGTCACCGTCTTCAGTGGCCGCTGTCATCTGCTGCTCGGAAGCACCGGACAGGTTGATCACCCAATCCGGCAAACGCTCTTCCTTCTTGACGACCTTCGCCCAGGTGGTGCGGTACTCGGGGGCGGAGCTTAGAAGCTCATTGACCCGAGACTGCCCATCATTGGCTGCCATGACCATGGCACTGCCACCCATCAACAGGGCGGCGGCCAGTGTGCGAAATGACGTGTGCATTATCAGCCTCGACCGCGACGACCGAAGAAGAACGACACAACGAACATCACCAGGAAGACGACGAACAGGATCTTGGCGATACCAGTAGCCGTGCCCGCGATACCACCGAAGCCCAGTACTGCAGCGACGATAGCGATGATCAGAAACGTGATTGCCCAACTCAACATGGTGATACTCCTTTTGATGCCGTTTTAATAAGGGTGCTGCTTTTTAAGGTCGGGTCAGAAAACCCATTTTTGCTGCGGAGCGACTTCATCTACAGAAACCAGGCCGTCGACATTGCGCAGGCTTGAGGACATGTCCTTGACTGCTGGTGCACTAACACCGCGATAGGAGATGCTGCTGGTCTGGATGAATTGCTGTTTCGGTTGAGCTGCCTCGTTGGTTTGATTCCAACGCTGGAACTGCTGAATGGCGATCAGAGTGACGAGCAAGGCAAGGAGCAGAAAAAGACCTTGCTGGATGTGCAGGGGAGAGATACGCAATTGTGCAATACGCTGGCTGTTCATCTGCAAAATCCCCTTGCCTGAGTGGGCATTCAATCTGATGGGTCGTTGTGGATCGACCTTTGTTGAATGGGTTATTGCAGACTGCATGCCAGTTTTTGATCGATATAAATCTCTTTAAAATCAATATGTTAATAAGTCACTCAAGAGCGTCCTACCAGCAACCTGCACGATTACCCCTTTGTAATCGTGCGTTCTGCACGAAGCGCTCAGCGCGATGGCGCTGAACCCTCAGCCTGCGCTGCGCGCCATGACCTTCAGCGCATCGCCGTTGACGCCTTTGACACCACGAATATTTTTCGCGATTTCCACCGCCAGTTCTTTCTCGGCGAAGTTGGCAACCACGCCATTCAAGCTGACTACACCGGCCTTGGTGTCCACTTTGATGTTCAGCCCATCCAGCGTCCGGCTGTAGATCAGGCTCGCCTTCACCTTGCTGGTGATCCAGGCGTCACTCATTTCCTCGGTCGGGGTCAGTGACTGTGGCTGGGTCTTGGCCGCGATCGAGTCGGCCGCGCTGAGGCTGATCAGGTTATTGACGCTGACCACGCCATCGGTATTGCTGGCCAGGCTACCCGCCAGCTCTTTGGCTTCGGGACTCTGTGCCCGGCCCTTGAGGGTGATGACGCCGTCCTTGCTGTCGACCTCGATATTCAGCGCTTCGGTCACGCTGCTCCACAGCAGCTTGGATTTCACCGTCGCGACCAGCGTTGCATCCTCGAAGCGCTGAGCCATGTTGGTCCGGGTGCCAGGCTCGCTGGCGACAGCAGGATCCACCTCCAGCTGGTTGTCGACCTTTTCGATGCCTTTGGTATCCAGCGCGATGCGCTCGGCCAGCTCGCGGTCCACCTCGTTTTCAACCTTGCCCTTGAGCGTCGCAGTGCCTTGTTCGACACCCACATCGATCTTGAACGGGCTCAGATGCTTGTTCAGCGCGAAAGCTGTCCAGATCGAGCCTTCCTGGCGCGCCTCGGTGAGCTGAGTGGGCAGGTCAGGCTGGGCGAGTACCGGGCCACTGCCCAGTAGCGCAGCGGCGGCGGTGATCAGAGCAATCTTTTTCAGTGAAAACATAAGAGCGTTCCTTTTGCGGTGAGATTTCGTCTCCGAATAGACGGTTTTAACGGCATAAACGCGGATTAATCAGGCTGTTCGCCATTAGCTGATCAGAAAGCTACCATGCATGCCGAAGAATCAATCAGAATTGACCATGCAACTTGCCCGATGATTCCGAGACTAACTGAGACAATTCATTAAGGAGCGTAGGAAAAATGGAAGCAGCCACTGAGAATCAGGGCCGTATTCTGCTTGTGGACGACGAGTCCGCCATCCTCCGCACTTTCCGGTACTGTCTGGAAGACGAAGGCTACAGTGTCGCCACTGCCAACAGCGCAGCCCAGGCTGACACGCTCATGCAGCGCCAAGTATTCGATCTGTGCTTTCTCGATTTGCGTCTGGGCGAAGACAATGGCCTGGACGTGCTGGCGCAGATGCGGATTCAGGCGCCGTGGATGCGTGTGGTGATCGTGACTGCCCATTCGGCGGTGGATACGGCTGTCGATGCCATTCAGGCTGGCGCAGCCGACTATCTGGTCAAGCCGTGCAGTCCTGACCAGTTGCGTCTTGCAACGGCCAAGCAGCTTGAAGTCAGGCAACTGTCTGCACGTCTCGAAGCACTGGAAGGCGAGGTTCGCAAGCCCAAGGATGGTCTGGATTCCCACAGCCCTTCGATGATGGCCATTCTGGAAACGGCCCGTCAGGTGGCGGTCACCGATGCCAACATCTTGATTCTGGGCGAGTCGGGTACCGGTAAGGGCGAGCTGGCCAGGGCGATTCACGGCTGGAGCAAGCGGGCCAAGAAGTCCTGCGTCACCATCAACTGCCCGTCGCTGACTGCAGAACTGATGGAAAGCGAACTGTTCGGCCACAGCCGCGGCGCTTTCACCGGTGCCAGCGAAAGCACGCTGGGTCGTGTCAATCAGGCCGATGGCGGCACCCTGTTTCTCGACGAGATCGGCGACTTTCCGCTGACGTTGCAGCCCAAGTTGCTGCGCTTCATTCAGGACAAGGAATACGAGCGCGTCGGCGACCCGGTGACCCGACGTGCCGACGTGCGCATCCTGGCCGCCACCAACCTCAACCTTGAGGACATGGTGCGCAGCGGGCGTTTCCGTGAGGATCTGCTGTACCGCCTGAACGTAATCACCCTGAATCTGCCAGCCCTGCGTGAGCGCAGCGAAGACATTCTGACCCTGGCGGACCGCTTTCTGGCGCGTTTCGTCAAGGAGTACGCTCGTCCGGCTCGCGGCTTCAGCGAAGAAGCCCGTGCGGCGCTGCTCAATTACCGCTGGCCGGGCAACATTCGTGAGCTGCGTAACGTGATCGAGCGAGCCAGCATCATCTGTCCACAGGAACGCGTGGAAGTCAGCCATCTGGGCATGGCTGAGCAGCCGACCAACAACGCACCGCGAGTGGGAGCGGCCTTGAGTCTGGACGAGCTTGAAAAGGCACACATCGGGGCCGTACTGGCAACCAGTGAAACCCTTGATCAGGCCGCCAAGACGCTGGGTATCGATGCTTCGACGCTTTACCGCAAACGAAAACAGTACAACCTATGAAATACCTCAAATGAAGCTGGCCATGAAGTTGCGCACCCGCCTCTTTCTGAGCATTTCGGCGCTTATCACGGTCGCTTTGCTCGGGCTGCTGCTGGGGCTCGTCAGTGTCATGCAGATGGCCCGGACTCAGGAATCACTGATTCAGCATAACTTCGCCATCCTCGATCTGGGCTTGAAGTTGCGCCAGAACATGGGTGATCAACTGGTGTTGATGACCGGTTCCAATCGCAATGACGTTGAGCTGGACAGAATCCAGAAGCAGTTCGAAGAGCTGCTGGAGCAAGGATCGGTGCAGGACACCCAGCAAAACGTACGCAACGGTTTTGAAAAGACCCGGGGCGATTATCAGCGATTCATTGCCGCCTGGCAGCAGTATCGCAATGATCCGCGAGGCATACGCGGCAACCCGCAATTGAGCGACAGTTTCGACACGCTGCGTAACGGTCTGATGGATGTGCATCGCAAGGCGCTGGAGAACATCAGCAACGCCGAGATCAACTCCAGGGATCGTGCATTGTGGATCGCCGGCTTGCTGGGCCTGGTCGGGCTGGCGGTGCTGTGCATCGGCTTTGTGACCGCGCATGGCATCGCCCGTCGTTTCGGTGCGCCGATCGAGGCGCTGGCCAAGGCTGCCGATCGCATCGGTGAGGGTGATTACGAGGTCACGCTGCCCATTTCCTCGGCCGCCGAAATGAACCTGCTGACCCGGCGCTTCGGCATCATGGCCGAAGCCCTGCGTCAGCATCAGGCGACCAACGTCGATGAGCTTCTGGCGGGCCAGCAGCGCCTGCAGGCGGTCCTCGACAGTATTGACGATGGCCTGCTGATGATCGATCGGCAAGGCCACCTGGAGCACCTCAACCCTGTTGCGCAGCGCCAGCTCGGATGGGACGAGAGTCGCCTCGGGCACAGTCTGGGCGAGGCGTTGGGCCGCCCCGAGCTGGATGAGCAATTGCATCTGGTGCTGCGAGGCGGAACGCTGGAGCGTGCGCCGGAAGACTTGGCCATCGAGATCGACGGCGAGTCACGACTGCTGACCTACAGCATGACGCCGGTCAGCCACACCAAGGGCCACATCCTGGGTGCGGTGATGGTGCTGCACGATGTGACCGAGCAGCGTGCTTTCGAGCGGGTACGCAGCGAGTTCGTCCTGCGCGCCTCGCATGAGTTGCGCACGCCGGTTACGGGTATGCACATGGCGTTCGGCCTCCTTCAGGAGCGTCTGCATTTCGCTCCCGAGTCACGTGAGGCGGATCTGCTCAATACGGTCACCGAAGAAATGCAGCGCCTGATGCAGCTCATCAACGACCTGCTGAATTTCTCGCGTTATCAGAACGGTCTGCAGAAGCTCAAACTTGCACCGTGCTCCATCGAGACCTTGCTGCAAGAAGCCAAGGTGCGCTTTGAGGATCAGGCCCAGGAACAGGATATTGTGCTGATGCTGGATATGCAGGAGCCGATGCCGCGCCTGCATGCCGATCAGTCCCAGCTGGAACGGGTGCTGGATAATCTGCTGGACAATGCCTTGCGTCATACGCCGCCGAACGGCCTGATTCGCCTGCAGGCCAGGCGTCACGGCGAGCGGGCGATCATCAGCGTCGAAGATAACGGCGAGGGCATTGCCTACGGACAGCAGGGGCGGATCTTCGAACCCTTCGTCCAGGTCGGCCGCAAGAAAGGCGGTGCCGGGCTCGGGCTGGCGCTGTGCAAGGAGATTGTCCAGCTGCACGGCGGACGCATGGGCGTTTATTCACGGCCGGGGCAGGGCACGCAGTTCTATATGGCTTTACCGCTCTGAGGGCTTGAGCGCCAGGCCCTCATGCGCTTCAATTCGAGTGATTGAGCACCTGCAGGATGGCCGCGCTTTGTGCGTCGGGCTCGCCGTCGAAGCGAGCCGGGCGATAGTGCATCTGGAAGGCGGCCAGTACCTGGCGTGTTGCGACGTCCAGTTCACCGGTCTTCGGGGTACTGTAGCCCAAGCGTGCCAATTGCTGCTGGAACCAGGTGATGCTCGGCAGATTGACTGCCAGCAATGCCTGACGCTGGGCAACCTGGCGTTCGTCCGGCCAGTTGCCCAGACCTTCGGCAGCGAGGCGTTTCCACGGGAACAACGGCCCCGGATCCTGCTTGCGCGACGGGGCGATGTCTCTATGACCGATGATGTGTTTGGGGTCGATCTTATTGCGTTTGACGATGTCCTTGAGCAGCACAATGATCGACTGGGTCTGTGCTTCGGTGTACGGATACCACAGGCGACCGGTCGGTGTTTCCTTGAAACCCGGGTTGACGATCTCGATGCCGATCGAGCTGGAGTTGAGCCAGGTGCGGCCTTCCCACTCGCTTTCGCCGGCATGCCAGGCACGTGCGTTTTCATCGACCAGTTTGTAGATGGTGGCCTTGCTGTCGTCACCGATCAGGTAGTGGGCGCTGACCTCGCCATGGGTCAGTAACTGCAGCGAGCGTTCCAGCGAAGCCGAGGTGTAGTGCATCACCACATACTGGGCACGGCCATCGAAATTTACCGAGGGATGGCTGGTATCCAGCCTGGGGCCGCTGGCACAGGCAGTGAGGAGGAGCATGAGCAAGGCAGAGAAATACAGCTTCATGAGGTCGGCAGCGTCGGCAGGAAATGAAACATCATAACAAAATGTGTGCGAATAGCATGGGGCACCCGCTATTTGTTCAGGTCAAAATGTTTCAGTCAGCCCTGTTCGATGCGGTTCCGGCCGTTCTCCTTGGCCTTGTAAAGCGCCTGGTCGGCACGTTTGATGGCGGTGTCGCTCTTCTCTGACGGGCGAAAAGCCGTCAGGCCAATGGAGACGGTGATGGTGACTCGCTCGCCCTTGAAGTGGAAAGGGCATGACTCGACGGCGGCGCGCAGTTCATCCAGAAGCGTCAACCCGGTGGCAAGAGGCGTTGCAGGCAGCAGCATGACAAATTCTTCGCCGCCAAACCGTGCCATGAAGTCATCGGCACGCAGGCGTTTGCTGAGGACATTGGCGACGATCTTCAATACCTTGTCGCCAGCCAGGTGCCCGTAGCCATCGTTGATGCGTTTGAAATGGTCCAGGTCCAGAATGCACACCAGCAAGCTGTTTTTTTCTTCCTGCCACCGGGCCATCTCCTGTTCGAGGCGCTCACCCCAGGCGGCACGATTGGGCAGTCCGGTAAGCGGGTCGATCAGGGCCTTTTGACGCTGTTCCTCCAGGTGAGTCCTGAAACCCAGGGCTTCCTGCTCCATGCTCGCGACGCGGGCCGCCAGACCTTGCAGGCGCGAGGCCACTTCGCGCTCGCGGGCATCGCGTTTGAGCTGGTAGTGATCCATGGTGCCGAGCAGGGCCTCAAGCCGATTGTCGAGCACCCGCTTGAGGCTGGGCAGATCGGAGGCGTCCTGAACACTGCTTTGCAGGCCGCCCACCTGTTCGCGCAACTGGTCGTTCAGGTCGCGCGCAGTGGTCTGATCCTCGGCGTGATCTTCACTGGCGGCCTGCAAGTGGCTTTGAAAGGATTCGAGCCGCTCATTGAGCTGCTTGAGGTAAGTGCCGAACTCCTGCTGACCACCGTTGTTGATCGCCAGCATCAACACCGCCAGATCGTCGAGGATAGGCAGCAGTTCGTACCAGTTAAGCCCATGTTTCAAGCGTAACTGCATGTCCTCGACCTGCGGGCGAAAGTGCTCGGACAGGGTCAGGTCGTCCAGCAGGCCCAGCAGAGTTTGTTCAATGTGTGCCGCCACCGAGCTGTAGCTGGGCTCCGGTGAGGAGGGTAGCGCGTAACCTTCTTCGCCCTCTGCCGATTCGGGCTGCTGCTCGGCCTCTGCGTCGGGTTCCTCAACTGTCACCTCGATTGGCGCGGGCCGCTGCTGGTAGGGCACTGATGGGACTGGCGCCAGAACATCCGCGAAATCGATGGGTTCGACGGTGGCAGGTGCAGGTTCGGCGACGGCTTCTGCCGATACCGGCGCAATGTCCGCGGCGGTAGCCTGTGGCGCAGGTTCTTCAGACGTCACCGCAGCGGGTATCACTGCGGCAGACGCAGCGGTTTCCGGGGCAGGCGCTGGCGGCGTGCTGTCTTCGGCAATGGGTGCTGCGGCAGGGGAATCAACAGCCTCGGCTTCGACAGGAGGGGCGTCTGGCGGGGCGTGAGTGTTCGCTGCTCGCGGCTCGGCATCGGGTTCATGCGATTCCGGCGCGGAGAAGGTGGCGTCGTCGGGGTGAGCAGTCTCGGGATGGGAGTCGTTGCTGTGGCCTTCGCGCGAACCGAACAGGCGTTGCAGCAATCCCTGGCGCGGACCTTCTTCGGGTTTTTCAACCTGGGTCAGGGCCTGGCCCTGCAAATTGCTCAACTCGCCGAGCAACAGGGGCAGCTCGCGGGCCTGGGAGGCGCGCTCTTCAAGCTCCTTGGCAAAGCGCTTGAGCGGCTTGCGTACGTCGCGCGGCAGCGGCAGTGACTGCAGCTGTGCAACCAGTGCGGTCAGTGCCGAGCTGATTTGCGCGGCCCGTACTTCGCGGCGTTGTTCAGAGTCCAGTACGGCTTTTTCGAGGCGCGGGATCAGGGCTGCCAGGCCCGCATCCATATCGTCCTTGCGGACGATTTCGCGCATTTCCTTCATGCATTCATCGACAGCGCGGTCAGAGCCCTCCGCCGCCAGGCTGCTGCGCACCAGACCGCGTCGCAACAAATCGAGCCGCGCATCCCAGCGCTTTTCGAGCTTATCCTGTTGCTCGATCCCTTTGAGGTATTTCTCTTTCCAACGCTCCGCGTCGTCGCTCATGCAAGGCTTCCACCAGAGGGCACAGGCAGTGAGTCCCCACGCAGTGAGTCAGGCAGGCGAATCTCGACAGCGACAGGCAGGTGATCGGAAATGGGTTGCGCCAGCACCTGCACGCGTTCGAGCGTCAGGGTCGGGCTGAGCAAAATGTGATCGAGGCAGCGTTGTGGCCGCCAGCTCGGAAAGGTCGCCTCTATCTGCGGGGCCAGAAGCCCCAGATCCCGTAGCGGCGAGTGTTCCAGCAGGTCATTGGCGTGGGTGTTCATGTCGCCCATCAGCACCTGATGGCGATAACCGCCAATCAGTTCGCGAATGTAGGCAAGCTGCCGGGTTCGGGTCCGAGTCCCCAGCGCCAGGTGCATCATGACCACGACCAGCGCATCCTCGCCTTCGCCGAAACGCACAAGGATTGCGCCGCGCCCGGCCGGGCCTGGCAGCGGATGATCCTCGATCTTGGTCGGACGCAGACGGCTCAGCACGCCGTTGCTGTGCTGCGCCAGACGCCCGAGATTGCGATTGAGCTGTTGATACCAGTACGGAAAGCCGCCCAGTTGGGCGAGATGCTCGACCTGATTGACGAAGCCGGAGCGCATGCTGCCGCCGTCGACTTCCTGCAGCGCGACAAGATCGAAATCGTTGATCAGATCGCCGATCTTCTGCAGGTTGCCCGCCCGACCGCCATGCGGCAGCAAGTGCTGCCAGCTGCGTGTCAGGTAGTGATGGTAGCGCTGGGTACTGATACCCACCTGGATATTGAAACTGAGCAAACGCAGCCTGCCGTCTTCCGGCAGGCCGTTTTGCAGCAGATGATGTTCGTTGACCTGCGGATCATGCAGGCCAACGATACGGGTACTGCCTTTGCCCCAGCGGCGCATGATGTGCGCTTACTTGGCGGCTGTGGTAGCCGCTCGCTCTTTGGCAATCAACTGGTCGGCAACTTCCAGGGTCTTTTCCGGACCACCGGCAGAACCCAGGTCAAAGCGGTACTTGCCATTGACGATCATGGTCGGAACGCCAGTCACTTCGTACTTCTTGGCCAGTTCCTTGTACTGGGCGATCTTGCCCTTGACTGCGAAAGAGTCGAACGTCTTCAGGAAGTCTTCCTTGTTCACGCCCTGTGTGGCGACGAAATCAGCCATGTCATTCTTGTCGGTCAGACGCTTGCCGCCTTTCTGGATGGCTTCGAATACGGCTGCGTGAACCTTGTGTTCGACGCCCATGGTGTCCAGGGTGATGAACAGTTGGCCGTGAGCGTCCCAAGGGCCGCCGAACATGGCAGGGATGCGTACGAACTTGACGTCGGACGGCAGTTTTTCAACCCACGGATTGATGGTTGGCTCGAACGCGTAGCAATGCGGGCAGCCATACCAGAACAGCTCGACGACTTCGATCTTGCCTGGCTCGGCAACAGGCACAGCGCTTGCCAGCTCGACGTATTGCTTGCCGGCCTCGATGGGCGTGGCGGCCTGGGCGGACATACCGAACAGACTGGCGGCAACCAGAGCGGCGCTGATGATCAGATTACGCATGCTTTACTCCTGAGCAGATTGAATCGCCTTCAAGCGACGGTGGTTTCGACCGGACGCGAAAGCCTGAGTTCGTTAGTGTAACGCTGAGGTTGTAAAAATGGGCGACCGAGGACGGCCTTTTTGCATAAGGAGTGAAGCAGGTCATGTCTGAATGTTCCAGCACATCCGTCAGAGCGGCCCGATACGGTGTGAGTGTGGGCCGGGGGACAGGTGTGTCATTATATGCGCACGCATCCAAACGAAACCGACACCTCCTGCCGCACCCCCTGCAGGCAGGTCTTCACCGGAAATCACATGCAACTCAAAAACCCCATCCTCGGTCTGTGCCAACAGGCCACGTTCATGCTCAGCGCCGCCAAGGTCGACCAATGCCCCGACGACGAAGGTTTTGAGGTCGCGTTTGCCGGTCGCTCCAACGCGGGCAAATCGAGCGCACTGAACACCCTGACCCACGCCAGCCTGGCGCGTACATCCAAGACCCCTGGGCGTACCCAGTTGCTGAACTTTTTCGGTCTGGACGAAGATCGCCGTCTGGTCGACCTGCCCGGTTACGGCTACGCCAAAGTGCCCATCCCGCTCAAGCTGCACTGGCAGCGTCACCTGGAAGCCTATCTGGGCAGCCGCGAAAGCCTGAAGGGTCTGATCCTGATGATGGATATCCGTCATCCAATGACCGACTTCGACGTGCTGATGCTCGATTGGGCCATCGCCAGCAACATGCCGATGCACATTCTGTTGACCAAGGCCGACAAGCTGACCTACGGCGCGGCCAAGAACACGCTGCTCAAGGTTCAGGCCGAGATTCGCAAAGGCTGGGGCGATGCAGTGAGCATCCAGTTGTTCTCGGCCCCCAAGCGCATGGGGCTGGAAGAGGCCTACACCGTGCTGGCCGACTGGATGGAACTGGAAGACAAGGCACCTGCGGAGTAAATCGCAGGCAAAAAAGACCCCGGACTTCGCATGGGGAGGGGGAAGTTCCGGGGCTTAAGGTCCAGACCTTAGGGTGGGATCTGGATAACTGCCAACACTTAACACAACTAGGAGCACGATCGATTTTTCAACCAATCGACACGTCTGACTCCTGTCCAAACGGTTAAGTTCCAGCAGTGAAGAAAAGTTCACATTTCCTACAATATTTGACGAACCTGCGCACAGGTTCGCCATTTCAGGCTCAGTGAGCCTCGTCCCAATTGTTGCCAACCCCCACTTCCACCAGCAATGGCACTGCCAGTTCTGCTGCGCCGCTCATGTGTGGACGGATCTGTTCACTGACCTGATCGACCAGGTCCTCGCGCACTTCAAGCACCAGTTCGTCGTGAACCTGCAGGATGACCCGAGCATCCAGGCCGGACTCGTCCAGCCAGCCATTCACCGCCACCATGGCTTTCTTGATGATGTCCGCAGCGGTGCCCTGCATCGGCGCGTTGATCGCCATGCGTTCCGCGCCTTTGCGCAGGGACTGGTTCTTGGCGTTGATGTCCGGCAGGTACAGGCGACGACCGAAGATGGTTTCGACAAAACCTTGCTCGGTAGCCTGGGCGCGGGTGCGCTCCATGTAGTTCAGCACGCCAGGGTAGCGGGCGAAGTAGCGGTCGACATACGCCTGTGACTGCTTACGGTCCACGCCAATCTGCTTGGCCAGACCGAAAGCGCTCATGCCGTATATCAGACCGAAGTTGATTGCCTTGGCGCTGCGACGCATGTCAGTGGTGACGTTTTCCAGCTCGACGCCAAACACCTCCGCAGCCGTCGCGCGGTGAACGTCCAGGTCATTGCGGAACGCATGCAGCAAGCCTTCGTCCTGAGCCAGATGCGCCATGATCCGCAGTTCGATCTGCGAATAGTCGGCGGCCAGCAGTTTGTAACCCTTGGGGGCCACGAACGCCTGACGGATGCGCCGGCCTTCAGCAGTACGAATCGGGATGTTCTGCAGGTTCGGATCGCTGGACGATAAGCGACCGGTGACGGCCACCGCCTGATGATAGGAGGTGTGAATCCGCCCGGTACGCGGGTTGATCTGCTCCGGCAGGCGGTCGGTGTAGGTGCTCTTGAGCTTGCTCATCGAGCGGTATTGCATCAACACCTTGGGCAGCGGGAAATCCTGCTCCGCGAGCTCGGCGAGCACGGCCTCGGCAGTCGATGCCTGACCGGTGGCGGTCTTGCTGAGAATCGGCATGCCGAGTTTTTCGTAGAGAATCACGCCCAACTGCTTGGGTGAGCCGAGGTTGAACTCTTCGCCGGCAATGGCGAAGGCTTCGCGCTCCAGCGCAGTCATCTTGTCGCCCAGTTCGACGCTCTGGATGCCCAGCAGGTTGGCATCGACCAGCGCGCCCTGGCGCTCGATACGCGCCAGCACAGGCACCAGCGGCATCTCGATATCGTTCAATACCGGCTGCAGGGTCGGAATCGCGGCCAGCCGTGCGTCGAAGACTTCATGCAGGCGCAGGGTCAGGTCCGCTTCTTCGGCGGCGTAATTACCCGCCTGTTCCAGGGCAATCTGGTCAAAGCTCAGTTGTTTGGCGCCTTTGCCGGCAATTTCCTGGAAATTGATCGGCGTGTGCGTCAGGTACTTGGCCACCAGGCTGTCACGGTCGTGGCGGGTGGCGGTGGAGTCCAGTACGTAGGATTCCAGAATGGTGTCGAAGCGCACGCCCTGCAGATCGATGCCTTGCGCCTGATCGCCGTCGATCGCGCAATTTGCAAGCAGGTTGATAGCGAACTTGGCGTGCTGGCCGACCTTGGTTTTGTCAGGGTCTTCCAGCAGCGGCTTGAGCGCCTTGAGCACGGTGTCGCGGTCCAATTGCTGCGGCACGCCCATGTACGAGTGGGTCAGCGGAATGTAAGCGGCTTCGTGGGTCTGAATGGCGAAGGACAGGCCGACCAGTTGCGCACGCTGGGCATCGGTGCCGTTGCTCTGGGTGACGAAGGCAAACAGCGGCGCGGCCTGCAGCTTCTTCAGCCACGCATCGAACTGGCCCTGTTGAAGAATGACTTCATAAGCCGCTTCCCTGGCCTCGACAGTCGGCTCTTCGACGGTCAACTCCTGGCCGGCACGTTTGGCGTCGCGTTGCAGGTCTTCGATCCAGCTCTTGAATTCCAGCTCGGCGTACAGCTCCATCAACGTGCCGCGGTCGGGCTCGCCGCAATGCAATTGATCCAGCTCGATGTCCAGCGGGACGTCGATCTTGATGGTCGCCAGTTCGTAAGACAGAAAGGCCATCTCACGATGTTCTTCGAGTTTGGCGGCCAGGGTCTTGGCGCCACGGATCGGCAGGGAAGCGACCTTGTCGAGGTTCTCGTAAAGCTCCTTGATGCCGCCGCCAATGCCGACCAGCAGACCGACCGCAGTCTTCTCGCCAACGCCGGGCACGCCGGGAATGTTATCGACCTTGTCGCCCATCAAAGCCAGGTAATCGATGATGTGCTCCGGACCGACGCCGAATTTCTCTTTCACGCCCGCCACATCCATCACGCTACCGGTCATCGTATTGACCAGGGTGATGTGGCCGTCGACCAGTTGCGCCATGTCCTTGTCGCCGGTGGAGATCACCACTGGACGATCGGCTGCCGCGCTGCTGCGTGCCAGCGTGCCGATCACGTCATCGGCTTCGACGCCTTCGACGCACAGAAACGGGTAACCCATGCCTTTGACGCAGGCATGCAGCAGGTCGACCTGCACGCGCAGATCGTCCGGCATGCTCGGCCGGTTGGCTTTGTAGTCGTTGTACAGCGCATCACGGAACGTCCCGCCCTTGGCGTCGAACACCACGGCGAGCGGGCTGTCCGGGTACTGGCGCCGCAGGCTTTTGAGCATGTTGAGCACGCCCTTGACGGCACCGGTCGGCAATCCTTTGGAGGTGGCCAGTGGTGGCAGTGCGTGGAAGGCGCGGTAGAGGTAGGAGGAACCGTCTACCAGGACGAGTGGCGCTTGGGTCATGAGCAGAATCAACCTTTTCGGCGGGGTCGGCGCTAGAATGCGCGAACCATTGACGACAAAGGGACAAGGTTATCATGCGCAAGGTAAATCGACTGATATTGACCGGGCTGTTGGCCTTTTGCCCTTTGCTCGCTGTTGCAGCAGAAGATCCACCTTCTGCGGCGCCGGACGTTACTATTCGCACTGACGGTGACAGAACCATTCAGGAATACCGCCAGAACGGCTTTCTGTATGCGGTTAAAATCACCCCGAAACACGGCAAACCCTATTTTCTGGTGCGCGCCGATGGTACAAGCCCCAATTTCATTCGTTCGGACCAACCGGACATGCTGATCCCGCAGTGGGAAATATTCAGCTGGTAGCACCCTACATTCACTTCAATCGTTGGCAGTCCTGATATGTCCGTTTTTACCCCTCTGGCTCGGCCCGAGCTGGAAACATTTCTCGCCCCTTACGGGCTCGGCCGTCTGCTTGACTATCAGGGCATCGCTGCCGGTAGTGAAAACACCAATTACTTCATCAGCCTGGAGCAGGGCGAGTTCGTGCTGACGCTGGTCGAGCGCGGCCCGGTTCAGGAGATGCCGTTCTTCATCGAACTGCTCGACGTGCTGCATGAAGCCGATCTGCCAGTGCCTTATGCGCTGCGCACCACCGACGGTCGGGCGCTGCGCGAGCTGGCAGACAAACCGGCGCTGTTGCAGCCGCGTCTGCCGGGCAAGCACATCAGCGAGCCGAACACCCAGCACTGCGTGCAGATTGGTGAGTTGCTGGCCAACCTGCATCTGGCAACCCGCGGGCAGATCGTCGAGCGCAAGACTGATCGCGGTCTGGATTGGATGCTGAGCGAGGGGCGCAATTTTCTGTCGCACCTGGGCGAGACTCAGCGAGCGCTGCTTGAAAAGAGCCTTCAGGAAATCGAGGCGTTCAAGCCGCAGATCATGGCGCTGCCGCGCGCCAACCTGCATGCCGACCTGTTTCGCGACAACGTACTGTTCGAAGGGACGCACCTGACCGGGTTGATCGATTTCTACAATGCCTGCTCGGGTCCGATGTTGTACGACCTGGCGATTGCCCTGAACGATTGGTGTTCCCGGGAAAACGGTCAGCTCGACGCTGTTCGCGCGCGCGCCTTGCTGGGTGCCTATGCGGGCTTGCGACCGTTCACGGCTGCGGAGTCGAAGCTGTGGGCGATCATGTTGCGTATCGCTTGTGTGCGTTTCTGGCTGTCACGTTTGATCGCCGCCGAAACCTTCGCCGGGCAGGATGTGCTGATTCATGATCCTGCGGAGTTCGAGCGCCGTCTGGCCGAGCGCCAGGAAGCGCACATTGCATTGCCGTTTGCGCTCTGAGACCAGACCTGTCTCCGCGAGCCTGAGCTAGTTGGGCGGCTGACTATCGTTCCCATGCTCCGCGTGGGAATGCAGTTGGTGACGCTCTGCGTCGCAAGAGGACGCGGAGCATAGGCACGATAGTGTTATCCCTGATGACTATCGTTCCTCACGCTCCGCGTGGGAATGCAGTTCGTGACGCTCTGCGTCACACAGCAGTGCTGCTATGTGGGCGGTGGCAGTCAGAGACTGCTCAGGCAACCTGCCAAATCATCAGCCAGCTTTTGCAGTACTTGCTCGTAACCCTGCGCGGTGGCCGGGGTGTAGCCGCCCAGTCCGTCCAGTTCGGCCAGTTTGACCGGCAGGCCGGTGCTCAGGGTTTCGGCCAGGCGCGGGCGCAGGGGTGGTTCGCTGAATACGCAGGTCTTGCCTGCGGCTTTCAGGCGCTCGCGCATGGCGGCGACGTGCTGGGCGCCGGGCTGGATCTCGGCGGCGATGGCGAATACGCCGGCATGCTTGAGCCCATAGGCTTCTTCGAAATAATCGAAGGCCTCGTGGAACACGAAGTACGGCTTGCCTGCCACTGCGCTGACACGCTGCTTGATACGAGCGTCCAGCGTATCGAGACGTTTGCTGAAGGCCTCGGCATTGCTGGTGTAGCGTGTTGCATTGGCAGGGTCGGCAGCGCTCAGGTCAGCGGCCATTTTTGCGGCGATCACTCGCGCGTTGACGGTCGACAGCCACAGGTGCGAATCGAGACTGCCGGGACGGTGATCGTGGTCATGTTCGTCTGCGTCGTTGTCGTGATCATGCTCGTGGTCATCATGCGAGGCATTGTCTTCGCCAAAGTGACGCAAATGCATGCCCGGCAGTGTCTGTACGGCAACCGCAGGCAGTTTGCGGCCCTGAAGGACGCGTGGCAGGAAGGTTTCCATGTCCGGGCCGATCCAGTAGAGCAACTCGACTTCCTGTACACGCCGTACGTCGGATGGGCGCAGCGCGTAGTTATGCGGTGAGGCACCCGGTGGCAGAAGCACTTCCGGTGTACCGACGCCGTCCTGCACAGCGGCCGCAATCAGCTGCAGAGGCTTGATACTGGTCAGCACTCGGACCTCGGCCTGAGCAGGGGCGATGATCAGCAGGCTGACCCAGAAAACAGCAGCAAGATTTAAAAGACGGCGCACTCGAATCACTCATATCAGCCAGGAACGGGTAACATAATAACGTCTCTAGCCAATATCGTCGCTGCTCATGCCCAATACTCCCCTGGCCAGTCGCCCCCATGACCACTCTCACTGCGTGCATTCGGCCCTCGCCGAAGCTGATGCGCTGTGCGCCAAACAGGGTCTGCGCCTGACCACCTTGCGCCGTCGCGTGCTGGAACTGGTCTGGCAAAGCCACAAGCCGCTGGGTGCTTACGACATCCTTGCAGTACTGAGTGATGAAGACGGTCGCCGTGCGGCCCCGCCAACCGTTTACCGTGCGCTGGATTTCCTCCTGGAAAACGGACTGGTGCACCGGATTGCCTCGCTCAACGCCTTCACTGGCTGCAACCACCCCACTCACGCGCATCAGGGCCAGTTCCTGATTTGCCGCCTGTGTCATGCGGCGATCGAGCTGCAGCACCCGGCCATCAGCAATGCCGTGGTCGATGCCGCCGCAGGCGTCGGCTTCGCGGTCGAAGGCCAGACGGTCGAGATCGTCGGCGTGTGCGCTGGCTGCAAGGCCGCTTGATGTCGGATGCATTGATACGTCTGGACAAGGTCGCCGTGACGCTTTCCGGGCAAAACGTTCTGGATGACATCCAGTTGAGCGTCAAACCCGGTGAGATCGTCACCCTGATCGGCCCCAACGGTGCCGGCAAGACCACGCTGGTGCGAGCGGTGCTGGGGCTGCTCAAGCCCGACTCCGGTAGCGTCTGGCGCAAGCCGAAGTTGCGTGTCGGCTACATGCCGCAAAAGCTGCATGTGGACCAGACGCTGCCGCTGTCGGTGCTGCGTTTCCTGCGCCTGGTTCCCGGTGTGGATCGCACGGCCGCAGCGTCGGCGCTGGAAGAAGTCGGCGCCGGAAAGGTCATCGACAGCCCGATTCAAGGCATTTCCGGCGGCGAGATGCAGCGTGTTCTGCTGGCCCGCGCATTGTTGCGTAAGCCTGAGTTGCTGGTCCTCGACGAACCGGTGCAGGGTGTCGATGTGGCTGGACAGGCCGAGCTGTACAGCCTGATTACCCGGCTGCGCGACCGCCACCAGTGCGGCGTGCTGATGGTTTCCCATGATCTGCATCTGGTCATGAGCACCACCGATCAGGTGGTGTGCCTGAACCGCCACGTCTGCTGCTCCGGGCATCCCGAGCAGGTCAGCCATGACCCGGCCTTTGTCGAGCTGTTCGGCAACAATGCGCAGAGCCTGGCGATTTATCACCACCATCACGACCACGCCCATGATCTGCATGGCGCGGTGGTGAATGACGCTGCGACCTCTCACACTCACGTTCACGGAGACAGCTGCAAGCATGGCTGATTTTCTACTGTATGCCTTGCTCGCAGGCGTTGCTCTGGCCGTGGTCGCTGGCCCGCTGGGATCATTCGTGGTCTGGCGGCGCATGGCGTATTTCGGCGACACACTGTCCCACGCCGCGCTGCTCGGCGTCGCACTGGGCTTCCTGCTGGATATCAGCCCGACCATCGCGGTGACGGTCGGCTGCCTGCTGCTGGCGGTGTTGCTGGTCACGTTGCAGCAGCGTCAGCCGCTGGCTTCGGACACGCTGCTGGGGATTCTGGCGCCAAGCACCTTGTCGCTGGGGCTGGTGGTGCTCAGTTTCATGCACGAAGTGCGCATCGACCTGATGGCCTACCTGTTCGGCGATCTGCTGGCTATCAGTCCGGTTGATCTGGGCTGGATTCTGGGCGGCAGCACGTTGGTGCTGGTGCTGATCGTCGCGCTGTGGCGCCCACTGCTGGCAATGACTGTGCATGAAGAGCTGGCGCGGGTTGAAGGCCTGCCGGTTGCTACACTGCGCATGACGTTGATGCTGCTGATCGCCGTGGTGATCGCGGTCGCGATGAAAATCGTCGGTGTTCTGCTGATTACGTCGCTGTTGATCATCCCGGCGGCTGCGGCACAGCGTCACGCCCGTTCGCCGGAGCAAATGGCGCTGGGCGCGAGCCTGTTGGGCGTGATAGCCGTGTGTGCCGGGCTATCATTGTCCTGGTTCAAGGACACCCCTGCCGGACCGTCTATAGTGGTATCCGCTGCGGCGTTGTTCTTGCTCAGCTTTGTTCTACCCAGGCGAGCGGTGTAGACTTGCTCGTTTTTTGCGCAAACTAGAGAATCGCAGGAATGAAGCCGTTCGCCCCACGCTATCTGCTGCTTGTCGCATTTTCCATCCTGCTGGGTGCCTGCCAGAGTGCGCCCACTGTCGAGACGCCTGCCTCCGAGGCTCAGCCTGACGCGTTCGCTCAGCTCGAGCAGAACATCGCCGGCAATGAGCTGGCAACCGCCGAGGACCAATTGGCGGCGTTGCAGGCGGCCAATCCTGCCGACATCCGTCTGGAGCCTTTTCAGCGTCGTCTGGCCGAAGCCTATCTGAGCCGTAGCCAGATCAGCCTGCAGAAGGGTGACATGAACGCGGCGGCCTCTGCGCTGAGCCGTGCACGCGCCCTGATGCCCAAGGCACCGGCGCTGACCAGCGGCGTCAACGGCGCCATTGCCCATGCGCGCAAGGCCGAGCTGGAAAAAGCCGAAGCGGATTTGAAGGCGGCCGAGGCCAGAAGGGTTGCCAAGCTGATTGATCCGTCGGCAGAAAGCACGACGATTGAACTCAAGATCGGCGATATGCGTGCACTACGTCGCCAACTGGACGATATCGCAGCCGATACCGTAGCGTTCAACTGCGAAGTGCTGATGGTGGTGCCGCGCACCGAAGACTATCCGTGGCTGGCGACGTTGCTGACCAAGCGAGTGGTCAAGACCAATCCGGATTTCGAACTGCAATTGCGTCGCCAGATCGAGCGCAATGAAAAAGCGCAGATCATCCTGACACCAGCCAAGTCCTGAGTCGATCCTTCAAAGCGGACACAGAGCGTCCAGAACTGCATTCCCACGCGGAGCGTGAGGAACGAGAAGTGTTCGGGAGTATAAGCGGGGGGGGGGAGAGAGCGTAAAAGCGGACGCAGAGGGTCCGGAGAGGCGCCCCCACGCCGGAGCGTGGGAGCGATACGCGTAGCAGCGTCAGATCAAGCCGGAACAGCCTTGGCTTTCACTTCACGATCCCACACACGGTGCTGAGCAATCGCGTGGAAGAACGGTTTGAACGATTTGCTATCGGATACCTCCAGCAGGCCCGCATCTTCTTCCAGGCGTAGCAGACTCAGCAGCTCTTTGGCTTCCCCGGCAAAGGAGATGGCCTTGAGGTGCTTGTAGGCTTCGAGGATGAAGTGCAATGCCACGCCGTCGCCTTTCAGCGCTTCGATCGAAGCCTTGCCACCCGGTACGAAGACTGCGTCGAACGCGACCGAAGGCAGGCCTTCAGCCGATGCGTCCACTGGCAGGCTCTTGCCGTCAGCCGTCTTGACCGGTGCGGAGGTCGGGCCCAATACCTTGGCGTGTGCGCCTTCGGCAGTCAGCTCGGCTTTCATGGCTTCGACCGCTTTACCGTCGACGCCGTCAGCCACCAGAATGGCAACCTTGCGCGAAACGATATCGCCAGACAGCAGGTTGACCTGGCTCAGCGCAGGCGACTCTTTAACCGAAGTCTGACGCGCTGGTACGGTACCGGCAGTCGGTGCTGGCAAGCCGAGGTTGGCGGCTACACGCTTGGCCAGCTCGAGATCGATGTTGGCCAGAATCTCGTTGACCTGACGGGCACGAATGTACTCGCGCTCGACCTTGCCCAACTCGAAGCTGTAGGCCGCGATGATGTGCTCTTTCTCGTGGTGGCTCATGCTCTGGAAGAACAGGGTGGCCTGCGAGAAGTGGTCGCCGAACGATTCGCTGCGCTCACGCACCTTGTGCGCTTCAACACGCTCAGGGTAGGTCTCGAAGCCGCCATTTTCTGCAGCAGGAGGGGTTTCTTTCGGCCAGCCGCCATCGATCGAGTTCGGCTCGTAGGAAGCGCGGCCCTTGTCGATAGTGGTGCGATGCTGTGCGTCACGCTGACCGTTGTGGTTCGGCGCAATCGGACGGTTGATCGGGATTTCGTGGAAGTTCGGTCCACCCAGACGGCTGATCTGCGTGTCGGTGTAGGAAAACAGACGACCTTGCAGCAGCGGATCGTTGGAGAAATCGATACCCGGCACGATGTGGCCAGGGCAGAAGGCAACCTGCTCGGTCTCGGCGAAATAGTTGTCCGGGTTACGGTTCAGGACCATCTTGCCCAGCGGGGTGACCGGCACGAGTTCTTCCGGGATGATCTTGGTCGGATCGAGCAGGTCGAAGTCGAACTTGTGCTCATCTTCCTCGGCAACGATCTGTACACCCAGTTCCCATTCCGGGTAGTCGCCCATCTCGATGGACTCCCACAGGTCGCGGCGGTGGAAGTCGGTGTCCTTGCCGGCGAGCTTCTGCGCTTCGTCCCAGACCAGCGAGCAGACGCCGAACTTGGGCTTCCAGTGGAACTTCACGAAGCTCGACTCACCTTCGGTGTTGATGAAGCGGAAGGTGTGGATACCAAAGCCCTGCATGGTGCGCAGGCTTTTCGGGATCGCACGGTCGGACATGGTCCACAGCACCATGTGCGCGGATTCCGGCACCAGCGAGACGAAGTCCCAGAAAGTGTCGTGCGCCGAGCCGCCAGTCGGGATTTCGTTGTGCGGCTCGGGTTTCACCGCGTGCACGAAGTCAGGAAACTTGATCGCGTCCTGAATGAAGAACACCGGCATGTTGTTGCCCACCAGGTCGAAGTTGCCTTCGTCGGTGTAGAGCTTGACGGCAAAGCCACGCACGTCACGCACGGTATCGCCCGAGCCGCGTGGGCCCTGAACGGTGGAGAAACGCACGAAGACCGGAGTCTTCTTGCCCGGATCACGCAGGAAGCCTGCTTTACTCAGGGCGCCATGGTCTTCGTAAGTCTGGAAATAACCATGTGCTGCAGTACCGCGGGCGTGAACGATACGCTCCGGAATACGCTCATGGTCAAAGTGCGTGATCTTTTCACGCATGATGAAGTCTTCGAGCAGCGACGGGCCGCGGTTGCCGACTTTCAGGGTGTTCTGGTTATCGGAAATCTTGACGCCGTGGTTGGTGCGCAGGGCTTGCTGGGTGGCGTCCGAGCGAAACTGCTCGAGACTTTCCAGCTTCTCGTTGGTATTGCCACGGTCCAGGGTGTCGGTGCCTGCCATTTCGCTCTTGGGCGTTTGGGTTACAGGTGGTGCGTTCTTGCTAGCCATCAGAGACTCCTTATCTCGCCCCAATCATTGAGTTGGGTTCGCTGATTACGACTTCCCTGGCGTAAGCGGGAAATCACGGTATCCAAGAAGTGACCGGAGCTAAAAACAGCCGTTCCTTTTATTTTCCGCATACGCTCACCAACGGTCGTGTTATGCCCATTGCACAGGACAGCCGGTAAATAAATGCTAAGCACAGCGGGCCGGACAGGCTAAAATGCGCGCCCGGCTTTATCCGGCCGAGGTAACGAAGCAGGTGGCGCTCTAGCCACTGCGCTGATTTTTTAACGCGCCCCACAAGGTTCGCTCCGTGATCGAGTTTCATAACGTCCACAAAACCTATCGGGTGGCAGGCAAGGAAATACCGGCCCTGCACCCCACCAGCCTGCGCGTCGACAGCGGCCAGGTGTTCGGCATCATCGGCCACTCCGGCGCGGGCAAAAGTACCCTGCTGCGCCTGATCAACCGCCTGGAAACCCCGAGTGGTGGACAGATCGTGGTCGATGGCGAAGACGTCACTGCGCTCGATGCCAACGGCCTGCGCCGCTTCCGCCAACAGGTCGGGATGATTTTTCAGCACTTCAATCTGCTGGCGTCCAAAACCGTGGCCGACAACGTCGCCATGCCGCTGACCCTGGCAGGCGATATGCCGCGCAAGCAGATCGACCAGCGCGTGGCCGAGTTGCTGGAGCGGGTCGGCCTGTCCGATCACGCCAAAAAGTACCCGGCACAACTGTCGGGCGGCCAGAAGCAGCGCGTCGGCATAGCCCGCGCACTGGCTACCAAACCCAAAATCCTGCTGTGCGATGAAGCCACCAGCGCACTGGACCCGCAGACCACTGCGTCGGTCTTGCAACTGCTGGCCGAGATTAATCGTGAGCTGAAGCTGACCATCGTGCTCATCACCCATGAAATGGACGTGATTCGTCGCGTCTGCGATCAGGTGGCCGTGATGGACGCCGGGGTGATCGTCGAGCACGGCAGGGTCGCTGATGTGTTTCTGCATCCACAACACCCGACCACCAGGCGCTTTGTGCAGGAAGACGAGCAGGTCGACGAGAACGAGCAGCGTGACGACTTCGCTCACGTTCAAGGCCGTATCGTGCGTCTGACGTTTCAGGGCGAGGCCACCTACGCGCCGTTGCTCGGTACGGTGGCGCGGGAAACCGGCGTCGATTACAGCATCCTCGCCGGTCGTATCGACCGCATCAAGGACACCCCTTACGGGCAGTTGACGCTGGCCATCACCGGCGGCGACATGGACGCCGCCTTCGCGCGCTTCACCGCCGCTGATGTTCATATGGAGGTGCTGCGCTGATGGACGCTTTCCTGAACCTGTTTTCCAATGTCGACTGGTACGAGATCTGGGTGGCCACTGGCGACACGCTGATCATGCTCGGTGTATCGCTCGGTTTCACCATCCTGCTCGGCCTGCCGCTGGGCGTGCTGATGTTTCTCACCTCGCCGCGTCAGTTGCTGGAGCACAAGCAGCTGTATGCCACGGTCGGGGTGATCGTCAACATGCTGCGCGCGCTGCCGTTCATCATCCTGCTGATCGTGATGATGCCGCTGACCGAGATCATTACCGGCACCTCACTGGGCATCCTCGGCACGTTGCCGCCGCTGATCGCCGGCGCCACGCCGTTCTTTGCGCGTCTGGTAGAGACAGCCTTGCGCGAGGTGGACCGCGGTATCATCGAAGCCACGCAGGCCATGGGCGCAACGACTCGGCAGATCATCGTCAAGGCGCTGCTGCCCGAAGCGCGGCCGGGCATTCTGGCAGCGATCACGGTGACCGCCATTGCGCTGGTGTCGTTCACGGCCATGGCCGGTGCCGTGGGCGCTGGCGGGTTGGGCGACCTGGCGATTCGTTATGGTTATCAACGCTTCCAGAACGATGTGATGTTCGTGACGGTCGTATTGTTGCTGGTGCTGGTGCAGATTCTGCAGACCATCGGCGACAGACTGGTCGCGCATTTCACACATCGTTGATCGAACCCGTTGGTATCGGCCCGTCTCGCACGGGCCCAAAGGAGTTGTTGCATGAAAAAACTATTGGCCATATTCGCCGCTGTCACTGCCTTGTCCGCGCAAGCCAACGAAACCCTGACCGTCGCGGCCTCTGCCGTGCCACACGCCGAGATCCTCGAGTTCGTCAAACCGACCCTGGCCAAAGAAGGCGTGGATTTGAACATCAAGGTGTTCAATGACTACATTCAGCCTAACGTGCAGGTGTCGCAGAACCGTATGGACGCGAACTTCTTCCAGCACCAGCCATATCTGGATGAGTTCAACAAGGGCAAAGGTACTGATCTGGTGGCCGTGGCCAAGGTGCACATCGAGCCTTTCGGCGCTTACTCGGACAAGCTCAAGACGCTGGCAGACCTGCCCAATGGCGCCAACGTCGCGCTGCCCAATGACGCCACCAACGAAGGCCGCGCCTTGCTGCTGTTGGCCAAGGCCGGTCTGATCACCCTGAAGGAGCCGGACAACATTCTGTCCAAGCCTTCGGATGTCGTGAATAACCCGAAAGACCTGAAATTCCGTGAGCTGGAAGCGGCCACGCTGCCCCGCGTACTGACTCAGGTCGATCTGGCGCTGATCAACACCAACTACGCTTTGAGCGCCAAGCTCGATCCGACCAAGGACGCGCTGATCATCGAAGGTGCCGATTCGCCCTACGCGAACATTCTGGTGGCCCGCCCGGACAACAAGGACTCGGACGCGATGAAGAAGCTGGTCGCCGCCTTGCAGAGCCCGGAAGTGAAAACGTTCCTGGCCGAAAAGTACAAAGGCGCTGTGGTTCCGGCGTTCTGATCTGATCGCAACCTGCGGTTCTCGCGCCAATGCTCTGCGTCCCTTGCGACGCAGAGCATCGGGGACTGCGTTCTGGAACGCTCTATCGCTCCCACGCTCTGCGCTCATAGTTATACATGCGTGTCGTGGGAGCGAGCTTGCTCGCGAAGAGGCCGGTAAAGCCTCCAGAAAATAGAGCGTTTGGACCAAGTCTTCGTGAGCAACGCGGATCGCTGCCCCGGTCACTCTCGCAGGAATCTCACAGGTCCTAATCCCTTTCCAGCATTCCCGGCAGTTGCTTCACCAGCTTCTGGTTGTTCAGCGGTGCGCGGATAAAGCCTCGCTGGGTACCGTCCGGGCCGATCAGGGCCAGGTTACCGCTGTGATCGACGAAGTAGTTCGGTTTACTGGTGTCTGCGGGAATGAACGGAATGCTCACCGCATTGGCCAGTGTCTGAATATCAGCGACAGGTGCCGTCAGGCCGATGTACTGCGGATCGAAGTAGCCCAGGTACTGCTTGAGCTGCTGCGCCGTGTCGCGGTTCGGGTCGACGCTGACCAGTACCACCCGCATACGCTTGACTGTCTCTTCGGGCAGCTCGGTCCTGATCTGTTTGATCTGCGCCAGCGTCGTGGGGCAGATGTCCGGGCAGAAGGTGTAGCCGAAGAACATCAGCGTCCATTGGTCTTTCAAGCCATCAAGCGCTATAGCCGCGCCGTTCTGGTCGGTCATGCTCAGGGCCGGCAATTGGCGGCTTTTGGGGAGCAGCACAATACCCGCGTCGTTGAGCGCCGCCTGGTCCTGGGAGCTGCGGCCAGGCAGCACCTGACTGAGGATCACGCCCAGAATCAGGGCGACGATGGCGGCAGCAATGAAAACGGCTTTCTGGGTACGGGTCATGGTGTCAGCGCGAGTCGTGATCGGCGTAAGGCCGGGGATGATGGCCTATATTGCGCACCGAGCCTAGGCTCTGTACGAAAAGTGGCTGCGCATCGGTGATGCTTCGTTAAAAACAGGCTCGGATGCGAGTCCAATCGGAATGCTCATTTACAACACGTAGA
>NZ_AWQP01000002.1:0-159378 GCF_000972175.1 Pseudomonas syringae pv. coryli str. NCPPB 4273 | reverse complement strand
GGCGACGGCCTGAAGAAAAGCATGCGCATCGTCAACAAAGACCCCGAACGCTACGCCCCGGTGCTCTTTGACCTGCTGCGCTTCGTGCTGCAGGAATGCGGAATCAAGACCAGCCCTGAAGAACTGCTCAAGCAGGTATTCAACGCTGGAAAACTGACGGCTGACGTGGACCAAATCATCACCGGCGTCAAAGGCTCCTCGACCTTCCAGAACCTGCCCAATTGGGCCAAAACCTCCGTGATCACCGTCCTCGCCGCCTCCCGCGACAATATGCCAGCAATAGTCGGCATCGTTGAGAAGCGACTGGTGAAATGGAAGGGAATGCAGCGAAACAGTTCGGCAGCATCATCCGGGTCCAGTCACCCGAAAAGAGTGGAGAAGCCCGCCAGCAAAGACACGACCGTTGCGGCGCAGGGTAAGGAAAACGCAAGCAGCACCCATTCCAATCAGGTCGAAGCCTCCAGAGTTGGCCTACAAGCGCCTTCAAGTATTCTGAACGAAGGACTGGGCGTCAGTGGCGAGCACATTGCCGACTATATCTGCGCAGTCGAATTTGGCTGGGGCAAGGACTGGGATGGGCATGACAAAGGCTCGGATGGGAAGTGGCTTGAGGGCGTGCCAAGCGCTAACAAGATGGGGAAGCTATCGGCGGGTGGGAGCCCCAAGGCAAAACATGTGCTTTACAAGCTGACTGATGGAGCGAATGGGACGGGGATTGATGCAGTTTGGCGAGCTGATCCGGCCACCAATGACGGTAAGAAATTCGCTATTGTCGAAGCTAAAGCGAGTCGTAATGAAGATGCGCCGAAGTTTATGCGCAAGCCTAACAATACCCGGAAACCTGGAATCAGCTCCAAACTAGGAGTATCAGGCTTGAGTGACCCAAGCGAACTGCTTGAGCCTATAGAAAGCGAGCAAGATGGTCGGCGCGGCAAACAGCCACAATCTTTCAGAGCAGGTAGAGCAAAACCGAAAGCCACAACGACTTCAAAGGCCACCCCTATCAAAGATAAACAGATTTTGGTCCAGATGAGCACTGAGTGGATACTTAAAAACATTCTTCAGGCAGTCTCTGTACGCGCTCTTCGTAGACAGATAGTGGTCTCCTTTAGTCGTCATCTTTTCTACTCGCCCCTCTATCATCAGAGCTTAAGCCCTAAACAGCACGCTGCGGCCAGATTGAACAACTCAAATGAAACCGAGCATAACGCGCACAGCTCATTCCATTACAAGGAATCTGAGGTTAAAGGCTTTGTTAATAAACGCAAGAAAGCCCTAGCAAAAAAATATGGCAACTTAAACACGTTGAAAGTTGAGGCTTAAATCAAATGGTTAAGCGACAGAAATTTTTTAGCCAGACACAGTATGAAAATTTCCTCATAGAATATGACGAGTCGATAGAGTTTTTCAAAGACAATAAATTTCAATCTGACTCTGCTGAAGAAGAAGCATCTCTTCGCTCAGCTTTTTTCCAGACTTTAGCTCTGGAGAAATTGATTATTAGCTATACGGCTGGAGAGAAGATGGAGTCTCTCATTCCGTTGCTTGAAATCCTGATTGATCAATATATAACCCGTCAAAAAACGTTGGCCATATATGAGAACGCCCCTAAAATCTCGCCACTGGCAATAGATGATTGGCCAGACCAGTACGAAGAAGCCGTTCAGGTCATTAGCCTGTGTGTATTATTGCACCGTACTGATCTGCTACCACGCTTTGTTAAGCTAATTGATGAAGCGGGCTATGCTGGTGACGACACACTTTATGAGGACCTACTAAAGAAAGTCTTACCTGATAGGCACGATATAGACCAGTGGTATCACGATGTATATACACTCCTGATACAGGCAGTTCATATGCAGAACAAAGACAAGGCCTCAGACCTAATAAAAAAATATTGCCAACAATGGTATTCAGCTTTTAAACAAGCTCCGTGGCATGACTCCCACCTTCAAGGAGAGGATGGTAGCTATGTTGGTTATTGGGCTTTCGAGGCGGGAGCCGTCGCTTTTTTATACGGCATCGACGACACCAAAATAGACCACATGGTCTACCCAAAAGACCTGGTCGAATACGCTAGAAATTACAATGGTGAAGCTGGCTCCCAAATCAACCGCATTGTCGCAGGCGATCCGTGCACCAAAACCGGCTACTGGTTTACTCCAGCACAAGCAAATTCGAGGCGCCACTTCCAGCAAGGCGAAATCATGCCGAGCATCAGTGATTCGACATGGGGCGATACGCTTTGGTATTGGTCTGGGGAGGAATAGCACGATGATGCTGGTGCTACTCCCTTTGGACCTGTTGTCTAAAACAACCCTCCTAATTCGGCGGGTTCCCAATTCATGATAACTAGTTCACCGCTGACATCAGCCTTCCCCTTTCTCTGGTTTGCTGTGCTGTAGCGAATGTCGACCGTTTCAAAATGGAAGCCTTCAAATACGCGCCGTATGTCAGGGTGGTCATTGAGGCTGACCATTACCTTCCCCTGACACCGCCGCATGAACTCCGCCATGCGCTCGTAGTTCTCAAACGGAAAATCCACACCATACCCAGCCGTCTGCCAGTACGGCGGATCCATGTAGTGGAATGTGTGGGGCCGGTCATAGCGCCCAGCGCACTCCAGCCAAGGCAGATTCTCAACATAGGTGCCCGACAAACGCTGCCAGGCCGCAGAAAGATTTTCCTCAATCCGCAGCAGGTTGATGGCAGGACCGGTTGTGGCGGTACCAAACGTCTGCCCACTCACCTTGCCTGCGAAGGCGTGGTGCTGCAGGTAGAAGAAACGGGCAGCGCGCTGGATGTCGGTGAGGGTTTCGGGGCGGGTCATCTTCTGCCACTCAAACACCTGGCGCGAGCTGAGTGCCCACTTGAACTGGCGGACGAATTCTTCAAGGTGGTTTTGGACGACGCGATACAGCGTCACCAGATCACCGTTGATGTCGTTCAAGACCTCAACGGGGGCAGCCTGGGGACGCATGAAGTAGAGTGCCGCACCCCCAGCGAACACTTCGACGTAGCATTCGTGGGGTGGGAAAAGCGGGATAAGACGGTCGGCCAGGCGGCGTTTGCCGCCCATCCAAGGGATGATGGGTGTGGACATAGAAAGCAAGACCTTTACTGTATATATAGACAGGTGCTAGGCTCGCTCCGCTTTGTGCACGAAGCGAGAGCCTTGGCTGGACTTGCAGGGGTAATCTGCGGGGACAGTGACCAGCCGCGATGTTGACGCATCTCGACTGGTCGCTCTTTTTCAATCTGCTGCGTTATCTCTTCAGCTCAATCAGACCAGTACCTTCAGGGCCCGCTCGTAAAGCGCCTGACGGTCGGCAAGGCCATTTGTGCCACCGTTGATCCGTTTGGTAATTGTCAGGAAGTCGCTTCTATCTGCGAAGGTATTAAGCCCAGCACGGTGCCAGAACCAAGCAGCCGACATGGCGGCATGCTCCGGACGCTCGAGGAGTTCAGGTTGCTGTAGCAGATCCAGGCCCAATGCCTCACCGCAGGCCGCGTAGTTCGCCCGCCCGGTAATTTGAATAAGCCCCCTGCCCCGGTATAACTGACCGTCGCCGTCGTCCTCTGGCGTGTTGCCCAGGCGTTCGGCGAGCCGCCCGGTATCGTATTTTTCGAGGTAGGCATCACTGCCCAATTCCCGCACGTAGCGAAGCTGGCCAGACTCATGGCCCACCTGCGCCAGGAAGGCAGCGATACGCAGCTTCGTAACGATGGCGTATTTGCTCATCGCAACGTTTAAGACGGGAACAAAAACGCCAGCTCGGGAGCTGGCGTTGGGGAGAATCTGCAGCAACTGCTGCACAGTAATCGACATTCAGACATCTCCTGAATAGAGGTGATTTGTGATGGAGGTGATGGTCAGAGCTGCACGACCTTGACTGGTTTTTTCTCTTTCTTTTTGCCTTTGGCTTTTGCCTTGCCCTTGTTGCCACCATTGCACTCGGCCGTGGTGGACCAGCCAGCTTGGGTAAATACCTGTTCGACCGAATCGGTCAGGTACTCGCCATCAAGCCCCTCCTTGAACCCCTGCACGCTGATCATGCGCTCCGCGAAAAGATCAGTACGCCCGACCATTTCAAGACGAATGCCTGCAGTGCTACGGTTGAAAGCAGCAAGACGCGCTTTCGCGGCCTGCTCCGCTGCGGTTTTGTTGGGGTAGATATGCCGGTCGGTATGAACAGGCGGGAGACCGTCCGGGGCCGTGTCGTTGTTAAGGGTCACGATCTGGAGCTTCCCGGTCTTCTTGTCCTGATGCTTAGTCGACACGGCTTTGTGTGTCGAACGATCACCCAGTCTGAACTGCCATCGGCTGACGTCTTGGCGCGTGATGGCCAGAACGCCAAACGCTTTCCCGGACGCGCTGACTCCGTTTTGCCTGGGCATGACGAGCAATTTGCCGTCGGCGACCTTGGCAGTGCAGTCGTACTTTTTTGCCAGCCGTGTGATGAAGTGGTAATCCGACTCGTTGAGCTGGTCAGCCCGTGGGACCTTTGTCGCTACGTTGCAGGCTGACGCCCAGCCATTGCGTGCGGCAATGTCGCTGACAATCTTGGACAACGGCACATCCTCCCAGCTACCGCTGCGCGTGGTCTTACCACTTCCACGCATGCTGCTGGCCTTGCCTTTGATGACCATTGTGTCGGGAGGACCAGACACCTCGATCTCATCAATGGTGTACAGGCCGATCTTGGTCAGCTTCTGGCCGTCATAGCCCAGATAAACCTCAACATCTGCCCCCCTCGATGGCAATGCCACTGCACCGTCGCGATCATCAATGCGCAGCTCGAATTCGTCTGAGTCCATGTCGGGCTTGTCAGTGGTACGCAGCTGGATCAATCGGTCGTTGATGAGCGCCGTAATGTCGGTGCCGTCGGCAACGATCCGGAAAGTGGGTTTCATGCGCAGATACCAAAAGAAAGCCCCGCACTAGACGGGGCTGGGCAAAAGGAAAGGTTCGTTACGCGTAACACCGAGGTCAGCCCCAGAGCATCACGGTTTCGTCGGAGGATGCGGGAAGGTCCGGCAGAGTGATGATCAGCCCCACCCGAAAGGGTTGAGCCTCATCAGCCAGGCCCTGATTGGCATCAAGCACGGCCTCCACAGAGCCGTTTAAATGGCCGTAATGGTTGAAACACAGGGTATCGAGGATATCCCCGTCAGACGTTCTGCATATCGTCGCCATAGCGTGTGAACTCCAACGTGAACGCCTGCTTGCGAGGGATACCCCCTTGCATCAGAGCGCTCTGGTCTTCCTGAACTTTCTTCAAGCACCAGTTACCTAGCACTGCCCCATACCCTGTGGTCAGGGCCAGAGGCACGCCCAGGCCTGCAATGCCACGCAAAGTATCGAGCTGTTTGATCCCGCCTTTGACGTTGGGGAACACCGCCCCCTTGAGCGTCAGAGACTCATCACCCATACCGATGTTCTGCTGTGCCGGCCGACGCGTGAGACGCTCTTGCGACGCCCAGCGGAACTCACTGGAACGGCTCAGTTCGTCGAACGCAGCGGTGTCCAGATTGAAGTAGTACGGCTCGGCTTTCGCGCTCAGCGGCTGCAAGATCAGCAGATGCTCAAACGGTTTGACCGCTTCGACAGCCGGGGTTTTCTGCGCGGCAAATGACGAACTGGGCACCACGTTGGCCAGCGCGGGACTGATATTGCCAGCCACCTTGTTGATGGCCGTCCCGGCTTTTGCCGCCTGCTCTTTGAGCACGTCCAGGCGCTCGTCAATCTGCGTTACCGCCCTTGATGCACGACTGTACGTCGACACGACAGACCCGACCTTCGCCTGGGCCGCGTTGACACCCCGCATCACGCGTTGAAGCTTGACCCCGATGGCGGGCCCCACGATGGGCAGGCCCTCAAGCTCGGCGGTCGCACCGCTGATTTCGCTGATCGCACCATTGACCGGCGAGAGCATGCCGTCCAGATCGCGACGACCAGACTCGCCTGCCGCCACCAGGTACTTCATACCCGACTGCAGTTGTTCCATGTAAGCCATATATCCCCCTACTCGACGTGCGGAGCATCAAACAGATTCGACCGTTGCGACTGCTGCGCCGAGTCGCGCATAGCTCGCTGAATCATCGGCTCCAGATCTCGCATCAGTTGCTGCGGATCTTTCACATCACCTTGAACGGTCAGTGTTATTGGCGCATTTATCGAAACCTGCTGTTCGTACTTGGGTGTCGGCATCTTGGGTGCCTCGGGCTTGATGACAATCGGCGCGGCAGGACTCGCTGCAGGCTTTTCTGTCATGGCCCGACCTACATCCCCCATCAGCGGCCCGGAAGGAGCCAACGCTGGAGCTGGCCCCCGAGCCATAAGCGGCACCCGGTCGTTATCGAAAGCCTTGGCCGTCGCACCCAGCGTGGGCACTACTGGGCCGGGCAGCGCGACCAAAACCGGAGGCGCAGCCAGCAACGACACCGGCTTGTTCTCTTTCTCCGGACTGCCGAATAGCTCTTTGCCCAATAAGCCGCCGACCTCACTGCCGCCCCAAGAACCCAGGGCACCGCCAATGGCCGCACCTATCGCCGTGCCCACGACCGGCAAAATCATCGTGCCAATCGCCGCACCGGCCGCAGCACCACCCCAGCCGCCCAGCGCGGAGCCCGCAACCTCGGTAGCCCCTTCCAGTTTCTTCTCGATAGGGTCATCTGACTGATACAGCTCGACCGCTTTCAGGCCAGCGCTGATCACCGCTTCGCCAGGCAAAACCTTGGCCTTGCCTGCCATCTTGCCCAGCAAAGGCATAATGCTTCGCTCAGCAGCCGCAGGAAGCGGCGGCACAGGGATGGGCAGACGTGGGACCGGACGAATCCGAGGGGCGTCGGCCGGACTCGGTGGCACCGGCCGGATGCGCGGCTCACCGGTCGGGTTTGGCGGTACTGGGCGAATACGCGATTCACCGGCCAGGCTTGGCGGTACCGGGCGGATGCGCTGCTCACCGGGCGGGCTTGGTGGTACCGGGCGGATGCGCTGCTCACCGACCGGACGCGGCGGAACAGGCCGGGTACGCGGTTCACCAGTTGGACGCGGTGAAACGACGGGCGGACGAGACGCAGCGCCTGCACGACGACGTGCACGGGCTGATCGCCGTCCTCGACGTGGCGTATCGCGCTGGCCCGGCAAACCCGATCCCGCCCCTATCTCCGAGGCGTTCACCACGAAGACGCGCTGCAGGCCGCCCCCTTCGCCAGAAGCATTGGAGCCGCCATCTGAATCGGCACCAGCCTCCAGCGTTTCGCGGTAAGCCTCCAACGCCGTGAACCCAACCCCGAGCAACCCTTTAGGCCTTTTGGCCTCACCGCCTGCATCAGCGTCTTTGGCTTCCTCGTCCTTGGCATCATCACCTTTGACGTCATCCGGCTTGTCCTTGTCGACCAGCTTCGCACCGGCTTTGGATGCCACTGTCAGGCCAACGCCCAGCAGCGCAGCGACACGCGCTTTGCGCCCAGAGGCTGCAGCACCAGGCGCGGCCGCTGCGGTACTGCCAACACCTGCAGCTTTTGCGTTGGTCACAAAAACCTGCTGGACCTTCCCGGCTCCGCCGCCGACCGACCCTCTGGCAAGATTCATCAGGCCCTTGCCGATTTTGAATGCACCGAAGGCTGACTTGGCAACCAGCAGAGCCCCGATGGTGCCCGTCAGTCCCATAGCCAGGTTCGGCATCTTGTCGCTGACGGTCGTGATGCCTTGGGCCACGGTCGTCAAACCTTGCGCCACAGCATCGGTTGCTGGACGGATCGCATCGCCCACGCTGCGCATGGCATCGTTGGCCGCCTGTGACAGCTCGGCCCACTTCTGTGACGAGCCTTCTCGGCGCTCGGCCAGGTTCTTGTCGAGAATGCCCGACGCGTTGCGGGACTGCGATTTCAGATCGTTGTACAGCTGCTTGTTCTGCAGATACGCAGTAAGCGCCGCCTTGACCTGCATATCCGCAAAAATGTCGCCGGTTTTCAAAGCCTGCGACAGCGATTCCATCATCGCCTTGGCCTTGGCCGGATCTGTTTCCTTGCTGATTTTAGCCGTGGCGGCCGCCATTGCTTCGGCCTTTTTCGGGTCCGTCTTCTGGATGTACTGCTGGGCCAACGCCATGCTGGACTCCAGCGTGGACATACCCTTCTGCAGGCCGGTTTGCATCGAGCCTTCGTAATCGATACCAGCCTTTTTGTAGGCATCCACCGTATCCGAAGCACCGATTTTGCCCATCCAGTTTTTCAGGTTGTTGGCCGCCTCGTCAGAGCTGCCCGCCGTCTTCATCTGGACCTGCAGCATTGCACCGAGCTGCGTCACCGCGTCCATGCCGGTGATACCGATACTGCCCATGTTGGCCAGCAGTTCGGGAAACCACTTTGCCATGTCGGAGGCTTCGAAGCTGCCCGCCTGCCCTTGATAGGCGATGGCCTCAAGAGCCTGCTGCATTTCCTTGGCGTCGGTGATCTTGGCGTTTTGCCCAAGGGCGTTGATCATCTTCGCTGTGTCGGTCCCTTCGGAACCCTGACCGACCACGAATTTGGCGGCAACCGGCGCGTACTCCAGCGCCTTGCTCAGTTCCATACCGGCACCGACCAGCTGGTTGACTACGTCAGCGACCTGATTGCGCTCCATGCCGGTATCACGCGCGGTCGTGATGATGGTTCGTGACATCTCCGCTTCTTGCGGTTTGTTGGCTATGCCTGCCTTGATCGCAATGTCACGAACAATCGCCCCGAAGTCCGCGCTGACTTTGGTCGGGATCGCCAAGGCCCCGGCCGCTACTACGGCTTGCCCGACCGAGCTTTTGACCGTCTCCCGTCCCTCGCTCATCTGCCGTCGGCCCTTGGCCTGCAACTCGGCAGAACGGGCCGTGCGCCCCATTTCCTTGTAGGCTTTGCTCAGCCGTCCGACCTCGACACCCTGCGCTTTGAGGCTGTCGAGGTTTGAATTCAAACGTGACAGTAGCGCGGTCGCGCCGGCCTGGCCCGTTGCATGGGCTTTGCGCCACTCCTCGCGCAACTTGATCGTTTCGCCAATCGTGCTCTGCAGGACGCGAGCCTTGGCGCCTTTGTCGTCCAGCGCCTTGATACGGCTCTCAACGTCCTTGAAGGCCTTGCCTACGGTTGCACTGACCGCGCCACCGATGACAAGGCCCAGCTTCAAACTATCACTCATAGACCACCCGAGGCGTTCAAAGGGGGATCAATCCATGATCCACCACAACATTCGATTGAAAGGCATTGCCTCAATCTCAGCAGCGGAAAAGCCCGTCTCCGCTGCCAACTTGCGCGCCGCCTGTCTCAGGGTCTGCGGATTACAATTCATCCTCTTCGACCAGGCGAAAATAACCTTCCTGCAGGCGGCGATAATCGCGCTGTTTCATCCGGTCCAGATCGTCCCGGCCAGCCTCGATCAGGCTGCAAAACAAGTTGAGTTCGTGGGCCTCGGGGTTGCCGTTGGCGGCGGCGGCGGCAGCCCGGTTATCCTTCACGCTGGGCGCACGCATATGCACCTTGTCGACTTTTACGGTGTTGATTTCCACCGGGTATTTCAGCGTGATGGTTGCGCCTGAATCCGTCAGAACGATCCACGACGGCAGAGGGGTGGTTTCGGTATTACCAGTTACTTGAGTCATGTTTATTCCTTAAAGGCCGAGGGCTGTGCGTTCTGCTGCGAGTTGGTCCACGCCGTCGATCACGCGCACCATGTTCACCATGTCGATCTCGTAAACAACACGGCCGTCGACTTCCAGCTTGTAGTAGGAGACGGCAAGGCTGTGCTTGATCTCCGCCACGGTGGCGGGCTTCCACTCGCCTGGATCGACTTCTTTCAGCATGCCCCGCAAGGTCGCCACCACGGGCGTGATAACGCCTTTCAGGCCCTTGAACGAGCCACGGAACGTGCCGTTGAACGCGGTCTGATCAGACAGGCCGAAAAATTTCAGCGACTCGCGGCGAACGCCGTTGGTCGTGAAACTGGCTTCCATTTTTTCCAGGCCCATGTCGATTTCGATAGGACCGGCCATGCCGCCGCCGCGGTACTCCTCGGTTTTGAGCGTCATCTTGGGAAGCGTCAGCCCCGGCACGTCGCCGCTGAAATTGATACCGTCGACGAACAGGCTCGTGTTGGAGAGGGTTTGCGGAATCATGTAGAGCGCTCCTTAAGCGGCTTCGAGGACTTCGGTCAGCCACTGATTGGTGACTTCAACGCGGAAATTCGGGTTTTCGGCAGGCGGCACATCGGTGAAACGGATGTTCCAGTACACCTTGCCCTGCTCCAGCTGGCTGGCAGTGTTCAACTCGGTGTCCGCGTAGACCTCAAAATTGATGATCGCCCCTTGGTTTTTCAGGTCACGCATGAAGGCTTCCAGGCCGTCGGTCACGTCCTTGACGTAGGTTTTGGTGATCGAGCGGTCGACTGCCCACTTGTGCCCTGCCTGTATCGCATCCATGACGATGTCGAGCGTGCGGACCCGCGTCACGAATGCCCACTTCGCATCACTGGACAACGTGCGGTTGCCCCACAGGCGATAGCCGTCGTCGCGGATGATCGTGGCGATATTGGCGTTGTTGAGCAGGTTGGCCCGGCACGTCGCGTCACCGGCCAGGTACTCGATGGACCGGGTAGTACCGGTGATGCCGACAAATTCCTTGTTCGACGGTGACGCCCAGAAACCGTACTCCGTGTCAGTCCAGGCAAAGAGCCCGGCGACCCAGGCCGACGCAGGTGCATCGATAGTCTTGCTGGCTATGGTGTCCCAATACTGAACGCCCGGATCACACATGAAGATGCGCTTACTGCCGAAGTTTTTCGCATAGGCCATCGCCGCTTCATCGGTCGTACCTGGCCCGTCAACAATGGCGATGGCGCGCAACTTGGCAGCCAAACCATCCATCGCGGTGGCCACGGCGAGCGTGGCCGAATGCTTGGGCGCGATCAGCAGTCGTGGCTGTGCGTTGAACAGGCTCTTGCCGTCAATCAGCGCTTGCAGGCCTGTACGCTTGCCGGACGCGAGCACACCGCCAATGACGGCAGAGGTCAGTTCGGCAGCGGTCGAACCTGCAGCAACACCACACCCCACGATCACGGCCTTGGCGCGCGTAAAGATCGCCTGACACGCTTTGGTGATCGGCGCATCTGCACCCCAAGCTGCAATAGCTTCACGCTCACTGGTGATCAGTTTCAGCTCGTTGACGGCTGCCAACTGGGCGCCCTCAGGCGCGGTACTTGGGGTGAAAACGTCGCACAGGCCGATGATCGAAGACGACGGCAGCGCGATGGTGCGCGCCCCGGTGTCAACGGTCGTCATGGTGATGCCGTGAAAAAAGCTCATAAAGCAAACTCCAGAAAACAGAAAACCCGCACTGGGCGGGCTATTGGATTGGTCGGTGTAGAGGGTCTATCTGAGCGATTAACGCTTGCAGGCGTCAGCTGGCCTCACTGTTTCGTTTGAATTGCAGGTAGCGCTCGTCGGTATCCTGGAGCTGCGCTTGGTTCGGGTAGTCGGTTTCATCCTGGGCGCAGGAGAACACCGCAACGACTGTTTCACCGTCATCGGAAAGCTGTGCGTAGATCATTGATCACCTTAGAACCTGTAGCCCGAAATATTGACTGCACCCTCTTTGAAGGTGCCTGACAGAACACCAGCCAGCCAGAAAATGGTTTGAGCGGTAATTACCTTGAGGTTCGAGAACGAGCCGGTACAGATGTTTTGGACCGTTTCGGACATGCTGTTACCCGCTACCTGTTGGAAACCAATTCCAGACGCAGCCGAGGCAATCGATATCTGGGCGTTTGAGGTATTGAGGCCCGCGACGGACAGCCAACCCGTCACGGCCTTAGCCGCCAAGGGAATCACGGATGCGATACTCAGCGACTTAAATACCGTGATTTGAGCTGTGGTCACTGCCACCTTTTCATAGGTAAAAATCACCTCTCTTCCCTCCATGAATCCGATCTGAAACAGAGAGCTTTTGATTCTCCACACGCTGACCAACGCCGACGCCGTGAACCCTGCGGGCATATTTGCTCCGGTGTACACCTCTCCCATCGCCACCGAGGTGGCGTCAGTAGCCAACAGTGCTGACACTCCGGTGATGGGGTTATAGATTGCGTAGATCGCGACGAAACCATTCGCCGGCACTGCGCCCGTGTCCATGCCTCCGCTACCGACGGCGGTCAGGTTGATCGTCTTATTGAAAGAACTCAGGCGATACCCCATGCCACCCACACCTGCCTCAACGATAAGCTCATCGGCAGTGATGACAGCAGAAGCCGACGAACTGGCCACGCTCATGATCACGTTGCGGGCACTGCCTACGATGGTGGTAGGGACAAGACCGGGATCATCGACAGAGACCACTTCACGCCAGTTGGTCCAGACGCCGCTGGCCTGCGTCCGCCAATACCTGCGACTGCCTCCCCCCAACTGCGTCAACGTTTGCAAACAACCACCATTGTTCCAAGGCACAACCTCGACCGAACAACTCGTGGCACCCGGTTGATTGGCGGTCGCCGGGTTGGTGCGGTAGAGGCCGCCCAATACGGCCGTGTTCAGATCCGAAACCAACGAACTGTTGACTGTGCCGAGGCCCACCCCCGCTAGGGTTGCCTGAACAAAGGCTGTATTTGCAAGGGACAGATCGTTATCACCCAGCGCAGCCGTCGGGGCTTTGGGATCGCCCGTGAACACAGGACTGTCGAGCCCACCCACCTCGCGCCAGACCGTCCAGCCGCCTGCAGCCTGAGTGCGCCAGAATAGGCGAGCGACCCCACCGCTACCCGCCAGTGCCGAAAACAGCTGAAACGCCCCGCCGTCGTTGTAGCGCATGTTCAACAGTGTCGCGTTCGCCGCCAGAGGTATATTGGCCGCGTCGGCATTCATCCGAAACATACCTGCCAAGGCGACACTGTTCGCGTCTCCGACCGTAGTCGCGTTGTCAGTGCCGAGGCCGAACAGCCCTATACACAGACGGGTAAAACCGGTTGTCGCAACCGACGTATCGTTGTCGCCCGCTGATACAGTTGGAGCCCTTGGGTCCCCGGTGAAAACCGGTGACGCCAAGGGAGCCTTGAGCGCGAGAGCATTGGCCGTACTGGCCGCAAAATTGGGATCATTCCCCATAGCCGCTGCCAGCTCGTTCAGCGCATCCATCGCCCCCGGCGCACCACCCACCAGCGCCGCGATTTTCGCCACAACAAACGCGGTCGTTGCAATTTGTTCGCTGTTCGTTGAGGCAGCTGGAGTCGGGGCTTTGGGCGTTCCGGTAAAAGTCGGAGAATCGACGTTCGCTTTACGCAAAAGAGCCGAATCCATCTGCCCGACTGTATAGACATCAGTCAGGCCATAACCGGCAACCGTGGTCGGACTGGTCCCGCCGAGAACCCGCCCATACTTGTCTACGGTGACACTGCGATACGTGCCTGGCTCGACGCCTGTGCGGCCCCACGCCATCTCAAAACTCAGGGCCGTAACACCCAACGAGATAGGCCCGTCCGTGACCAACTGCCAACCGCTGTCACCGTTGACAGTCCCTTGCTCGACCTGCACCAGCAAACCCGGCGTGACGCGTAGGTCGGTGTCAGCATCAGCCGCCCGAGCCCAGGTACTGGCAGCCGTTACATAAATGCCGTTCTCACGCGCAGCCGTCTGCTTGGTGACCAGCACACGACGGCCCGCTGGCACCGTCACCCCGTCAATGGTCTGCAGGCCGCTGAGCGCAATGTTAGCGGTGGTTGCCACGAGAACCGAATGCTTGAAGTCTTGCCGCGCCAGCTCGCTAAGCACGAACTCTTGAGTCGCCAGCACCACGCTAGGGTCAATTTTCAACTCGACGCTGGCCGAGTTGCTGACGATCAGATTCATGCGTACCACTTGGGTCCGGCCGGAGCCTTGAGCCAGCAGCGGCTTGAATGACGGCGCGCAATTGGCGACTGCCACAAGATCATTGTCCGCATCGTAAAGGCCGATTTCGCGAATCCATTTGCCACCGACTTCGGCAGGTATAACCTGTTCGGCGATGATGATGGCCGGATTGGTCGGGTCCTGCTTGAGCTGATTCAGCGGAGCTCGACGCCACTCGTTGATCAGCGCTTTTTGCTTGGCGTCCGGCTGCGGGTCTGCGCCGTTGGCATCGCCGACGCCCATCTGGGTAATCTTCCAGCCAATGCCGAGGGCATCGGCATTGGCCTGTTTGGCGACGCCGATATTGGTCAGGATGGCGTAAAACTGCGAGTTTTGATCGATCATGAATACACATCCAGGGTGTCGATAGTTTCTTCACGTCCGCCACGGCCGATCACACCCGAGACGACGATGTCTCGCGATTGCGGTGGGTAAACGTCGATGATGTCGCCCTCTTGCACAGAGGCGCTCAGGTAGGTGCTGCCAGTGGTTTCAAGGCTGATGGCAAGGCCGATCAGATGACGGGAGACCGGCTTGGCGTCATCGATCAGCGCCGTCAGCTCTTCATACATCTGTTCCGTGATGCCGGTGTCCAGCACGCCTACTTTCAGCTGGAACGTGCCGGGCTCGCCCAGCGGATTGAGCTGCCACCACTCCACGATGTCGATCAGATAGCCCAAAGGCTCGACCACCCGACGCAACGCGCCGATGGTGCCCTTGTGCGCGTGGACATAGAACGAAGCCTTGACGGCATTACGCTTGACCGGCTCCGACCATTTCTCGTCCCAGCGGTCGACGGACCATGAGGAGGCCAGGTGCGGCAGCAACTCCACCGGACAGGTGTCCGGGTTGTAAAGTGTGCGCAGGGGCACGGGCGTGGCATCGACTATCGCAGCCTCAATGGCACGCTCAAGCTGCGTACTGTTGTTGGGTAATAGACTTTTCATGTCAGTCACCCTTGGCCAGCGTGAAGCCCTTGCAATAGGCGGCCTGTGACTTGCTGGGAAGAATGTCGACCCAGTCGCCCAGGTCCACGCGACGAACGCCTGCAATGTGCAGCTGGGCGTCGATGGCCGAGCGAGCCACTTCAATACCCAAACGCCGCCGAGGATTGATCCAGGCCTTCAAGCGCGCTTCGCACTGCGCCAGAATGGTCTCGTTCTCCGAGCCAGTACCGACCATGTGCACCACCGCGTTGATGGTGTAAGGCAGGATTTCAGCGCTCTGCACTATCAACCGATCACCCAGCGGACGAATGTTCTCGTCGCTCAGATAGTCGCGCACCTCGTCAAGCAATGACTGGGGTGCAATGCCGGTTTCACTCAAAGCCAGCACCGTGACGACCACCGTAGAGGGTGACGGGCTTTCGGCTGTGGCATCAGCAACCAGCCCCGACGAGTTCCGGGCGTGCAGGATGTAGCTGTTACGCGGACCTGCAGTAGTCAGCCCTTCATAGACCAACTGGATACGCTCGCGCAGCGCGTCGTCCTCCTCCTTCACCTCAGCTGTTGGGGGAAAGGTCGTCAGGTCTTCGGCTTGGATCACCAGGCGTTTGAGGTTGACGTTGAACGCCAACTGATCCAGGTCAGATTTACGAGCGTAAGCCAGCAGCAAGGCCTTGCACCCATCGTTGACACGGGCGCGATTGCCGAGCTTGTTGTAAGCACCCAGTTCAATCAGCTTCGTGACGGGATCGCTCTCAAGCGCGGCATTCCAGTTGTTGCCCATCCAGTCCCGGAAAATGCCCAGTGCTTCCTCATAGGTGGTTTCAACGTCCAACGGTTCCAGCACTTGCGGCGCAGGCAGCGCCGACAGATCCACCGCACTCATGCTGTGACCTCCAACGTGAAGCTATCGCCCTGATACGTGCCTTTCAAAGCGAACGTGACCTGCCCATCAATCACCGATATAGCGCGCACGGACTCGAGCCTCACCCGCGGTTCCCATCGCCCGATGGCTCGGCTGACCTCGGCTTGCACCGCGCTGCGCCAACCGGCCGTGACCGGCAAATCAACGAACCGGGCCAGCTTGCTGCCGTACTCGGGACGGATTCTGCGACTGCCCTCTGGCGTGGTCAGAATGTCCGCGATGGACTGACGCAGGTGATCGAGACCCGACAAGGGCAAGCCCGTCTCGCGGTCCATTCCGATCATCGTGATTACTCCAGCGGCTCGAACTCTTTGTGCGCTTTCAGGTAGGCCAGCGCGTCGGCATCGGAGGAATTCACCGAGGCAACGCCCTGTGCTACGTCGACTAGGCCACCGTTGGGCAGCACCACCGTTCGGGAAGTGAATACCGTGTCCCGGAAGCCAATCTGTGCAGGTTCCGATGCAGGCGACGCTGCACGCGGAGCGACGGTGATAACGAGATCCGTAGACGCCGGCTCGGTCTTGGTTTTGCTCATGCTTTTCTCCAGACGCAAAAACCCGCATAGCGCGGGGGTGGTCAAACGATGGGATCAATGTTTGTGGTGATTGCTGTTGCCAAGGGTGTCGAGGATCGTACCCATACCTGTCACGTTGCCGGTGACCAGCAGCGACCCGTCGATTTTCACGTTGCCCGTGAGGTTGATCGAGGGCGATTGAACGGTCGCGGAATCATCCGTCACAACCACCGTTGAAGCGCCCACCTTCACCGTCACAGTGCCCGTAGGCAGGCTGATCGTGTAGGTATGGGCCTGCCAGTCGTAGACCAGAGAACCGCCATCGTCGAAGCGCCATACCTCTACGTGGTCGCGGTTATCGGGCGGCGCACCTGCATTGCCGTAAAGCCCAGGAACGAATGTGCCTTGCGCAGGATCTCCGCTGGGGCTGATGAGGGCACCCTGCTCGCCCAGCGTTGGGACCCGCCAATGGCGCGCCTTGCCCGCTGCCTGGCTATGCCAACGCACCCAGGCACTGGTCCAGCCAGCGCCATCGGTCACGCGGACCATCGCGGCACCGAGATCAACGGCCTCTACGCGGCAGGGAATGATGAGCGCCGCCAGCATTCGGTCATGCGCTGCGCTCGCGTAGCTCATTCAGCTCCTCCGCAGATCGATAGAACTCTTCATTGCCAGGCCCGATGTCAGGGCTGAAACCCCAGACCAAGCTGCCAGGCGGCTGATCGGGCCACGGCCACTCCTCGTCGCCCAGATAGATCCCCTGCGTCCACTCGATCAGCCAGACCGCGTACCCATCCAGCTCGGGACGGGACCAGTCCTGAGCGGCCCGGACAAACTCAGCTTCGTTGACAGACAGACCCCACGTCTGTCCGCGCAACAACACCGCCAGTTGGGTCGCGGCAAATGCCGCTTGCTTCTGGCACTCCTCACGCTCTGAACCGACAATGACACGCGCTTCGAAGCGTGCGATGAATGCGGACTCGCCGGTGCCTTGATCAACACCGGGCTCAAACTCCGATACTTCCAACAGCACTGCTGGCACGGCTATTTGTTGCAGCATGTCGGGCATGGTGCCGACATACTCCAGCCCGACAATCGCGTCGCGGATATGGTGCTCAATCGCTGCATAGAGCTGAGCAAGGCTGAAAGCTTCGTCAGACACGGGCTGTTCCTCTCAGATACTTCTGCAGTTCGAAGTTGAATTCCTGCTTGAGGATCTCAATCAAACGCGCGTCGGCACGTTTGACCCACTCATCAAAATGCAGCCGCGCCCCTTCGAGCGAGACCTTGGCCTTGGCGAGTGGGAAGCGGCTGCCATTCTCTTCAATGAAACCCGACCGGCGTTTTCCCTGACGAGTTTGCTCGTAATCGCTTGCATCAAAATGCTTGCTCGCCGTGCGGATCCATATGTCGGGACTACCGCCATACACCGTCTTCAGGAACGCCCCTTGATACCGGCGACCCGCGACCGTTACACCGGCACGGCTCTGCCGAGCCCGGCCGATTCGGCTGGCCGACATCGCGTCTAAACCCATCCAGAGTTTTCCACGCATCGCGCCAGCAGTGACCGGGTAAGCACGCAGACGCTGACGCACTGCGGTCACAGCGATGCGCTCTTGCCGGCCGATGGCCCTGGCGATATGCGTACGCAACCAACGAAGCGTCTTGTTGATGGCACGCCGCTGGGCCGCTGCCGCCGCTTTGGGAACCGCTGCCGCAAAGTCCTTGAAGGCATCAAGATCCCCCGCAGAAGGCTGCAGGGTGATCATGCCGTCCTTGGCCGACTGCTTGTAGAAACTGCCTATGCTCATCGCTTTAGCCTCAGGATAAGGGACACCCAGCCTGTACCGTCTGGCTCCAGGCCGACTAGGTCATACCGACCGCCACCGTCCTGCTCAGGCAGGTCGATGGAGACGATCTGACCAATCGCAACAGCAGTAGCGTCATGAACGCGTATCGTGAAGTGCGGTTCCCTGATGCCGGTGTTGATGCGTCCGAGCTTGGGCTGCAGCCACGGGATTGAAAGAAACCCTGCGATATCGCGTCCGTCGACGGTTGCGATATCGCCCAGAGATTCAAGGATCTGGGCGTCCATGTCCTCAGCCAGTTCTCGAAAGCTCATGTTCATTCACCGTCGGTGGCGTCATCAGTATCGCCAGGGCTTGCTGCCTGGGACTGGATAGCCGCTTGCGCCCGAGGGTCCGTGCTTATGGCGATACGCCCTTCTGCCACCAGCGCATCCTCCATCTCTTTGCTGGCAGGGGTGTATGGGCTGCCTCTGAGGATGACGTTGCGCCCCTCCTGAATGCAGCCATCCACCACGATATAGCCGGGCTTCTTGGCCATCTCACACCACCTTGGCGTAGATGAATGCGTCCGGCTCCAGCAAACCAGCGAGTGCCGCGCTCTGAAGCTTCAACCAGCGAGCGCTCGGCTCCTGGGTTGTCCAGCTCTTGGGGAAGCGGGCCGCTTCGACCAGCCCGCTCTCGATGGCTTCCAGATCCTGAATCGCACCGTAAAGCATGGCGTTACGTGTGGATGTCGCGCCCAGAATCAGACCGCCTGCTGGGATCATCGGCTGCTCATCACCCTCGTCATCCAGGTACCACTCGTCATAGCCGTAAAGGTCGACCCCCGGATCATTCAGGTAGCCCAGATAGGTGACGCCGTCCGGCAGCTCTTCGGGCTTGATCAGGCCCATGTCAACGCGGCGAGTATTCAGTTGCTTGATGACCGTCAGATTGGACTGGAATGCATCAAGCGCCTCACCGCTCAGCGCAGCAGTGTTGGCAGTGCGGCCAGAGTCTTTGGCGATCTTGCGTTTCCAGGTGCGCAGGTTGCCAATCGGATCAGAGTTGTCAGTGCCCCACTGGCCGGTGCCCAGCGTGATCTTGTGATCGTTGGCCATCAGGAAGTCGATCGTGTCGTCAACGCCGTCGCCCAGCACGCGGACCTTGCCGGTGGTCAGTGCCTGGGCACACATCCACTCCTCGCGACGAATGATCTCGTCATCCAGATCGCGCAGATCCTTGCCCAGCATCTGGCCTGCCCGCTCCAAAGGCGACCGGCTGGAGAAAGGGTTGTCCCCTGCCGAGCGTTTGAGGACCAGCTCAGCGGTCGTTTCACGCTTAGGCTGAATGTAGGGCGGGGCATAGGAATCAGTCCGGTAACCGTCACGCAACGAAATGCTGCCGGGCAGGCGAGGATGAACAAACGGCGCCATTTTGCGCTGGCCTTTGACGATATCAATGTCCACCGTTTTGGTGGGGAACGTCACGGGGCTGCCGCCATTGAAGAACGTGTTCAGCAGAAAACGTCGCGCCGTGGGCATCTGCTCGACGGCTTCAAGCATGGTACGGGTGTCAAAAATATCCATCAGAAGCTCCGGTTAACGAATGAACAGGCACAGCGGCCGCAGGGCTGCTTTTGCTTTGGCGAGTGACAGGCCTTCGCCCAACATGAGCTCAGAGCCCAGCACCTCGCCGGTGAGAAGGATCGATGCTGGAAAAGCACCGCCGGTGGTGTCTACGTCTTGGTCGAGCACAGCCTTGGGTGCCTGGGAGCCGTTGTCGGAAGCGGCGGCGCTGAGTACGTACTCGCCCGAAGCGTCGACCTGGCCGAGCACCGCGCCACGCTTGAGCTTCTGGCCTGCCGCAATGATTCCGGTCTCAATCACCACAGGGAATGCACCTGCAGAGAGATGACTGGGGACGTAGGTCTGACGGGTTGGATTACTCATGATGTTCTCCTGATCAGCGACGCGAAGCGCCCGCGACAATGGCTCCGACTACGGCTTTGCGCTCACCCTGAGCGTTGCCATCGGCGGGTGTAGAAGTAGATGCACGGGTGCTGTCGGCCTTAATGGCGCTCAACGAAATGCCACGGTCCTGGGCAGCCTTGAACAACTGCAAGGCGGTTGCCTCGACCGAGGCCCCGGAATCAATGGCTGCCGTGATCTCAGCCTCGAAGCCCTTACTGGCCAGACCGTTGATGCCCTTGATGCGCTCACGCTCAGCGGTGACCGCCTGCGTGCTGGCTTGCGTACGTGCAGTCTCCAGTTCGGACTGGCTGGCCTGGGCAATTTCGATGGTGTTTGGGTCGGTGCCAGCGGCCAGCGCTTCGCGCAGCTGAGCGGTGGAGTTGACGGTGGTCATAGTGAATGTCCTCGGTTGTGTCGCGGCCGGTTTGGCCAGTTCGGTAATTAGTCCTTCTAGTGAGCCCAAGCGGTGAGCAAGGCCCGATTCAACGGCTGCGGCACCTACCCGCAAGCCGCCAAAATCTCCCATTGCAGGAACAGCGTCGGATGCCACGCCAAGGTTGCGGGCGACCTTGGCCACAAACACCTCGCCCATCGCGTCCACGGTTTCACCGACCTTGGCACGCCCCTCTTCGGTGGCCATGTCCAACCGCTTGTTGGGGGCGTTGCGACTGACGATCTGGTAACGCTTGCGGCCGCTGCTGGCCTCACCCTCGACCACGGCTTCCACCACAACGCCGATGCTGCCGAGCAACGCCGTCTCATCAATGACAATCTCGCTGGCCGCAGACGCCAGCCAGTAAGCCGCGCTGGCACCCGTTCCACCGACGTAGGCCACAATGCGCTTACGCGCACGTCCCGCATGGATCTGCTCAGCCAGCTCGTTGATGCCCGCCGCCACTCCGCCAGGGCTGTCGATGTTGAGGATGATGGACTTGATGCTTGGGTCATCCAGTGCCGACTGCATGTCGGTGGCCAGCACCTGGGTGCTGGTCGCGCCACTTATCTCGGTGAACAGATTGGCGTAGCGAAAAACCGGACCGACCACCGGGATGATGGCGACGCCGTTGCGAACGCTGACCGTGCGGCTGTTCTCCAGTCGAATACCAGTTTTGCTCTCCAACGCCCCCGGATCGCCCATGCGGTCGGCAATGGTCAGCAGGTTATCCAGGGCGTCAGGCAGCATTAGCCAAGGCTGCGATGCAGCCAGCTCCAATGCGCGGGGCATGGTTATTCCTCGTTGGATGGTGTGGGTGCCGGGTCGGCTATGACGCCGCCTTTGGGCAACATGTGCAGGTTGTCGGAGCGTCGCTGCTCAACTTCGCGAACACGCTGGCGGTAGACTTGCTGCCAGGGCTCGCCCGTCATCGCGGCCGTTTCGAGGGTTTCGTTGCTGACCCCGATTTCGATTCGCTTACCGGCTGCATTGGCCTCTTTGAGCTCATCGATAGCGCCTCGCGCCGGCCCGATCCAGATCCCCTGACAGTAGGCTTTACGCTTTGCAGGGTCCGCGTAACCCGGCAGGTGGATCAGCCCTCTCGCCACGGCCTCATCAATGATCAATTCACGGCTGGGCTGACAGAAGTCACAGGCCAGCCACCAGCGCCGAACGCTGTAGAACCGCCACGCCTGCAGCATCGCAGCGCGAGCCGCGCTGTAACTGCTGCTGTAATGAAGCAGCAACTCCTCCATCGGTTGCTCCAGCGCCGCGCCGATCTCTTTCACGACCGCCGTGAAGAAGGGGTCGAACTGGGCATTGGGTCGAGCCGGATTGGCAACCACCGGCTCCTCGCCCATTCCCAGGTCAACAATGGCACCCTCCCCCAATGCCAGCTCACCATCGTCGGTGGTATCACCACCCGCGCCCTCGTTACCCATGGCGGACATGGGCAAGTTGGAGACGTTGAAGTCGTTGTTCTTTTTGATGAACACGGTGAACATCGCCGAGATAACTGCCGCCATCAACTCAGCACTGCTGTAGCGCTCCAGCTTCTGCAGCGGTTCCAGTACCGGAGCCAGGTAGGGAGCGCCTCGCTTCTGGCCTGGCCTTTCCTTGTCCGACATGACGTGCATGACCCGACGTCTGCCGGTGACATCACCGAACGCAGGCAGACGCTCCCATGCCAGGTTCTGGCCTGCCAGATACTCATTGGGATAGCCGTTGCAGACGTGATACGCCAGGGGGGCTCCCAACCTGTCAAACTCGACACCTTCCACCATATCTGCGCGGTCCATGCCCCCGTCCGGATTGCAGACACGGTCCGATTCGATCAACTGCAAACGGGTGCTGAAGATGCATCCCGGACGCTCATCGTCGGGGCTGGCGATCAGAACGTCGCCGCAGACCATGGCCGATATGAGCACCAGCGCCTGCAGTTGGTAGTGATTGAGCGTGGCTTCGGCGTCACACTCGCGAGGGTCGTCGGCGTACAGCGACCAGATCCTGTCCAGTTGGGCATTGAGTTGCTCGGCCTGCTGCTCGTCGATGCCGACAGCGACATGATCGATCTGTGCACGGCAGACCAGGCCGGTGCCGACCACATTGGTGCGCAGACGGGTAATCGCCGCCCGAGCGATCAGATGGTTGCGCATGGCATCACGCGACCGGGCTACCAGCATGCGACGCTCGCTGTGGTGCAGGTCGCGCCTGGCACTGCCCAATCCAGGAATCCAGCCCGCCATGCTGCGCAGCACACGGGATGCGCCGCGCCAGCGGGTTTCGACTCCGCCACCGCCCCCCTGCGCTTTAGCAGGGTGCCCTTCAGACACAGACTTGGCGAGCTTGAGTGCCTCACGCATCAACAACTCGGCAGGGTCTTTGCGGAAAAAACCCATAATCAGATCACCATGTAGGAGATGCGATTTCGTCCCCTACCCTGCAGCGACGCCTGTTCCAGCGCGACCTCTTTAGCGTATTGCTGTTCAAGCAACCGCAGGCTGTCGAGCTCGGCCCGATAGATCTCGCGATCTGCTCTTTTGAGACGCTGACCTTTTTTAAGGACGTCAGAGATCGCCGCCCGTACTTGCTCCAGGCGCATTTGTGCGTCAGTCATGATTGAACCTCTAGTAGCCTGCACGGCTGCGCGTGCCACGACCGCGAGCATTCGCTTTACGTGGCACAGGAGTGACGGCCTGCTCGGTGTTGAAAAGAGTGGGTTGCAGCAGTTGCTGCTCCAACTGATCCCACTCATGTTCGCGTAACAGATGTGTCTTCAAGCTTCTGGCCGCATGTAGTGCATACACTTCGCAGTCCAGCGCTTCGTTACGGCGGCCCGCCTTCTTCTGCCACACCATCTTGCTGGGGTTGCGCGCGTGCGGGGCCAGTACTTCATTGGTGAGCTGCTCGTAGTAGTCCGAGCGGATCTCGCTGTACCAGTGCATCCGGCCCGGCCCTGAGCCGGTGAGTCGAAGACGTCCGTCGATCAGCGTCTTTGCCTTGTGGGTTCCGACGATGTAGACGCGCAAGCCATATTTCGACGCTTTGGTGTTGTCCTGGGAGGAGTCAACCGACGGGGATGGCCGGGTGAAAATCTCCTTGTCACGGCTGTCAATGGAAGCGCCCTTGATCGCCATGATGTTGTAACGCTGCCGATCCCGGACGTACCCGTAAACCGCGTCGCTGGTGTTGCCGTCCGAACTGTCGATACTCACGGCGGAAATGACCAGCTGCGCGCCGCCCTCTGTCGCCACCGGCTTAGCAATCAGCCGATCCAGCTCCTGCCAAACGGCGTCATGCGGATCAATGGGATTACCGTACAGCTCACCCCAGTACAGTCGCCACGATTCTTCACCCCGGCCCCAGCCGATGATGACCAGCGCCAGCCGGTCCCCCTGAACGTCGACGCCCACCGTAATCAGCAGCACCCCATTGGGTGCCGTCAGCTCTGCGTAAGGCTCAGCCCGCTTTTCCAGTTCATCCGTTTTGGGTGCATCGCTTTTGTATTCGTAACTCTCCCCCTTGGAGCTGTTGACGAAGGCGATCATTGGCCCGATGTTGCCGTGGGACGCGGCGTGCTCGGCCTGAAGCTTTTTCTCCATCAGCGCCTGGAAGCGCGATCCCCAGAACGTGGCGTATAGCTCGTTGAGAATGTAACCGGCAATGCCTCTAAACTCGGCCGTAGCGACCCAACGGCCGTGTTTGAGGTTCGCGTTTTTCTGGTTGTCATCCCACGAACAGCCGCAGTGCGGGCAAGCGTAATACGCATGCTCGGGCCGTTTCTTGCCATACACCTCGTGGTAATAATCCGGGTCGTCGGCGCAGAACAGATTGTCGAAGCTCAACGCATGCGACTGGCCACATTCGTGGCAAGGCACGAGCCCTTCGCGCTTGTCCGAGATCTCCAGCTCCGCATCAATGGCCGACAGCCCCTTGATGGTCGGGGTGCCGCCGATGATGATTTTCGAGCGGCGAAACGTCTTCAAGCGTTCCTTGGCTAGCTTGATGCTGTCCCCCTGCCCCCGCAGGTTGAGGTTGCAGTCATCAGGCTCCTCGACAGCGACTCTCGGCACCGGCGTGGACTTCACACTCGCCGGACTGTTGGAGCCCACCATTTTCAGAAATCCGCCCGGAAAACGCTTGAAGTCCTGACGCTGCTGCAGCTTGCGACTGCGTAGATCGACCTTCTTGCGAAGCCTGGGCGTCGCCTCGATCATCGGCTCAAGCTTCTCGCCCACATACTGCTTGGCCGCTTCTGCTTTGGGAAACAGCACCAAGATCGGAGACGGATCGATGTCGATCCACTTACCGAGGGCGTTACCCAGCACGCCCGATGTCCAGGCCACCTGGGCGGACTTGCGGCCTACGATTTCTGTAACGTTTGGATCGTCCAGTGCCTCAAGCGGGCCGCCTGGCCAGACCAGATGCGGGGTCACATCGAACCGGTATTTACCCGGCCGAGCCGCCTCTTCGGCGGACAGCCAGCGATACTTGTCTGCCCATTCGATGATGCTCATGCGCGGCGGTGGAGCCCACTTTAAACAGGCTTTGTGCAGGGACTCACTCGCCGTCTTCCTCAAGGCCCTCCGGGTATGGCGATTCGTCAGAATCTCCAACTGAGTCAGCATCATTGTCATAGTCCGATAGCCTTCTCAGGATGGCCTCGATGGGCTCACGAATCAGTAGATCGTCCACCTCAATGCCATACCGGGCTGACAGCTCAGCGGCGAGCACATCTGGAAATGTATTAAGCAGTTCGACCTTGGCCGACATGATCATGGCCTCGAAGCGCTGGATCATGTCGGAGGCGATCACCACCTCCCCAAGTTCCTTGGCCAGCGCCAGCTCTTCACGGTTGGCCCGGACCCGGTCAAGCCTGTCACGGGACGATTCCTTCTTGCCGTTGAGCGAGGCCTGCTGCATCAGCCACTGGACCACCGCTTCGGTGTCGTACTGGTTTTCGTTGCCACGCCCCAGACCAAACTCAACCACCGGCATGCCGTCGCGTTGCCACCGGGTCAGGGTGCGTTCGTCCCGGCCAACGATCTCACTCAAGTCGGCCTTGCTGACTTTCCTGCCCATACACAACCCTTTAGAAAGACGGACATCCCTGCAAAAAACTCAGCTGCACAAGAACCGCGAGTCCACGTACCCGTGTAGGGAGCCCCCTTCTGGGAGGACCCAAATAGCAGCGGCTCGCGGGTGCTGTGGGCGCCGACTCGACCACTGAAACCGCCGCCTATCGCCCACGCCTCAAGCCTGAGGGCCATTTGCCGAAAAATTGGTAACTGCAAGACATTCACCACCTCTTAAGAGCGAAGTGCAAACATGAATGATTCGGAAAAGCAGCTCTGTGGATACATGTCGATCGTTGACATGCTCATAAGGATGAAAGACACCAGCCTCATTGAAGACCCGATGGTCATAGCCCAACTCAAAGAGCTTCGGGTCGCCATGGCAGAGCTAAACGCGATGACAGATCGACTGCAACAAGCAGTAGATCTGCATAAAGCCGCGACTCGACGCTCGCCCCCTCGTTTGTACGTGGTGAAGCGTTCACCGGACACGTCATCTGGCATTAGTAAATAGCTCTGAAACTTGGCAATCGGCTTCACTGACTTTGACTGCGCAGTATCTGGGCATCAATCTGGTCTGCGCAGGTGTCGAGCAGCCTGATGGCCTGATCCTTGAGCTCCCAGACGTCGCCGTTCGAACGAAGATCGGCCTCATCTGTGTCGATGCGCTCGCAAGGAATCAGCTCAGGGGATTCGATTCGAACCGCTGATGTTTTTGTGACCACCACCGGCTTTGCCGCGCAGGCCGTCAGGCAAAGGCTGAGAAGCCCAATCACGAACGGGCTTGCTGTTGCGCTTGAGGTCTTCAAACTCTTTCCTCGCCTGTTTGGCTTTTTTTTCGCTGACCTTGATCCGTTGATTCAGATCCTTCAGATAGGCGGCGTTACGTAGGGCCTCAGCCCGAAGCGTGGTAATGGTGGCCTCGCTTTCACGATTAGCATCGAGCGCTTGCTTCTTGGCCGTGGCTTCCACTTCCACTTCGCCGCGCAATACGACGACCCGGTACTGCTGAATGCCGACGAGCAGCACACCTACCAGCGCAATGATGATTGCGGCAGCGATGGCTTTCATACGGAATCCACCTTGCGGCCGATGAAGCGGGTGACCAGCTCCCGAATGGCCGTGACGCCGAGAAAGCCGATGGTCCCGCCAGCGGCCACCGACAGGCTGGGCGGCCAGGTCATCCACTCGATCAGACTCGACGCCACCAGACTCAACGCCCCGCAGATCAGCGCTTCGAACAGTATCCGGCGCTTACTGGTTTCTTTGGCGTCGTACAGGATGCGCAGTAGAGAGACGACGATGGCCATGATCATGCCCTGCCACAGTGGGTTTGAAATGACCGCCACGATCCTGGCCCACGTATCTGGTTTGTCGGGCATGGTGCGCATCCGGTTACCACCCTTGGGGTGAGCTAAAAATAAAAACCCCGCCGAAGCGGGGTGAGTGACAGCCTGGGGATGGCTGGGTTGAAGCATGCACAGCAGGTGCTCTGTAGGCGATTCAGGCGCAAATCGCAGATCGTGCCCACCTTTTACCTGCGTTCGGAAAAACCGAAAAGGGCCTGTTAACGGTTGGGCCAAATGTGTCCGCGATAGAACACCAATGCGACCACAATGCGACAAACTACCCGGACGAACGGTCATGCTGTCCTAGAGGGCGCAGCGAGTCGGATTCCCTAACCGACCTCGGCAGTTGAACGCTGCATTGTCGATCTGGCGGCAGCCCACGATGTGCGCGGGTACGTGCTTTAAGAATCACCAACACCTGCTGGTGAAGCCGAGCCACCCAATTGCGGTAAGTACGATCAGCACCCTCCGTGATACCGGCACTGCGCATCTGCTCTCGAACGGTGGTCTGCGTGCAATACCGGTCACGTGCCAGACGCGCTAAAGGTGCTTGCCCGGAACGCTCCAGTTCAGCTATCGCTGCACCTACCTCACTGGCGATGTGATCTATGCCGTACCCGGCGCTACCAGGTATCCGTGAGCCCGGTGTACCACGCGGCGGCGCACCGCCCCATTCGATGATCGCCCCCATTTGGCTGCCCAATCCACCGCCTTGGCCGCGCTCTCGCGTCTGCTCGCCCCAATGCACCATCAACGCTTCGATTTCCTTGATCACTGCCCTTTCCTCTCGAAATCTAAACCCAACACACAAAACGCCCTACCCAACACAGACCCAACACAGTTAAAACCCTTTAAAAACAAAGAATTAATAAAGATCGTGTTAGGTGTGTTGGGTTTGTCGGGTTTATAGGTCCTCGCATGGAGAAAAAATAACTGCGCTTTAACCGGCATAGATAACTTCACGCATGCGCGCGCGCGACGCCAAACCCAACACACCCAACACACACGTCTGCACCCCGCGAAAAATGGGCGTTTGATCTGTGTCGGGTTGCCAAAACCAACCCAAAACATACCCAACACACCCGACACACTTTTAGAGGTACTCATGCTGCGACCGCCTTCACGTGTTCCCAGCTGTCGACGTTCCACCCCGCAAGGCGCGCCTTGGCCCGCCAGGCCTCGACGGCAACGCCTAAGTCCGGTGCTCTCATTGATGGGGGAAGGGAAGCCTCAGGATCATCGGGCACAAAGAAAGCGCCGAAGCGCCGATCATTGCGTTCAGTCCAGGGTATTGACCGGGTCTTCTCCACCTCCGAGCTGATGAATAGCGAAAACTTCGTCTGACTCATCACATGCTCTTTGTTGCGCTGACACCACTCGATGAACAATGCATACAGATCAGTCGAGAGGCATGCCCCCCAAAGGCCCCGGCCCAACTCGCCATAGCGCCAGAGGTGCAGGAACGTTTGCCACCCGGCCCGACTGAGCGCAACTAGCCGCTCGCGTGACGCAGTGCTGGGCGGGCGGGTGCGTTCATTGAAGTCCCCCAGATCCACACGCAGCAGCCAGCCGTAAAGCGCGGCGACACCGCCATTCTCCAGCTCGCGGCCGATGGCTTTCTGTCGGGCGACCGGTAAGGTCTCCATCGGCCACATGACCAACATTCGTCGGTCACTGTCGCTGATCGGCCACGGCAGGATCTCGTTGCTGAGGAACACTGCGTTCATGTGGTTGGCCTCCTCCCAGCCGTTGATGAACTTCGACTCCATGCGCACGGTCTTGCCGGTGACCAAGTGCTTGATCTTGCCGACCTGGTTGTAACGCTGATCGCGGCTGACCACCTCTTCGAACACGGCCCACATCTTCCTGCTTTGCCAGGCGTTGAAGTTGCTCTCCAACTGTGTCTGACCCACTGTTGCGGCGTACTGGCCGTAAAGCGCGCCGAAGGTGTCGGCGAACAAAAGGCTTTTGCCCGAGCCTTCCATGGTGGAGTGCATCAGCACCGCCGTGTCCATCTTGGCCCCGAGGTGTTGCAACGGATATGCAAGCCACCGAGTCAGCCACAGTGCAGCAGCCTCATCATGGTTGCAGAGGAATGAGATCAGCCAGCGCAGGTTGGCGCACGCCGCATCGTCGTTGACCGGCTCCAATGGCAGACCGTCAAAGGTATTGATGTAAATGCTAGGGTCCTTCGTCATGGTCGGGTCGAAGACGATGTGTTCGACATCCACCACCCGCCGCTCGCTGCTGTTCAACCAGAGCGCATAGGTGTCGCCCAAGGCCATTTTGACGGCCCCCTCGGCGATCCGGCGTTTCTTCTCCCGGTCCCAAACGTCCTTGGTTCCGTCGATGTACACATAACGTTCCGTGGGGCGCATACCGAGCGCACCGCCCTTCTTGCCCGCCATTTTCCGGGCTTGCTCGATATCCTTCACCTGATCATCGGCGATCAGCTTCTTGTCCGTGGCATCGAGCCAAAGCTTGGCAATGGGTTTGCCCACACGCGCTTCAAAGGCCGACTTCTTCATCGCCCGAGATTTATCGAAATCCCACACGTGCGTCGTGCCTTCGACCAACGCAAAACGCCGCAGCACCTGCTCGATGGTCAGCTCCTCCCCCGCCCCCCCGTCAGGTGCAGGAGCCGCCTCGCTTGTGTTATCCGGTGCTGCCGCATCTGGCTTGTCGCTACCCTCAGTTGGGGCCGGGGGAAGATCGCTTGCGTTTGGCCGGGTCGACTGCATGCCGAGCATCCGCGCCGCTTCCTTCACCGCCTTGGACTGATCACCGCCATGCTCCAGTAAACAGAACACTTCGAACGCGTCGTTTTGGTGACCGTTGGCCAGAGGATCAGCTGCATGATGTGAATACACCTTGCCTTCCGCCACGGTGATCCCAGGCAGCCCCGTACTACTCTGCGGATAAAGCCATTTGCTCCCGCGCTTGGTGTAGCCGTGGCTGCGCAACATCTCTTCGACGTCATGGCAGTTGTTGAATTCGTCAATGACAGACGGCCGCTTGCCGCCTGCAGGGGCTGGCTTCGGTTTCGGCTTTTGTTTGCCAGCAGTCTTGGCGTCCTTCGGCAGCCATGGGCACGCAGCTTCCGCGCCCTTCTTGAAGACGTCCCAGTTGTTCCAGACATTCAGCAGGTCGCTGATCAGAACAGGAAGCCCCGAAGCATCAGGCGGCGTGCGCCAGGTGTATGGCTGGCCGGTACCTGGATGAATGGAGGGAGGCAGTACGTCCTGCACCAATCCTGCACGCAGTTCAAACACTGTGAATCGCTTGTACTGCTCGGCGTCTGCTCGATACAAGGCCTCTCTGGCCATATCGCCCGCCTCCCGAGCAGCGTTGGCCTTCAGCATGATTGACTTGTGTTTTGACCCGTCCGGGTCGTTTTCATTGGGCCAAGACAGAGAGTGCCGCGTCAGTTCCAGCCCTTCAGGCACCCGAAACAGGATTCGGAATCGCAGCGGGTTGCCAACGACGGTCGGGAAAGCCAGCGCGAGCGCATCCAGATCCAGACCCAGCAAATCGTACAAGACAACTCGCGTCCATTGAACATCGTCGACGTCCAGCGAACACACCCGACTCGGCCCCAAAACGACACCGAGGTTATGGTGAGGATTTTTCGTCCAGAACGCCTCGGCCTTGGCAGGATCAACGATGTACTTACCGGGCTGATTCCAGCCCCTACCCTTCGGGCCTTTTTCGCCCGGTTGAATCGGTACCAACGCAAAGTTGAATGTCTCGCAGTAGCGACGTGCCCAAGCTGAAAGCGGGATTGGACGATCACTCATCTACGCTGCTCCCGCAGCGACTGACAATCAATGCAAGTTTCGCAGCCCCGAGAGGCGGCCCGGCGTAGCTCTGGGATCGGAACCCCGCAGTCGCCGCAAAATTCAGCACTGATCAAGTAGACAGGGCTGCGGCCATGCCGATGCAGAGCCACGTCCAAGAGATACTGCGCCTGTTCATTTGCGCGGTCGATGTCGTCAGCCATTGACACGATCCTCCATCGCCAGACGAGCGCCGGCCATGATGCCAAGCACCGCACGGATAATGTCGTTACCCTGCTTTTCCAGCAGCGCCACCTCGTGCAGCTCCCATATCTGATCGGCTGCACCGCTATGCATGCTCGAAACGAACGATCCCGTTTCCGTCAGCAGCTTGCCAACCGATTTGAGCGCATCCTGGGTGGCTGTGACGGCCTCAGGTTGATACCAAACGGCCCCTGCAGGGCGCATCAAGGCATCGAGCAAAAGCGGGCTGCGAGTCAGACGGACGATCTCTTCCAGTTCGTCCGGGTTGAGCCAGCGTCGCTCTTCATCAAGCTTCAGCTTTTTCTGGAGGGTGTCGTTGTCCAAAACCATGTCGTGGGCAAGGGCAGTAACCCCGCCCTTGTAATCGCGCCCTGCGCGGTAAAGCGCCTGACGCAACGAAAGCACCTGACCAGCGTCAGGCAAAAGATCCGTGCGACTCATAACCGTAAAATCCCCGTTTACGGTGTAGCCATAGGCAGGGGCACGCCCTATCCTATGACCACGACCGATGTGCTGTGCTAAACGTGCTGTGCGGCACGCATGTCGTTTGAGCCATTGGGTTGAATCTTGTGGTGAGAGGAACCCAATGGCGGGTCACTCAGCGCTCTGCGCTGCTCGGCTGGGTCGGAGGATTTCTTGTGGTGAGAGGACTCCGGCCCTCGTGACTTATGCAGCTGACTTCTTCGAGGCATCTGATGTTTCTTGGGCGTGCATGCGCTCAATCGCCTTTCCGGTTTCATATCTGATATCTGCACCTCTGGTGGCCCTGTAGATGGTTGGCTGCGTGGTACCTACCTGATCGGCGATACCGCGCTGCGAGAAACCAAGCCTCATGAGTTCATCCAGCATCTGTTGAATCGTCATCGTTTTCACCAATGCATGTTCGCATGAGCCGGATAATACGCATGCGTATTGGATGAGGCAATACACTTTCGATACGTTTTCGAATCAAAGGGCAAATAAGTGATAGGTCAACGTATCGCTGAGCGTATGAGTGAACTCAACCTATCGGAAGGTGAGTTGGGTCGGAGATCAGGCGTTTCGCAGCCTACGGTGCATCGAATCGTGACGGGGGAGTCTGCGAGTCCGCGTCATGAGAACGTAGAAAAAATTGCTCGTGCATTAGGCGTAAGCGCGCATTGGCTATGGAACGGCGGCGAAGCAGTCGAATTTAAATTCGGTTTGAAGCGCAAGCTCTTTGAAGATAAGTCAAACGTCGAGCCCGGCCCGGGAATTAAAGGAAATGTACCATTGATCTCGTGGATTCAAGCCGGAGCTTGGTGTGAGATTTCGGAGGTCCGCGCCTCTTACGACCCCGAATCTTGGCTTCCCTGCGCAGTTTCACACAGTCCTCAGACATACGCGCTGCGCGTACGCGGACTTTCCATGTTCAACCCGCACGAGAGGCGCTCGTTCAGAGACGGGGACATCATATTTGTGGACCCAATGAAGGTCTATGAGAATGGCTCTCTGGTTGTGGCAAAGCTAAGCGACAGCGACGAGGCAACCTTCAAGCAGGTTGTAGTCGAAGGTCGGCGAACGTTCCTTAAACCGCTGAATCCGACTTGGCCGGATCCCATCATTGAACTCCCTCCTGATGCAATTATCTGTGGAGTGGTGATTTCGAAGCTGGAAATTTTCTAACCAACTCAAAAATCAATACATTTACGTATTGACTGAATCAATACGTATTTGTATTGTTTGTCTCGTACCCCCTCTCACCACAGAGTACGAGCCATGCTAACGACCCAACGCAACACCCGCTGCCCGGTGTATCTCCACCCTTCAGCAGCCTCAAACCGCGAATCTATCGCCACCATTCAGCGCCAAACAGGCCTCCTCCTGATCATCCCGCCAAAAAGCAGCGCCGTGAAAGCAGCGGCTGTGAAGGCAGTCGATGATTTCGGCCCATGGGGAGGTGACGCAGCATGAAGACCACCCACCAGGAAATAGTTCTCCAGATCCTGACGGCAGTCATGCTGGTGAATGCGCAAGGCAGACTTCTCGGCTTTTTCGATTACTCCGGGCATGTACAGATGGTCAGCGCGCACTTCTACGCCGCAGATGCGTTCGATGACCTCAACGCTCCTAGAAAGGTGCTGCACTCAAGCCACGCTTGGCTGGACGTAGAGCACCCTGCGCTGGGGTCGCTAAGCGACAGCGGAGAAGAAAAGATATCCGTGGGACTGACAGGCCTGCTGGAGTTTGTCCAAAGCTTGCTGCAACCAACCGACCAATTGGAAGGAGAGCAAGCAGCATGAAGCAGATCCTGATAGGCCTCACCGGCCCTGCCCGCTCCGGCAAAACCACTGCCGCCCACCACCTCGCCCACGAACACGGGTTTGAGTGCTACGCGTTCGCCGACCCGTTGCGCGACGGCATCATGGCCATATTCAACCTCAGTCCCGAGGATTTCGAAGGCGACAAAAAGGAACAGCCCATCGACTGGCTGGGCCGTTCACCTCGCCAGTTGATGCAACTTCTCGGCACCGAGTGGGGCCGTCACATGATCAGCGCCAACTTGTGGGTCGACCTTGCTGAACAGAACCTTGATTGCCTCAGTGCGGTGTTCGACGGCGCGCCGGGCTTTGTCGTGAGCGATGTCCGCTTCGAAAACGAGGCTGACTTCATCCGCAAACGGGGCGGGACGGTCATTCACCTCTACCGGCCAGACGCAGCCGAAGTTAATCCCCACATCAGCGAAGCCGGTGTGTCAGTCCATCCGGACGACTTGGTACTAACCAACGACAGCGGCCTTCAAGAGCTGTATGGCGCACTGGACGAGCTGTATCGCGCCATCCGCACGCGCGGTTTTCTGGCCGTGGCCTGAGGGACTCGCCATGAACAGAACCCTCGACGCTACAGCAACGATTCTGGGCATAAAGCCACGGACATTTCGAGCGAAGTTGCGAGAAATCGGCGTGCTGACCCAGGCAGGCGAACTTGCTCCCAGGCACCGCGACAAAGGCTACCTGTACGAAGATTCGCGCAGCCGCTGGAACAAGAACATTCACGCCTACAGCCACTATGCAGTAGTGATGGTCAAGGAGGCAGGGGTCACCTGGCTTGCGGACCAGCTTGGCATTACCACCATGAAGAAGGACGCCGCAGCATGACTCTGAACGCAATTACTCACGCCGTAGGCGCGCTGAAACTGGTTCCGATGCACCTGAACCACCCAACCATCATAAGTCGCTCAACATTGATCGGAGCAACGTCAGAGGCACTCAGCATGCTGGACGGTTTGCCACCTGTAACTGCCGAATTGGCGGAAGTTTTTCGGATGGTGGACGCCGTGCTGCTTGAAGGCCAGGTCGCGTATGTCACCCCAACACGCTGCCCAGCGCGCCCATACGGCGCAGTGGTGGCGGACGCGAAGGGACGACTGTACGCAACGGCAACCGGCAAATCGAAAGAGGGTCTCGCGGAGCTGATTCGCCTTCAGTTGGTGCCCCAAAAGGAGGGGCACGGGGAGGACGCTGCGTGAGTGAAACGTTAAGTCAGCTCCGGGAAGAGTTCGCCACACCCTGCCCCACGCTGAGCACTGTGCGAGAACGTTATTTCTCGCACATATCGAGTGATCGCTACCTGCTCCGCAAGATCAACGCAGGCGGAATCAATCTCAAGGTCACTCGGCTGGGCGGATCGAACAAGGGCCAGCCAGTGGTGTACCTGCACGACCTCGCGGCCTATCTCGATGCACAGGCCAAGTTGAAAGCAGCCTGATTCAAAGGTGGTCACTGCCTTCCAGTGACACAACGCACTAACCCGTCGCCGTCCTCTCACCACCGATCCGGCGACGGGCTCATTCCCAAGGACACAGCAAATGCAAGCACAGCACATCATCATTCTGGTAGGCATAGGGGTCTGCTTTCTGCTCCTCACCGTCTTCATCGAGAGAGCAATCAAGCGGGCGTTACGTAGGTCGTACTTGGCGGGAAAATCAGCAAGTATCGCCGACAGCAGCGCACGGATAGATGCATTGAATGCAGACATAGCAACACTTGCACTCCGCCGAGAATATGATCGCAAAGGAGATCTGCACGCTTTCGAACTCAAAAACCACATCATCAGGCGTCTTCGAGAGCAGTTGAAAGCTGGCAGTACGGGCTCGCTCACCAAAGCCGATCTCCAAGTTCTGTCAGACACGGCCATCACGCTGGGGCTGGCCCATAAAACGTGGGCGCACATCACGGGTACAGAGCCATGGTGCACGCGTGCAGCAACGCAACTTGAGCAACTGAACGCCATAGTGCTCCGAATCCTTGGCGAGATTCGCAGCAGCGATAAACCAACGGACAGCCCGATTGACGTGGGGGAAGCGGCATGACCTCACTCAATCGCCCACCATTCGATTTCAAAACCCAATACAGCCTGGGCTTCAACGCGCAAGACGACGAGATTGTTGTCGACTTTTTCTGCGGAGGTGGCGGCGCTGGTACTGGGTTGGAAATGGGCCTCGGTCGAAAAGTCAGCGTGGCCAAGAACCACAGCGCTGCAGCGATCAGTATGCACACCGTCAACCACCCAGGCGCGAAACACTTCACGACCGATGTGTTTGACGGCGATCCTGATACGGAATGCAGCGGCAAGGCCGTGGGCTGGTTCCACATGAGCCCGGATTGCACCCACCACAGCCAGGCTGCTGGCGGGCAGCCACGCAAGCGCGAGATCCGCAATCTGTCTTGGATCGGCTTGAAGTGGGCAGGCAAGAAGAAACCCCGCGTCATCAGCCTAGAGAACGTAAAGCAGATCCTGCAATGGGGGCCGCTGGTGGCCAAGCGCTGCAAGTCGACCGGGCGGGTCGTGAAGCTGGGCGGCGGCATTGCAGCACCTGGTGAGGTTGTGCCGGTCGATCAGCAGTTTCTGGTGCCAGACCCTGCCCGGCGTGGCCAGACATGGGCGGTGTTCGTGGCCGAGCTGGAGCGCCTGGGCTATGCCGTCGAGTGGCGTGTGATCCGAGCGTGCGACTTCGGCGCGCCAACCAGCCGGGAACGTTTGTTCATGATTGCCCGGTGCGACGGCCAGGCAATCGTATGGCCAGAGCCGACACACGCCAAGCGCCCTACTAAAGGCCAGAAACCTTTGAAGACCGCCGCCAAGTGCATCGACTTTTCCGACCTCGGCAAAAGCATCTTCGAACGCAAGAAAGACCTGGCTCCAGCCACCCTGCGCCGAGTAGCGAAGGGCATGAAAAAGTTCGTCATCGACAATCCGACGCCGTTCATCGTACCGATTGCGAACTGGTCGGGCGATACGGTGCAATCGGCCAACGAGCCGCTGCGCACGGTGACGTCATATCCAAAGGGCGGCGCATTCTCGGTGGTCAGCCCGGTCATCGCACCAGCGACCCACCAAGTCAGCGACCGCATCAATGATCCGCTGGAGCCATTGCCGACGATCACCTGCGCCAACCGTGGCGAGCTGACGCTGATCAGCCCTACTTTGATCCAATCTGGTTACGGTGAGCGCGAAGGCCAACAGCCCCGCGTGCCGGGTATCGATCAGCCGTTAGGGACAGTCGTTGCCGGTGGCGTTAAGCATGCGCTGACAAGTTCGATTCTGGTGGGTGCAGGCGGGCCAGTTTATGCAGGCAAGCCAGTAGCAACTGATCAGCCGGTCGGTGCTTTAATGACGAGGAGTCACCGAGCGGTAGCCACTGCATTCATGGCTCAGATGAACGGCGGCTTCAACACGACGCACGCCAAGGGTGTCGACGAGCCGATGACAACGGTCACCAACACCGGAAGCCAGCAGCAACTGGTGGCCGCAAACCTGGTGCATCTACGCGGCAACTGTGATGCGCGGGACGTGAACGATCCTCTACACACCATCAGCGCCGGCGGCCAGCACCACGGCTTGGTCACTGCGTTCATGGAGCGGCAGTTCGGGGCCAGCGTCGGCCAGCCGATTGACGAACCTGCGCCTACCGTCACGGCCGGAGGCGGAGGAAAAAGCTCTGTCGTATCGCTCAGACTCTCCCCAGAGCATGAGGAAGGCGCACTGCGCGTAGCCGCGTTCCTGATCAGCTATTACGGAACCGAGAACGTCAGCAGCGCGGGCGAGCCAGCACCCACGATCACGACCAAGGATCGCCTGGCGCTGGTCACCGTGATGGTCAAGGGTACGCCCTACGTGATCGTAGACATCTGCCTTCGAATGCTCAAACCGTCCGAGCTGTATAAGGCCCAGGGCTTCCCGGCCGACTACGTCATCACCCACGGCGCCGACGGCAAGCCATTCACTAAGACCCAGCAAGTGCACATGTGCGGCAACAGTGTCAGCCCACCGCCGATGGCCGCACTTGCCAAAGCAAACGACCCATGGCGGCAGATCGAACTCTGCAGGGAGGCAGCATGAGCCGCACAGGAGCGCGTGATAGAGCGCGCAGACAGCTCACCGAAACCTTGGTGCTCTTGAGTGAATCCGTGGCCCTTCTTGGCAAGTCTCGCTCGCTGATTGAGCACGTCGATACCCCGAACGCAGCCCAGTATCTTGCAGATCTGGACGTTTTTTGTTCCCGCCCGTTTCCAGCACAGGTCGACCAGCACCCTGATAACCAAGCCGTTGATACATTCGCTGCTGCAATGAAAACCAAGCTTGCCGAGGCCCGCGCTAAAGGTCGTCATGGCTGGTTGGAGTCATTGGTGCAGGACAAGCAACTAGCCGAACTGATGGTTAGGCATATTCCCAAGGGCAATGCTGGCAACTTTGAGGACATCGCGAACTTCGCCATGATGCTGCATCAAAGGGGCGCGGATCCGATGGAGCTGTCACTGGCTTTCAACAACGTCTATCAGCAGGCCGAACCAGTCGCCTGGGATGTTCTCTCAAGTCGTGGAAGCTGGTGCAAGACCGTGAGAGGGCGTGAGACCGCCAAGGCTGCAGAGCAGCGCGGCTTTACGATAGAGCCGCTTTACCGTTACGCACAGCCCTTCAGGACAATTGCAGGCGGGCAAATGGAGAAACATGTATGAGTAACCTAAGCACAGATCCTGAAAGTGCAGACTTGCTGATGACTCTTCGAGCCCTGGTGAATGAGTTGAGAGCACCTAGGGTCTCAATTGATGACGAGTTGTGGACTTTCGATGACATCGCTCAGTACATGAAGCTTTCTCAATACACGGTAGAGAGGCGCGTTGTCGTCCAACCTGGGTTTCCTGATGCAATCCAACCTTGTGCGATAGGCAAAGGCTCCAAAGCAGTCAAGCGTTGGTTTGCTGGCGAAGTAATAAAGTGGGCACGCCAGAACCGCGCCAAGCTTCCAATCGCACGCAGCACTAAACACGCCGCATGAATGTTATTCCGATGTAGCGGTTGATCGTCTGTTACATCGGCCTTGAGCATCAAGCTCTTGAGGTTTTGATGCGAGAAAATGGCAGACCCTGCCTTGCGAGGGATCCGGCACTACGCCGGGAGCGAACGTATACCAACCGTGCGCTCCCGAGGTAGCATTTACCAGGTATGAAAGACGCACCCCGGCCGCAACCGACCATGTAATTTGTTCGGAAAATGGAACAAAATAAGGAATAATTTAAATACCTGTAGATAGGGTCTGTTTCCCAGAACGCACAAATGCAACATAAAGCTCATAACATTCTGTTCCGAGAGTATTGAGCTCCCCAATTTTTTTATCGACGTGCTCCGGCCAATCATCCGAGCCGCGATAGGCATTTGGAATACAAGTGAATCCTGGACCGCCATTTAAATCCCAAGCCCCCAAAGACAGTTTGTAATTGAACTCTCTACACTTACCCCAAAGCTCTTTTCGCATCTGCTCTAATTCAGGATTCAGAAACTCTCGCTCAACAATATCCCACTCACTTGCAAACCTATCAAGGTTTGCCAATGTATCGATATTAAAAGAGTTAGCAAAATCATGATGCCGCAGCATATTCACCGAATCTGAACCGCTAGGAAAATCCTCAAGAAACTTATCAAACAACTTCCTATCATGAGCATAACCCCGTTCATTAGCAGCTGCCAATGAACCTTGCTTCTCCTTGTATAAAAAGTACCGATATAAAATATTATGCAATAAGGCCACAACGATCAATCCGAAGCCAACCCAGTAATCTGCAGCGTCTGGGACCAGCTCAGCCAGGGAGAATTTCTTTCCCGAGTTAAGATTGAACGTATCTATCAACCAGTTGTAAATTATAACTTTCAGAGGGGTGGGGGTGACTATTATCGCACCTCCCAACCCAGCAACAAACCATGTGAGCTTATTAGTAAAGTCAGGAAATAGCCATTTCCTACCATACTCTAATGCGAAGCTTTTTATTTCTTTCCCTGTAAACATTGATCGTTCCTTTCCATTTAATTATGACGGGCATTGGGTATGAGATGGCGAATTAAAGCATTCATAGCTTAATACTTACGGAGCGGCATGTCCACTTGCCAGCATGCAGGAGCAACCCTCAACGTACGTGTTGCTTCTATAGTTTTTGCACGTAGCAAGGCTTCGCTGACATGCCTTATGAAAATTGGCCGTGCAGCGATTTTGGATTCAGCTGTCAGTCAAGCCGCGCCGCCATTTCGGCGGCTGTGGCATTGTAGTAGACCATCAACGAACGAGGATCTTTGTGCCCAGTGATTCGAGCGAGATCCAGTACATCTACTTTACGTGCGAGCCGAGTTGTCGCTTCATGTCGGGTATCATGGAAATGAAGATCCACAATATGTAACTCGTCTCTGATTTTTCGAAACATAGCATCAGCAGACGCAGAGCTGAGTCTGAACACCTGGCTATCGCCTGAACGCTCGCCCAAAAGCACTTCCAACAACTCGCCTGCTCGCCGCGTCAACGGTACGTTGCGGCTTTCCCCATTTTTGGTCATTTCCAATCGGACGTACCTGTCCTTTATAAGGACGTCTTTGACCTTCAGGCCAAGAATCTCACCCTGCCTCATTGCTGTTTCAAGTGCCAGCAAAAATGCATAGGCCAGCTCCTGCTGCAGAGTAACTGGCGCAACACCTTCGATGAACCCCAAACGGGTGGTGAGGGCGCTCACCTCAGACAAAGATACGCGACGATCTCTCGGCCTGCCATTACTTGGGCGTTTAACTTCGCGCACAGGATTGATCGTGCAGCACTTCCATTCTCGCTTAGCAATCTCAAAAACGGACGACAATAAAGTCATATCGCGTCGGACTGAGGGACTAGACACCTTTTTCAGCCTGAGATCACGCCACTCAGCGATCTGGTCAGCAGTGATGTTACCGATCAGCTCACCCACGAACGTCATCTCGTTGTCCATCTTATCCAGGCGCAGTTCTTCCCAACGTTGACCGGCCTTTGTAGTCGACACATCGCGCTTGTATCGTCTCAACGCGTCCGATAACGTCATTTGATTGCCAGCCTTCGGCTTTCCACTTCCTGCTAAGATCTCTGCTTCACGATGCGTTGCCCATGCAACGGCAGCTGCTTTCGTTGCAAAGGTCTGCGAGTCACGGGTCCCTAGCTTGACTACCTCTGCTCGCCATCCCCCACTGCGCTTTCGATACGACGCCACGTCCGCCCCCTATTGGCGTAAATTTGGCGTAAAGACTACCACGCCAATGCAACCAGATGCCCCTAGCTGAACATCTTCTAGCGGAGAAAAATCAATAGGAACAATCAGTTGCACCCATAAGCAACTTATAGCAGCTTTCTGTGTAATGCTTTAAGATTCCCCCTCGGGGCACCACCTTTAAAAAAGACCTTGAATTTCAAGGTCTTTTTTTTCGTCTGGTGGAAAGTGCCTTGTTGTCGTTTACCGCATGCATCTCCTGAAAAAAATCTGCCTGGCTCAATCTCTAAAAACGCCGTTCTCTCCCATGATAGGCTGCCTGGAACCATGAAACAGATTCACGGCAAACCTGTGTTCGAGCAAGGGAAGGATACGCCGGAGAATGGCCCCTCAGGTCCGTCTTCCTGGCCCCGCGCCTTTGGGATGTTCAGCAATTCATAATCATTCCAACCTGAACGCAGGGTTGTCGGGATTGTATCCGGCGCTCTTGAAAGCATTGCGCAGCTTCTTCTCCAGTGACGACCTGCTGGTGTCTGCCAGTGCCGACTCGATTATGCTGGCGCGCGACATTCCGTGGCTTGTCCTGTCCTGCGGTGTACGCTCGGCGTAACACAGCCCCTTGCCCATGGATTGCATTCCAGCTGGCGTATGATTGATAAACGCATCGTCAGGGAGCAGTGCCTGAAGCTCTTTTGCAAGTGTCTGCGCAGCGGAAAAATCTCCGCTTACATAGAAAACCGCTGCATCTGTAAGCGTGCCAATCTTTGCAGGACCGGCCACTTTGGCAGTAATGATATCGTGACGGTCAGCAGTCAACCTGACCGCTGCGTCGACCATGGCCTTCTGGAATTGAGGTTTGACATTTATCGTCAGGCGCGCCTTGACAGCCTCATCCGGAAATTGCGTGCCCGAACGTTCGATCTTGTAGAACTCGTCCGCTGCTTTGGAGTTGTCCATCATGAACACTTTTGTGTCATGTTTTAGCTACACCCCGCGCACGCCATCCAGAAACTGCGGCCAAATACTGATACCGTCCTTACCGTTCAGCTTATACATATGCGCCAGACACGCCCGGTGCTCAGTGCGTGGCAGCAGTTCTACACGCGGGAGTTCTTTTGCGTAGATCTGATAAAGCGCACTGGAGCTTGTGTTGCCATTGGCTTTCGCCTTTTCGGCCCATTGCAAAATACTGCTGTTTACCAGGCGGCCATTGGGTAGCCTGCTGTTCTGGACGGACGTGGCGGCCGAACTGCCTTGCCCCTCTTCGATGTTGAATGGCATACGGCCCAGATGGGTCTGCCCCTGGCGTATGAGACGGGGACCGGAGGGGCCGCGCTTTTCATTCAGTACCTGCGCAATTTGATCGGACTGACTGCCGGAACTCCCACTTAACCCTGCTTTTTTGAAAAACTTGCTCATCGCCATCTGTTTGTCAGAACGCTGGACAGTCAGGTCGTTATTGGCAGCCGCGCGAATGTCGTAGCATTTGCCACCCACTTCTATTTGACCGTGTGCTTTGAGCGCCTGTACATCCACCTCTGAATGTCTAAGTGCCTCGACATTAGAGAAGCGCGTCTGTATCGGGTTCATGACTCATCCTCTTTCAGTGCGCGTCGCGCCACGTTTTTATCCACTCTACAAGTTCAGCGATCGCCTGCTTGAGCGTCACCACACTCACCTTTTCTCTGGGAATTGCCTTAAAGCCGATATACAGCTCGCTGCCTGCATGCCACCCCAACCCGGGTCCATCATTGAACAGAGGGTTAAGTGCGCCACTCACCAAACGCTCCAAGGGAAGATCGGGGGAAATGTCCATCAGTCCGATCAGCAACAGACGCTGGAACACGGGGTCCACGACCACCTTCAGCGCTATCTCTTCATCGACCACCACGTCGCAAGCGCCTGTGTCGTCGAACATCAAAGGTTGCATCGTCAAAGACGTTGATAAGTCGGCAAGAACAGTTTTGTATAATCGGTCAGTCATTAGTACACCTCGGTGTCCTGAACACTGTACGAATGAACGAGGTCGATAAATCACTTCCCCAGGCGGGGTATTAATCATCGAAGTCTGCAAAACAACGCATTCTCGGAACAGGATGGAAAATAACGCCGCCGCCCTGCTCCATTGCATCAATGCGCCCTGTCAATCCCGAACTGATCCAGCACCGGGTCAACGTTATGATCAAACGCCTTCTGCGCCTTGTGCTTTTTGACTGCGTCGATAATCGCCGAAATACCAAAACCCAACGCCATGGCGCCGTCGATGGCCCAGCCGATGACCGGGATTGCAGCACCCAGCGCTGCGCCTGCGGCAAGCCCTGTGGCTTCACCGGCAACCAGACCGACGGCACGGCCGATCATCTGGCCGCCCAGACGACCAAGACCGGCGGACGCCTCGCGGCCCATCATTTTCGCGCCGGTGTCTATGCCGCCCTTGATTGCCTCCGCGCCCAACCTGGAGCTGTCGATGATGCTCTGAGCCGCGCCCAGCTTGTCGCCGCTGGCGAGCCTGTCAGACACTGACGCGAAGCCCATGACCGAGTTGAACGCCTTGCCTCCGATACCTTGCTCGGCGAGCTGCGCGGCCAGCGAAGGGCCGCCCTCTTCATCGGTCTTGCCCTCCAGTAACTTGCGGCCTTTTTTGGAGTTCTGCAGCTCGGACAAGGTGCTGGCGGTGTAGCTCTCACGCTCACCATTGACGAAATCAGCGGGCAGCACACTTTCATACGCCGCTTTCTGGTTATCTGCGGTTTGCAGAGACTCACCGGCGTCAGATTTTTTCTGGCCAAGCAGTTGTTTCAGAGCCCCCCCTTCGCTGAAGTTGCGCACGTAGGAGTCGGCGATCTTCGTTTGCAGTTCATCAGGCTGGTTGTTGAAGACTTGCTGGGCAGTGGGTACCTGGGCATCCGGAAACAGGTCTTTTTGCAGTTGCAGTTGGGCCGACAAGCCGGTGATGGCTCCGCTGTAATCGGGGTTGGGGTTGTGTTTGTCGACGGCCTTGTCTGCGGTTGCCATGTCGGTTTGCAAGGCCTTTCCGCTGTTGACGTTTTGAGCCTGCTCAGTCACGGCCTTCTGCAGCGCCGAATCGCTGCGAACCAGGCTGCGCTCCTGTTCGGGAATACTTTTGTTGAGGTACTCCTGAACGTCGGGATCGGCTTGCAACTGAGCGATTCGCTCGTTGAGGCCCGCCTCGGTCTTCTCGGTATTGCGCAAATCCCGCCCGGCTATCACGCTCTGCTGAGTCTGCTGCAACTTGATCATCACAGCGGCCTTCTGCGCGCCGGTGTAAGCCTTGGGCTTCTCGAAAACCTGGGCGTTGAGTTTGCTGATATCGATACCGGCTACCGAATTCAACGTCGCGGCATCGCTGAGCATGCTGGCGAACTGGCCACCATTTTTGGGGGCGCTCTTTCTGATCCACTCGCTCATATTGGACGCATCGAACACCTGGTCGGGACTATGCGCAGCCTTCTTGCGCCCGGTCAGACCGGCTTCGTCCACCTGACTGAGGAAGCCCGCCTGCGACCACATGTTGGACGACTGTTTGAGCGTACCAGACAACCCGGGGTTACTTTTAATCAGCGCTTTCAAACCCTCGGCGCTGACATTGTCATCGACATCGGTCTTGTCCGCCGCCCCGACGGCATGATGAGGGTCGGCTGCCGTCGCCAACGGCATATTGGCGCGCATCACCGCTGCGCTGCGCACCATTTCAAGGGATTGAGGATCAGCGCCGGGGTTATCTTCCATGTACTTGGCCACGTCCTTGTCGGCATTGTCGGCAGCCTTCTCCATGTTTTTGGCGAACGCCTTGAGGTCTTTGTTGGTGATTTTGCCATCCGCATTACCGCCATCCTTGCCGACGTCCACCGCCGTCTTCAACGCAGGGTTGGCATTGATGAACGCCATCGCCTTTTCGGCATTGGGACCATGCTCTCTGGCCATCCAGGCTGCGGCGATGGGCCGGTTGAGTTCTTTGGCGGCCTGCTCGCGCTCTTCGGGCGGCAGGTTGGCAACCATCGGTTCCCAGCGCTTGAGCGCCTCGGGCGAAGAATATTCGGAGTTATCGAGAAACGCTGCATCGGTAGCGCTCGGGGCATTCGCCGCGTTGGAGGCCGTCGTGGGTGACGCGCTCGCGGTAGACGAGACCGACGTCATCGGTGACACCTGATCGCTGTCCTGATCGACGCTGGAGGTGCTGTCACTACTGCTGCTGCTGCGAGTCAGCAGACTCATCAGCGATGAGCCGCTTTGCTCGGTTCCCGAAAAGGACGATGGGCTGTCGTTAGCCTGGCCGAACTGTACAAAAGCCTGACCACCACCTGCGCTGCCCTGCGTAAGCGAGGCTTTGGCCAATGGCGTCTCAGCAGCCAGTTCGCCAGAGGTGGGTTGATTCACGATGCTGCCGAGGGCAGGACTGGGAGAACTGGATATACGCATGGTTGCCATCCAAGTGGTGAGGGATGGCAACTGTGTGGTTTTGCGCGCGAGTTGGTTCCAGACAGACGAACACTCAGGCGAACGGGTCTATCTGTTGCTTGAGCTGCACCCGCGCCCGGGACAGCCGGGAGCGGACGGTGCCGATCGGAACGCCGAGCGTGTTGGCGGTTTCCTGATAATTGCCATCCATTTCCAGCGAAACTTCCAGGACCTTCTGCATGTTCGTCGGCAGGCAGTCGATGGCCTCTATAACCCGTGCCAACTGCCGGTGCCCGTCTACCTGATGAGTGATATCGCCGTTCCACTCCAGATCGGTATGGACCTCGTCTTCCCAGCTTTCCTGATAAGGCTGGCGATACATTTTGCGAAAGTGATTGCGGATCAGATTCAGCGCAATGCCACACAACCAGGTTTGCGGTTTGCTGGCGTGCTGAAACTTGTGCTCATTGCGTAACGCCTCGAGAAACACGCATTGCAGGATGTCATCCACATCATCGGCGTTCTTCACCCGCTTCTGGATGAACGCCCTGAGCATCTGGACCTGATCGGCCGTCAATTGCCGGATACCGGCGGACGACGATGGTTTGCGTGGTTCGGTTGCATCAAGGATCACAAGATTCGGGAGCATGGGCTTGCCTCAATTGATGGAGTGCAAGTCCTATAGCGATAACCATGCCAGTCCAAAAATAATCATAACCGCATGATTTATATAAATATTTTAAAATGTGAAATTCTTTGTAATACATTTTTTTGCGCAACATGATTTTTAGCTCTGCAGCTTTTGGCACAAACGCATGAGCCTTCGGCACCAGGGAACCGAACCGGGCCAACGACCCACTCAGCGGTCACACCAGGCCCAGAATCGTCCTATGAAAATTGTCGCCCCGCCTACATTGCCCATTCGTCCGGTAGCGCCAATCCGCGCCATCACGCCGGCTGTGCGAGCGATTCCCGGCGGCGGGTTGCCTGATGAAAAAGGCACCTCGTCACTGCAGGTTTCGCGCTTCGCCGCAGCCTTGGTGCAGCACAGCCGGATACTGCGTGAGCGAGAACTGATCGCGAGCAGGAACGCGCTGCAGTCGCGGGCCGTCAAGCTGGGCGAGCTTTATCAATTGCTGATGAGCGCCAGCGACACCGGGCTGGATAACGCCGCCAGACTGCTGCGCAAAAAACTGCTGCAGGACAACGACGCCGATCTGGAACAGGTTCTGGAATTCGCTGACGGCGACGCTGCCAAGGCTCACGTGGTGTTGCAGGCGGCGCGCAAACAGGCAGAAGACGATGGGGCTGAAGCAGAATATGCAGCGCTGACCCAGACGCTCAAACATCTGCGCCGCCGATTCGGCCCGCGCGCGCGCGCCGGTATCAATACCGCAAGAGCCTTCGGGCGCCAGAACATCGATAACAAGCGCCGCACGGCCTTGCGCAATCTGTATGGCGTTGCGGTTTCCGGACAACCCAATGTCACGGGCTTGATCGAAGCCTTGATTGGCGAGCAGCAGGAACCCGGCGAGTTCGACCTGAACCTGCGCGACATGCGCATCGCCATCGCCGACGATCTTTCGGCGATTACCCCGTCGGCGTCCCATGAACAACTGCGCACGCTGATGCATGGCCTGACCACCGCGCGCCATGTCACCACGCTGTTGCGCGGCTGCGAACACCTGCTGGGACGCATGCGTAAAAAGAATCCGAAACTGACGGTGGACCCACCGGCCTTCCTCAAACACATGCTGACCCTGACGGCCAATGGCATGAATGTGAATCAGACCTTGCAACTGACCCAGCACATCGGGGGCAACAGGCTCGAACACCAACTGGCGTTTCTCAATGGCCTGCGGCCGATGCTGATGCAGTTGCCGATCCTGCTCTGGCGGGACCTGAAAAGCCGTCAGGCCGCGCTGAATAATCTACTCACGCTGATGGCCGAGCTTACGCATAAGGAACAGAAGCAACTATACGAGGGGCTTGCCTGATGAACCGGGTCATCAACTTTCTGAACATGGTCGCGCTGTCGGCCATGCGTCGCTCGGAACTGGTCGGTGCGTTTTTTGTGATCGCCATCGTGTTCATGATGATCACGCCGCTGCCCACCGGGTTGATCGACGTGCTGATCGCCGTGAACATCTGTATTTCCTGCCTGCTGATCATGCTGGCGATGCACCTGCCCAGGCCACTGGCGTTCTCGACCTTCCCTGCCGTGCTGCTGCTGACCACGATGTTTCGCCTGGCCCTGTCGGTGTCTACGACGCGGCTGATTCTGCTCAACCAGGACGCCGGGCACATCGTCGAGGCGTTCGGGCAGTTCGTGGTGGGCGGCAACCTGGCGGTGGGTCTGGTGATCTTCCTGATCCTGACGGTGGTCAACTTTCTGGTGATCACCAAAGGCTCGGAACGGGTCGCCGAAGTCGGTGCGCGTTTTACTCTGGACGCGATGCCCGGCAAGCAGATGTCCATCGACAGTGACCTGCGCGCCAACCTGATCACCGTCCACGAGGCCCGCAAACGACGCGCCGAACTGAACAAGGAAAGCCAGTTGTTCGGTGCGATGGACGGCGCCATGAAGTTCGTCAACGGCGATGCGATCGCCAGCCTGATCATTGTGGCCATCAACATGATCGGCGGCATTTCCATCGGCGTGCTGCAGCACAACATGGCGGCGGGCGACGCCTTGCAGCTGTATACCGTGCTGACCATCGGTGACGGCCTGATCGCCCAGATTCCTGCGCTGCTTATCTCCGTCACCAGCGGCATGATCATCACCCGCGTGCCCAACACCGAGGCAGGTGTGGAAGCCAACATCGGCCGCGAGATCGCCGAGCAGATTACCAGTCAGCCCAAGGCCTGGATCATCGCCTCGGTGGCCATGCTCGGCTTCGCTGCCCTGCCGGGAATGCCGACCGGTGTTTTCATCACCATCGCGATCATCTGCGGTGCCGGTGGACTGCTGCAGTTGCAACGGGCAAAACCCAAGGCCGATGAGCAACGTACAGCCACTGTGGCACCAGAAATGAACGGCAAGGAGGACCTGCGTACCTTTTCGCCCAGCCGCCAGTTTGTGCTGCAATTCCACCCCGGTCAGGACAGCGCGCAGATCGAAGCGCTGGTCAGCGAAATACGCAAGCGCCGCAACCGTCTGGTGGTGCAGTACGGCCTGACCCTGCCTTCGTTCATCATCGAGCATGTCGATGACATTGCCCCGGACGAGTTTCGCTTCACCGTCTATGACGTACCGATGCTCAAGGCCACCTTCACGCAGAGCCATGTCGCCGTGGAAGCGCGCCAGCTGGAAGGCGAAAACCTTCCGGCGGCCATCCCGGGCAATACCGACCGCCAGGAAGATCAATGGGTCTGGCTGCCGGCCGAGCAGTCCGGCGAATTGAACCCGGTCAGTTCCACGACCCTGATCATCGAACGCATGGAGCGCACATTGCAGTCCTGCGCGCCGCAGTTCATCGGCTTGCAGGAAACCAAAGCCATCCTCGGCTGGCTGGAGTCCGAGCAACCGGAACTCGCTCAGGAAATGCAACGGGTCCTCACCCTGACGCGCTTCTCGGCCGTCCTGCAACGCCTGGCCTCGGAGCGTGTGCCGCTGCGGGCGATCCGGGTCATTGCCGAAACCCTGATCGAGCACTGTCAGCATGAACGCGATACCAATGTGCTGACCGACTATGTGCGCATTGCGCTCAAGTCGCAGATCTACCACCAGTACTGCGGTGCCGAAGGCCTGCAAGTGTGGCTGCTGACGCCGGAAAGCGAGGGGTTGTTGCGTGATGGCCTGCGCCAGACGCAAACCGAAACATTCTTCGCGCTGAGCAACGAGATCAGCCAGATGCTCGTGCAACAACTGCACATTGCCTTCCCGGTACGAGCTCCCGAACAGGCGGTTCTGCTGGTGGCACAGGATCTGCGCAGCCCTCTGCGTACCTTGTTGAGGGAGGAGTTCTACCATGTACCCGTACTATCTTTCGCGGAAATCAGCAATGCGGCCAAGGTCAAGGTCATGGGTCGATTCGACCTTGAGGACGATCTCGAGCCGCTGGACAACGAGCACGCTGCCTGAGCCTGCAAGGCCTGAACGCACGGAGACTTTCAGATGTTTGAATTACGCGTACTGAACGGCCAGCACCAAGGCGCGGCATTACCGCTGATCGGTGAGCAATGGTCGATTGGCTCTGCCGGGCAACACGATCTGGCGCTGGACGATGCGGGCGTGGAAAGCCTGCATTGCCGCCTGCAACGTGTCGACGACAACTGGACACTGAACGCTGAACAAGGCGCGGTCTGCGACGAACAGGGCAACGCCCGGCCAAGCATCGACCTGACGCTCAATAATGCCTTCATGCTGGGTTCGGTGTGGCTGTGCGTTTCGCCTGCGGGTGATGAGTGGCCCTCGGTGCCCGTCGTGATCCCCAAGCAGCCCGAGGCCGAATCCGGGCCGGCACACAACGACGTGCCGCTGGAGAAGGTCAAGTCCCGCTCGCAATTTCTCAACCGCACCACGGGCATCATCGCCGGGCTGCTGGTGGGCGTCATCGGCAGCGCCTGGAGCCTGACCCGCCCGCCCGCTATTGCGATGGATCAGAGCCCGGCTCACTTGGCGGCCGCCACGACAGAGGCCTCGCCCGATACACCCAAGGCGCCAGCCAGGGCTGCAAACCCTGTGACCGACAACCGCATACGCCTGAGCAGCGCAGATGCCGTCCGCCACCAGTTGAGCACCATGCTCAGCGACCGCCTGCTGACTGACGTCAGCGTGGAAGAGACGCCCGACGGGCTGGTCCTCAACGGCGATCTGAAAGAAGAATCGCTGCTGGTCTACCAACGCATGCTTCAGCGCTTCAAAGCCTTGTACGCCTCGCCGGTCACCGTCCTGGACAACGTGGGCAGCAATCGCAACACCCTGCCCTTTGTGGTGGTTCAGATCATGACCGGGCCGCATGCGCATCTGGTGACTGCCGACGGTCGACGGGTTTACGTAGGTGACGAAGTGGATGGCCTGCGCCTCACCCGAATCGACAATCAGCGTCTGCAATTCGACGGTAATCGCCACGTCGAGGTGAACTGGTGAATGCAGCACTGAACCTGTGGAAAGACGCGCACGCCAAGCGTTTGAGCCAGTACTGCGCGGTGCGCGTCATTGGCCGCGTCAGCGCCGTGCGCGGAATTCTGCTGGAGTGCAAGATTCCATCGGCCAAGGTCGGCGATCTGTGTGAAGTGAGCAAAGCCGACGGCTCGTTGCTGCTGGCCGAAATCGTCGGCTTCACCCAGGAATGCACGCTGCTCAGTGCCTTGGGCCCACCCGACGGTATTCAGGTCGGTGCGCCGATCCGCCCGCTGGGCGTGGCACACCGGATCGGCGTCGATGATAGCCTGCTCGGCTGTGTACTGGACGGTTTCGGGCGCCCGCTGATGGGCGATTGCCTCGGCGCTTTCGCTGGCCCCGAGGACCGCCGCACGACTCTGCCGGTGATCGCCGACGCCCTGCCGCCGACCCAGCGACCGCGTATCACCCGGGCTTTACCCACCGGGATACGCGCCATCGACAGTGCGATTCTGCTCGGCGAGGGCCAGCGTGTCGGGCTGTTCGCCGGTGCGGGCTGCGGCAAGACCACACTGATGGCCGAACTGGCGCGCAACATGGATTGTGACGTCATCGTTTTCGGCCTGATCGGCGAACGGGGCCGCGAGCTGCGCGAGTTTCTCGACCACGAACTGGACGAAACCCTGCGCCGCCGCTCGGTGCTGGTCTGTGCAACATCCGATCGTTCCAGCATGGAGCGCGCCCGCGCTGCGTTCACCGCGACTGCCATCGCCGAAGCCTTTCGCGCCCGAGGCCAGAAAGTGCTGTTGCTGCTCGACTCGCTGACCCGCTTCGCCCGCGCGCAACGGGAAATCGGCATTGCTTCGGGCGAGCCGCTGGGGCGCGGCGGTTTGCCGCCCTCGGTGTACACCCTGCTGCCACGCCTGGTGGAACGCGCCGGGATGAGCGAGAACGGTTCGATCACTGCGCTTTACACGGTGCTGATCGAACAGGACTCGATGAACGATCCGGTCGCCGACGAAGTACGCTCGTTGCTCGACGGGCACATCGTACTGTCGCGCAAACTGGCCGAGCGCGGGCACTACCCGGCGATCGATGTGTCGGCCAGCATCAGCCGGATTCTGAGCAACGTCACCGGTCGCGAACATCAACGGGCGAACAATCGCCTGCGCCAGTTGCTGGCCGCCTATAAACAAGTGGAAATGCTCCTGCGCCTGGGTGAGTACCAGGCCGGGGCCGACCCGGTCACCGACTGTGCCGTGCAACTGAACGACGCCATAAATGCCTTCCTGCGCCAGGACCTGCGTGAGCCCGTGCCGCTGCAGGAAACCCTGGACAGGCTGCTGCAACTCACCTCTCAACTGCCGGAGTAGCCATGGACGAACCACTGGAAGACGACCCGCAACAGGTCGCTCTGCAGCAGGTGATCGGTCTGCTCACGCCACTGCGCCAACATCGTCAGGCCAGTGCCGAGCGGGCTCATCGCCAGGCGCAGTTGGAACTGAAATCGATGCTCGACCACTTAGCAGAGACAAGGGCGTCGCTGAATCAGGAACGCGACAACCACAAGCGCCGCCGCGAGAGTCTGTCCAATGCGCATTTGCAAAAGACGCTCAGCCTGACTGATGTCGACGGCTGGCACGAAAAGGAAAGAACCATGCTCGACCGCCTGGCTTACATCCGCCAGGACGTGCAGCAACAGCAAATGCGAGTAGCTGAACAACAGGCGTTGCTTGAACAGAAACGGCTGCAAGCCAAGGCGTCTCAGCGCGCGGTCGAGAAACTCGCCTGCATGGAGGAGACGCTCAACGAAGAAGGTTAAGTGACGATGACCGCACCGATCAAAACCCCTGCCAAAGCGCCACCCGCGCCGAGTGCCCCGCCAGCCAGCTCGCGCCCCCTGCCTTCGCTGCGTCAGCCCGCCAGGTTCGATGACCAGCCGCCAGCCTTTACCGGGGCGCCTCGGGGCGATGTGCAGAAGGTTCGTTTCGCGCTGAACCGTTCAGTGACCGACAGCCCGATGAGCGCCGACGGCATGTTCTTCTCGCAACTGCTGATACCGCAGGTAGGCGAAGAGCCGAATCAGCAGGGCTTCGGAGGCAGCGGTGTGGCCTTCTCTGCACAGTCCGAAAACGTACCGACTCAGTTGATCGACGAGCTGGCGCAGCGTCTGCCCGATCAGCCGGACGGTCCGCTGGCCTTCAGCCTGCTCATGCCCAATCTGGGCAGCGTGCGGGTCAACGCCAGCAAATCCGAAAACCGCTGGAGCATTCAACTGGGCTTTGGCCGACGTGACGTTCTCAAGCGCTTGCAGGGCCAGGTCGGCGCATGCCGGGAATCGCTGGCGCAGGCACTTGGTCAGGACGTCGAGCTGGACATGCATGAAGACTTCACAGCATGAGCGCCCTGCGTCTGCGCAAGGTCGACGCTCTGCTGGCGCAAGCCACACGCGCACTTGGCGCCGGACGACGCCTGGGCTTCAGCGCCCGCGGTCAGCACGCCGAACTGAGCCTGCTGCCGCAGCACGAAGACGCGCGGATACCGGCAGACGGTGTCTGGTTGAGTACTGCGGTGGGCCCCTTGTTGCTGAGCGATGCCGAAGCGTTGCTCAGCCTGCTGGGCGAAGTGCCCTTAACGCTCGGCGGCGAGTACCAGGCCTGGTACTGGCAGTTATTCAACCAGCGCCTGAGCCCGGTGATCGCCGATCTGCTGGCGCCTGTTGCGCCGTTTTCAGACGCCCCGACCGAGCCGGCCATCGGCTGCCGGGTTCTCGTGCGACTGGGCAGCGAACGACTCGATGCCCACCTGCACGCCGCACCCGCCACCCTGCTCAGGCTTCTGGGTTCGGCTGACTGGCAAGTCTTGAATCGTAACGTGGACCAATCCTGGTCGGTGGCGACACCGCTGATCGTCGGCGAACTGTCACTGACCCTGGAACAAATCGCCTCGTTACGCCCCGGTGACGTGGTGCTGCCTGCCCGCTGCCGGTTCGACAGCGCCGGACAAGGATCCGTGACACTCGCTGGACGTCAATGGGCGGCCCGCACTGACCAACAGGCCCAGCATCTTTTTCTGCAGCTCAGTCATGAGGAGCACAGTCACCATGAGTACTGAAGATCTGTATCAGGACGACGTCGAGATGCTCGACGACTATGAAGAACCGGTGCCTGAACAGGCTGATCAGCAACAGCATGACGACGAACACGCCGAGCACGCATTCGGGTACGCGGACAGCGAAGCGGAGCATGAAGAGCAGTCGGGAGACCACAATGAGTCGCCGATGCTCGACTCACTGGAGCTGGACCTGACCTTGCGCTGCGGCGAGCTCAGATTGACCCTTGCCGAACTGCGCCGACTGGACGCCGGAACCATTCTCGAAGTCAGCGGCATCGCGCCAGGCTACGCCACGCTGTGCCATGGCGAGCAGGTGGTTGCCGAAGGCGAGCTGGTCGACGTCGAAGGCCGCCTCGGTTTGCAGATTACCCGGCTGGTGGCGCGCTCATGATCATGGAGGGCGTCAACCCGATCATGCTGGCGCTGTTTCTCGGCTCGCTGTCGCTGATCCCGTTCCTGTTGATCGTCTGCACCGCCTTTCTGAAGATCGCCATGACGCTGCTGATCACCCGCAACGCGATCGGCGTTCAGCAAGTGCCGCCGAACATGGCGTTGTATGGCATCGCCCTGGCCGCGACGATGTTTGTCATGGCCCCGGTGGCGCACGACATACAGCAGCGGGTTCATGAACACCCGCTGGAACTGAGCAACGCCGACAAACTGCAGAGCAGCCTCAAAGTGGTCATCGAGCCGCTGCAACGCTTCATGACACGCAACACCGACCCGGATGTCGTCGCCCACCTGCTGGAAAACACCCAGCGCATGTGGCCCAAGGAAATGGCCGATCAGGCCAATAAAAACGATCTTCTGCTGGCGATCCCGGCCTTTGTGCTGTCGGAATTGCAGGCCGGTTTCGAGATCGGTTTTCTGATCTATATCCCCTTCATCGTCATTGACCTGATTGTCTCCAACCTGTTGCTGGCACTGGGCATGCAGATGGTCTCGCCGATGACACTGTCGCTGCCGCTCAAACTGCTGCTGTTCGTGCTCGTATCGGGCTGGTCGCGTCTGCTCGACAGCCTGTTCTATTCCTACATGTGAGGCGGTCATGGAAGCGTTGGCGTTGTTCAAGCAAGGCATGTTTCTGGTCGTCATCCTGACCGCCCCGCCGCTGGCCGTTGCGGTGCTGGTGGGTGTGGTCACCTCGCTGCTGCAGGCACTCATGCAGATTCAGGATCAGACATTGCCCTTCGGCATCAAACTGGGGGCCGTCGGACTGACCCTGGCCATGACCGGCCGCTGGATCGGCGTCGAGCTGATCCAGTTCATCAATATGGCCTTCGACCTGATTGCCCGCTCCGGGGTCAGTCACTAAATGCCCTTCGACGCGCACAGCGCCTTTCAATTCATGCTGGGCATGGGACTGGCAATGGCACGGCTGATGCCCTGCATGCTGCTGGTGCCAGCCTTTTGCTTCAAATACCTGAAAGGCCCGTTGCGTTATGCCGTCGTGGCGGTGATGGCGATGATCCCGGCACCAGCCATCAGCAAGGCTCTGGAGTCCCTCGACGACAACTGGTTCGCAATCGGCGGCCTGCTGATCAAGGAAGCGGTACTCGGCACGCTACTGGGGCTGTTGCTGTATGCGCCATTCTGGATGTTCGCCTCGGTGGGCGCGCTGCTCGACAGCCAGCGCGGTGCGCTCAGCGGCGGCCAGTTGAACCCGGCGCTGGGCCCTGACGCCACGCCACTGGGCGAACTGTTTCAAGAAACCCTGATCATGCTGGTAATCCTCACCGGGGGGCTTTCGCTGATGACTCAGATCATCTGGGACAGCTACAGCGTCTGGCCTCCGACGGCCTGGATGCCGGGCATGAACGCTGGCGGCCTGGATGTCTTTCTGGAGCAGTTGAACCAGACGATGCAGCACATGCTGCTGTACGCCGCGCCCTTCATCGCGCTGCTGCTGTTGATCGAAGCAGCGTTCGCGATCATCGGCCTGTATGCGCAACAGCTGAACGTTTCGATCCTCGCCATGCCAGCCAAAAGTATGGCCGGCCTCGCTTTTCTGCTGATCTATCTGCCGACGCTGCTGGAACTGGGCACAGGTCAATTGTTGAAGCTGGTTGATCTGAAGTCGCTGCTGACGCTTCTGGTGCAAGTGCCGTGAGCGAAAAAACCGAAAAGGCCACGCCCAAGCAACTGCGCGACGCGCGGGAAAAGGGTCAGGTCGGGCAGAGTCAGGACCTCGGCAAACTGCTGGTGTTGATGGCCGTCAGTGAAATCACTCTGGCCCTGGCTGATGAAAGCGTCAACCGACTGGAGGCACTGTTGTCGCTGTCCTTTAAAGGCATCGACCGCAGCTTTGCCGCGTCGGTCGAGCTGATCGCCAGCGAAGGATTCACCGTACTGCTCAGCTTTACCTTGTGCAGCGTCGGTATAGCGATGCTCATGCGCCTGATCAGCAGCTGGATGCAGATCGGCTTTCTGTTCGCGCCCAAGGCGCTGAAAATCGATCCCAACAAGATCAACCCGTTCTCCCACGCCAAACAGATGTTTTCCGGGCAAAACCTGCTCAACCTGCTGCTCAGTGTGCTCAAGGCCATTGCCATCGGCGCGACGCTTTATGTGCAAGTCAAACCTGTGCTGGGCACTCTGGTGTTGCTGGCCAACAGCGATCTGACGACCTACTGGCATGCCCTGGTCGAGCTGTTCAGGCATATTTTGCGAGTGATACTGGGGCTGCTGCTGGCGATCGCCATGATCGACTTCGCCATGCAGAAATACTTCCATGCGAAGAAACTGCGCATGAGCCACGAAGACATCAAGAAAGAGTACAAGCAATCGGAAGGCGACCCCCACGTCAAAGGCCATCGTCGGCAACTGGCCCAGGAGATCCTCAATCAGGAGCCCAGTGCTGCGCCCAAGCCTGTGGAAGATGCCGACATGCTGCTGGTCAACCCGACCCACTATGCGGTGGCCCTGTATTACCGACCAGGCGAAACGCCTCTGCCGCTGATTCATTGCAAAGGTGAAGACGAGGACGCCCTGGCATTGATTGCCCGCGCCAAAAAAGCCGGCATCCCGGTGGTGCAGAGCATCTGGCTGACCCGGACGCTGTACCGCTCCAAGGTCGGCAAATATATCCCCCGCCCCACACTGCAGGCTGTCGGCCATATCTACAAAGTGGTTCGGCAACTGGACGAAGTCACCGATGAAGTGATTCAGGTCGAAGTCGAGCTGTGATGGCTTATTGTCCACTGACGAACCAAAATGCAGCTGTACTTGTTTACGGCATGTTCGAGCATCTCTGCCATGCCACTGTCCATTAAGCTATCCAGATCCATGGGCGTCCCCTCGAGGAGGCCTTCATGACTGACCTCCGCGAAGAACAGGTGTCGCTGACGAATCAAGGAGAAGTGTGGCCAGGTCCATGTATCGGTAAATCGTTGTATTAGGACTAAGCCCCTCGGGAGCTGTGTATGCCATGAAAGTGCCTTGAATGATTGACAGTGGCTATCCATACCAGGTGTCGGCGGTGGCTCAGTTGACGCTTGCACAGAGACTCAACCTGGATGATAAAGCGTCGTTCTAATTGGGCTGGACGATGGGCGGATAGTAAAGGGGTTGTTTGAATACCATTGCGCGCTATGCTGAGAGGTCAGTATAGTCGGCGATGTGGCACCCGCTTGATGCATTGCAAAGGGCGTGCAGTGGAACATTGCCAAGCGTAGGCTGTTTTAAAGTAGTTGGGAAATTTTTTAAAAGGACTTATGCATGCCAGGGACAGAGTTTTACTTTTCAACCGCACTTAACATTGACAACATTGATGGCATCCATCTACTGCAAGATCACATTGGCACCTATTATTCCAAGGCCTGGGATGACTTTGGTTATATCGTCACCTTTCAGGTCTATCATGTAGAGCATGGCAGGCGCGAGTCCTTGGGGCGCACCAAGTTACTTGCGAAGGGTTATGATGACTCTTCGATTTATTTTTTAACATCCCATGATAAAGTCGGAGAAAGCGTTCGTATTACGAAACTGTTGGATCATAAAAAGGTGGTCTCGCTATCATCCGACATTGATTATTATCGTAGGATCCACGCTCTCATTCCTCAGAGGGCAGAAGACTACCTGCGTCAGATTTGTGACGGGAGTTATAATCTGCATGCGTACGGAGATTTTTCAAACTGGGAGGGTTTCGAGCTGTCCCTGTTCAGAGATCGCCTTGCTAAGGCCATCTTAAAAAAAGGCTATCAGATAGCGCTAGGCAGCTATGAAGCGCAGGAACAGTTCTCGTTCAAGCTGGAGGGACTTCCGGATAACTTTGACGCTGTCGAATTTAATTTTGACAACGCCAGGCAGTTAGGTCGTACCAATATCAACTTACTCATTGGCCGAAACGGTGTCGGAAAAAGCCACGTCCTCCGCCACTTGATAGATTTGGTTACGGGAGTGGAAAAACATGCTGAGAGCTGGCCCTTCTTCCATAAAGTCATTGTGGCAGCCTATTCACCCTTTGAGTCGTTCAAAACCGAGGTTGAGCTGTCAAATGCCTTGCCAAACCAAGCCATGGCCCAGACTGACGACAGTCACGAAAGTGATCTGACAGCTAAAGATGAGCAGGAACGGCGCAGGCGACTGGTCAATGAATATGTCTACATTGGTTTCCGTGACCCTGAGGGTAAGTTTTCCCTGACGTGGCCTAAAGAAAGTAGCGCTCGAGCACTCCATCGTATTGTTCAATATGATGCAGATAACGAATGGACTGGCGGTAGCCGTTTCGAGCTGCTGTTTGATACGTTGTCCCACTCCATTGATTTTGATGCAGTTCAAGTTTTCAATTCAGATGATTCGTCGATAGTGCTTAGCCGCACCACGGAAGCGGTACGGCTGAGTCTCGCTACGCGTAAGGATTTTAATTACGCGGCGGGTATCGAATTCCTAAAAGGAGGTAGAACGGTTCCTCTGAGTTCCGGGCAGACCATCTATTCCTACCTGCTGCCGAACTTGGTCGCCGAAGTGGACGAGGAGAGCCTGCTCATCCTTGACGAGCCAGAACTGTATCTCCACCCGTCAATGGAGGTCGGGCTCCTGGATATGCTGAAGCAGTTGCTTGCCGCGACAAAATCCAACGCGATCATTGCTACGCATTCGACGATATTAGCGCGAGAGGTGGAGCGGTCTGCGATTTCGGTGCTGCGAAAGGTGGAGGATAGGACAGATGTTTCGAGACCCAATTTTGAAACATTTGGTCAGACCGTGGAAGTCATCATGGGACTGGCGTTTGATGACTATCAGACGCGCAAGCCCTACGAAGACTCAATTGACGAAGCTGTCGCCGATTGCGCGAGTCCGGAGGAGGCCCTCGAGAAGCTCGGTCCCAAGGTAGGAGACGAGGCACTGGCTTATTTGAGCGGTAAACTTAGCGCGGGTGAGAATGATGTGGATCCTGATATTGAGCGGAGGCCGAAATGAAGGACCTTTCACATCTTCGCACTGGACCGGGTTGCTCTTGGTTTGAATTGGCTATTGGCTCAGCTAAAAAAAATACCGCCATACTTGGATTTATTAAGTATGCTGTTCGCGAGCGCTATGAAGAATTTGACGGCTTTATTGAGGACTATCAAACAGAACCACGAAAAAGCGGGATCTCACTTTCTGGCCACGTCCTGATAGACTTTTATGAGCACCCTCCAGCTGCGTTAAAGACATTGTTAGAGGCTCGCCGTCATGATCATACGCTGGATGAGTGCCCCTATTGTGGATTTCCTCGAGCGCCGGAAACGCTCGACCATTTCTTACCGAAAGAGAGCTGGCCGGAATACTCGATTTTTTCTGATAATCTTGTGCCTCAATGTCGTGACTGCGCTCCAATAAAAGGGGTGAAATATTTTTGTGAACATGAAAATCAGCCGTTCTTTCTTCATCCTATTTATAGCCCTGCGTTGTCGACACTGAGGTTTAAGATTGAGGTAACGATCGTAAAGGGAAAGCTTGTTTTCTCACCGGCCTTCAGTATTCCAGAAAGCATTACAGATGCTGATGAGAAGAGAATAAGTGCCCACTTAAAAAACCTGCATATCAAGCAGCGAATCGTGGACTACTGCGATGAACAATACCGCCATTGGATCAGGATTGCCCAGAGCAAGCCCTGCGATATAAAATCTATATTTGAGTCCAGGCTCAGCGAGCGAGAATGCGATCCATACCCGAATAATTGGGCTACGGCCTTCTATCAAGGTGTTCTTAAAAACCAAAATGCTGTGCGGGAACTCCAACGGCACGTTGTGAGCAAACCGCTGAGGTCCAATGGAGCGCATCGGCTCATTTAGACCCCCACTGGGAGCCTGTCATGTCATTTGCGCAATGGATTAGATCATGCAATGGCTGACGGGCTTACCGTCAGCCCCATCCTGATGGCAGTGCTCGCTACCAGGGTGAAAGCTGTGCAGTGTCGAGAACCGACCGAGCTCCGCATGACCAGCAACTGCCTGATGCTTTTAGATTGCATCTGCGCAAAAAAAAGACCGCTCCCTCTGCACTGGGGCGGTCTTCGTTTCACGCAGTTGTTATCTCCTAAGCCAGATGATCCAGGCCTGCCAGTATCAGTTCGTTTCGGCGGATATCATCCAGGTTGGTGACAGCATGGGGGGCGTCGCTCACCGCATGCCACACCACGAAATCACGCCGCATATCCAGGAACAGAAAGTAGTCATTGAATCGTTCGGCTTCTGAAAACCTCAGTTGCAGCGCCTCTCTGAGTTGTTCGGGACGCAGCGCTCGACCCTCGATGTGCAACGCAATGCCCCAGTCATGATGCTCGCGGCGGCTGACGAAGGAGACTCCGTTTGCCACCGGCCAGACCGCAGGACTCTGCGCCGCAACGTTGTAGTAGAACGCTGTTTTCTCCTCGACCTCGATCATGTCTAGTCCCTTAACTTCACGACGGTGTAATCGCGCTCGTGGTCCTGATCGTCAAGACCGTCACGCATGTCCGGGGGCCACCAGATGACCAGTTCGCGGCTGGTGGAGTCCGGACGTTTGCAGGCAGTGCCCGAACAACCGTGGGTGGCGCACCCGGTCAGGGTAGCGAACACCACCAACACGACTGCAACGCTGCTGATCTTCATGGCTTTGCCCCCCGGAGCAGTGATGGCCGGCTCTCTTTGGCCATTTTCGATATCTGTGGCTGACGTACCGCGATATACACTTCGCTCTCCTCGCCCGGTTGCAGCCATGCGTGAGGCCAGGCGGCGACGCCGATGACCCAGCGACCACCGCAGCGACTCTCGTCGATGCGTACCGGTTTGTCGGTATTGTTGCGCGCTACCACGACAGCCACACCCCAGTCCTTGCGTGCATACCATTGCGAGCGCTGGCCATCGAGGGTCAGGCCCTGGCCCGGGTCACACAGGCTGTCGGTTTCAAAGGGCAGTGTTTCGCCATCATGCATGCCCTCTGGCGCAGCGCCATCGACCATCTGCGTGAAGACTTTCTGGATGTCGCCGCGGGTAGGCAGCTCACCGCCGTCACGCCGTTCCTTGATCTTTTTCATCTGGTCATCGACATCGTGAGGATTACCGTTCTGCACATAGCGAGCCGGGTTGACCTGGTCGCCAATCAGTCTTGGCGTCAGGATAAACAGGCGCTCGCGCTGGCTCAGTTCACGGCTGCGGGACTGGAACAGCAGCTTGCCGATGTAGGGAATGTCGCCCAGCAACGGAACCTTGTGGATCTTGTCGTTGGCTTCAAGGCCATGGAAACCGCCGATGACCAGTGAACCGTGTTCGGCTATGACGGCCTGGGTACTGACATTGCCTTTGCGCACACTTGGCTGCGTGTCATTGATGTCGGAGATGTCGATCTGACCATCCTCGATATCGACGATCAGTTGCACCTGAGGCTTGCCATCGTGATCCAGCGAGCGCGGAGTCACCTGCAGACTGGTGCCAGCGGTGATGGGCTCGATATTGGCCACACGTTCCGAGGTCGCGGTGAGGTATTCGGTGCGACTGAAGTCAATCACGGCCGGCTGGTTTTCAAGGGTAAGAATGGACGGGTTGCCGATCACCGACGCTGAGCCGTTACCTTCCAGCGCATGCAGTTCGGCGGCGAACTTGCCGGCGTTCTGAATGAACAGGGTGGAGCTGGTGCCAGCGTCGAACATGTTGGCGCCCCCGTTGACACTCCCGGCATTGAAGTTCCAGCGGCTGGACAGTTCTGCCAGCTCGTTGCGATCGATGTCGAGAATCACGGCGTCGATTTCGATCAGGTTGCGCGAAACATCCAGCTCTTTGATGAGCTTTTCGTACATGGCCTTGCGCGAGGGCAAGTCGTAGATCAGCACGGCGTTGTTACGGACATCGGCTGTTACACGGATGTTGGCCCGACCGCCAGAACGGCTTTTTCCACTGCTTTTGCTGCCACCGCCGCCATAGTGCAGTACCTGATCGAGGCCCTGCTCCAACGCATTGGTATCGAGACCGCTGGAGCTCATTGGCAGACTCGGCGCGTCCGGGCTGCTACCGCCCGCCAGGCCGTTACCGCGACCGCCTCGCCCCAGCAGATCCATACCATTGATGGACCCGCCATGAGAACGGGTATCCAGCAAATCCTGGAGAATGCTGGCGACACCGGCGACCACCAGTTGTTGATCACGATAGCGAATGGTGCGGTCAGCAGCGCTGGCGTACTTGAGCGGGAATACGATGATGTCCTGCTTGTCGCCCTTTTCCGGCGCTTCGACTTTCTTGCTGTAATCGCGCACCAGTTCCACATATTTTGCCGGGCCGCGAACCAGAACCACGCCTTCGTTCGGCAGTACACCCCAACCGAAGCGCTTGTCCAGCAGCCCCACATCGGTCAAGGCAGTCTGCAGGTCATCTACTGCGTCGGAGGACACTTCGATGCGTGCCGAGGTGTGCTCGCTGGAGGGGCTGACGTACAACGTGTCGTTATACACAAACCACTGGAAGTGATATTCCTGGCCCAGGCGGTCGAGAAACTCTTCCGGGCTCTGAGCACGTATCCGGTCATCAAGGACCCCGGGAATGGGCGGCATATCCAGCGCCATGCCGAATTCTTTGGCGAAGTCGGCCAGCGCTGTCGCCAGCTCGGTCTGCCGGGCATCGTAGGCGTAAGCCGTATGTTTCCAGGCTTCGGGGGTCACCGCCCAGGTGGCGGGGGACAGCCCGATCAACAATAAAGGCAACCACATCAAGGCCTTGCGCATTTCAAACTCCCGGTTGCCGGTGATTGAGGGTCGTGCGCCCGGCTAAGGCGGGCACGGAATTGACCAGAGTGGTGTGCATCAGGCTGAGCAAGGCCGCGCGCTGATTGGCCAGGCTTTCCAGACGGTTCAGCAGATCGGCAAGGCTGCAGGGGCCAGGCATCCAGCTGACCAGCACCATGCAGCAGGTTTGCGGATCAATGGCGAACGCGCCGTCACAGGCACACGCCAGGCTGGCACCGCCATGACTGAGCAATGCTTCGATACGCTGAGGGTCGTTGGCGTCATAGGGGTCGAGTAACTCCATGCTGCAACGGACTCCGCCACCCACCATTTCCAGCCGTGCGTTGGCGTCGTCGACCCAGCAGTCGAGCGGGCTCGCCGGACGCTGATCACGCCACAGGCCGACGACCTCCTCGAACTCACTGAAATCCATCGATGACATTTTTGGTCATTTTATAACCAGCCTGCTGGCATTGATCAGCAATGTTGGAGCTGACCGCAGCCTGCTGGCTCGCCTCACTGAAGGCATCGATGTCGTCGGCGGTGAAATGCCCATTGCCCCCGTCCAGCACGTCATCCACGTCGGACAACGCGCGAGTGAGCGTGGAATCGAGGTTATTTTGCAGGGATTTGAAATTTATCATGTCCTGATACTCCAGCAGAAAGGTTCAAACCTTGAGTGGAGCAAACAGGTGGAGCGGTTCCATTTTCGCCGCAAGAGTCTGTTTCAGGCAGCCGGCTCCGCGCCTGCCAGCCCATTGCGCAGCGTTGCCCAATCGATTTCGAACGCGCCGTTCGCGTCGCTCAGGCGCAGGCTTTCAGTGGCCAGCGTCGCATCACGTTTGAGCTCCCAGTGCTCGGCAAAACGGCTCTCTGCCAACCATTCGGCGACCGGCTCGGCCATCTCCGGATGAACGCTGAGTGTGGCCACGGCTTCGTTGAGCTGACTGGCTGCGAGGTTCCTGACCAGTGCCCGAGCGCGCTCGGCAAGGGTCGTTTCATCGAGCAACTGGCGCAATGCCTCAGTCAACAGCTCCTCGACAGCAGTCATGGCCTGCTGCTGCAAGGCTTCGCGCTGGACGTGCAGCTCGTCCAGAAAGGCATTGGCGCGCTCCCAGAACTGCGCAAGCGCTTCCTGATGCCGACGATCGGCTTTAGCCTGCTCAAGTACCAGCATCTGCTCAGCCTGACGTTGCGCGTCCGTCAGAATATCGCGAGCCAGCAGGCTGTTGGCGATGTCTTCACGGCGCAATACCGGCTCGGGCAGCACCGCGTCGGCAGTTAGGGTAATACTGCGTTTGGCAAGCATCGGGGAATTCCTGGTGCAGAGGGAAGCGGATATTCAGGCCGCGGTGACACGCCATAGAACAGCCTGCCACAGCGTCTGAAGTTTATTTTCGGGGGCCGAGCAAGGGCTGTCGGCGACCTCATCGGGCGCCCAGGCCAGACGCAATCGCGGCCAATACTCAGGCCCGAGCCAGGCACCCAACAGCAAGCGCGCATCTTCATGTTCCAGATCCAGCCAGACACCAGGGCGCAACGCCTTGGTCAGGGCCCAGCACCACTGCCCGTCATGGCCGTCGCTTTCGTTACGGGAAAAACAGATGCGTTGCGCCAGATCCAGCGCCTGATCACGCTGCTCGGGAGTCAGTGCCAGCCAGTTCAACACCGGCTCTGCAGGCATCGGCGGTTGACTTGGCGTGATGCCGACACTCTGCAGGAACACACTGTGACGGCTGACCATCAGGGCTTCACAGTCGCTGACGGTCAGTCCGCAGCGCTCGGCGAACCGGCTTTGCCAGCCCACATGCGCCCATGGCCAGGGATTGCACCACCACTGAGTCCAATAGTCCTCGGCGGTCAGGTCCATCACGCGCGCGCCGGTACGGTCGAGCGGCTACGGCCGGCAAAGCCGATCCGCCGAAGCACTGAGGCGCGCCAGTCACTGCGCAACAGCAGCGCGATGATCAGCAGCAACACCGCCAGGCCAACCGGCACCAGCCAAAGCATCAGGTTCCAGAACGGCAGATTGGCGCTGTCCAGCTTGAACGGTCCGAAACTGACCCACTGTGTGGTTTCCTGAAACTCGGTAGCCGGTACGAACACAATGGAAAACTTTTTCGACTCTGCCGATTGCGTCGACATGCCGGGGATACTGCTGGCGACCATCTGTTGAATGCGCCCACGCACGCTGTCCGGGTCAAGCGCTGCGGAGTGTTTGATGAACACCGCAGCAGAGGCAGGTTGCACCGGTTCACCCGGTGCGATGCGTTCCGGGAGTACCACGTGCACCCTGGCCACGATGACGCCGTCTATCTGCGAAAGCGTCGCTTCGAGCTCCTGAGACAGGGCATAGATGTAGCGGGCGCGCTCTTCGAGCGGGGTCGAAATGACCCCTTCTTTCTTGAAGATATCCCCCAGACTGGCGCGAGACTGGCGTGGCAGGCCGGCAGCATTGAGCACCCTGACGGCGCGGTTCATGTCGCTGGTGGCGACGGTGACGACAACGCCGGTTTTTTCCAGACGTTTGCGCGCGTCGATATGCTGATCGGCAAGACGGGCAACGACCTCATTGGAGTCCTGCTCGGACAAGCCGGTGAACAGATCGGTTTCATCACTGCAGCCGCCGAGCAATACCATGCAAATCAGCAGCAGCCCTGCGCTCAGAAATTTCACGGAAACCTCTACTGCAAGTTAGTCAGCTTGTCGAGCGCCTGTGCAGTCTTGCTCACCACCTTGGTCGTGAGCGCCGTCTGCAAAGAGCATTGCGACAGGGTCCTGGTCATCGCGGCGATATCCAGCGCGTCTCCAGTCCCGGAGGCTTTTTTCATCGACCGCATCGCTTGCTGAGACATTTTTTCGGTTTCGCCCAGACCGCCGGAAATTGCGCTGGCGATATGTTCGGAAAGCGGCGCTCCGCTCGAAACGCCGTCCGGCTGCGTGGCAGCGGTGAAGATGTCGACATCCGCCTGGGCCGGTTCTGAAACGAGCCCCTGTGGCACATCCTGCCCGAGTTCCGGCGAGATGCTTTTAACATTACCAAGGTGGGAAATGGTCACGTGAGTTCTCCGTCAGGCGGTTGTCGGTCAGGCTGCAGCCTGATTGCGGGTGCCTTGCAGCAGCGTACTGACCAGCAAGGTGGCGATTTGCGCAGCGCTCGACTGCACGTCGGTAGCGGTTTGTCCGGCATCCTTGAGCGTCGCTTCAAGGCCCTTGAGCAGCAAGCCGCCCAGCAACTGGTCAAGATCCTGAGCGGACTGTCCGCCATTCGCCGCCGTTCCGGTCTGCGGGGTGTTTACGGGTGTACCCAGCCCACCGCCAGCCAATACCGATTGCAGGCCACGGTCGATAAGCTCGCCGATCAGTTGTCCCGCTTCACCACTGGTAGTGCCGCTGTCACCGGGACCGGTATTGGCGTCGATCAGCGGATCACCCGTCACGGACGAGTTGTTGGAAAAACTGCTCGGAGTGCCCAGACCTCCACCCGCCCCCGCCAGACCGCCAGCGCCACTCTGCTGATTACCCAGTTGCTGGCCGATGATGTCGAGTGCCGAGCGGAATGCAGCCGTTTCGTCGCCATCAAGGAAGTTGTCTTCCTTGAGTTCGTTCACCCAGGAACCCGAGTCCGGCTTGGGAAACTGTGCGGGATTGTCATCCATGAACTGCGCGATCTTGTTCAGCATCGGCATATCGTCTTCGGAGAAGCTTGTCCCGCCATCCTGCTTGGTCAGAAGATCATCAAGCATGGACTTGGCCAGGCCACTGAGCACCTGAGTCATCAGGTCCTGCTGTCCGGTACCCGAGGCGTTATCCGCAGACGCACCAAAGTTGTCACCCAGCTTTTCATGGATCAGCTTGTCCAGCGCAGCGATGACATCCTCGATACCGCCGCCCGCCTTGCCATCCGCGGCCATCGACTTGGCCAGCAGTTTGCCCAATGGCGAGCTGTCGTCGAGTTGACCATTGCGCATCAGTTCCTCGGCCAGCTTCACGACAACTTCCTGAAGCGCCTTGCTCGACGAACTGGCGCCAGTCGTCTCGGTTTCAGGACGTACCAGAACAAGGGCCATTGCCGGGGTTTGCAGCGAGCTGCTGTTAAGACTGAGACTCTGCATCACAACCTCCTCAAAGTAGCAGCCCCCTCAGGTACGAAGGGGCTTCAAGAAATCAGAACTGGACGACCGAGTTCCGGATCTTGCTTGCGACGATCTGGTTGGAAAGCGCCTCTTTCTTGTCCTCAAAGCCCGCCAGCATGCTCGACTCGCGCAGCAGGCCGTTCTCTTCGTTCGCGGTGCCGTCAAGCTCGGCACTTTTTGCATCGCCTTTGCTGATGCTGGAGCGAGTAGCGTCGATGCTGTCAGTGCTACCGGTGTTGCTCACCAGTGCAGCATTACGGTCGGCGCTGCTCTTTACGCTGTTGATGCCCTGAGCGGCACCACCGATCGTGTTGACGACACCGCGACCTGCACCCGCCAGAGAACTCATGATAGTCATAACGTCATACCCCTTCGTCTGTACCAGCGTAATTGCTTGGTACAGCTAGGTGGCATGCGTCCGCGAATCGGTTCCAGAACTTCTGCAAAAAATCAGATGCTCAATTCCTTGATGCGGCGGTAAAGCGTACGACGTGGAATATCGAGCTCCAGGCTGGCCGCGTCGATGCAATTGCGGTGGCGCTTGAGCGCTTGCTGAATCAGGGCCTTTTCAATCGCCCGCAGCTGAAACTTGAGCCCGCACGCCAGGTGCTCTTCGGTCTGCGAGTCAGCCCCCAGCAAGGGGAAGCCCAACACGTGGCGCTTTGCAGCGGCCTTGAGCTCGCGGATATTGCCGGGCCAGCGATGCCCCGTCAGTACCTGCTGAAGCAACGGACATACATCGGGAATCGCGAGGTTAAGTTCTTTGGCCGACGCCGCCACAAACCGGGTGAACAACGGCAGGATACGCTCGGGCTGATCGCGCAGCGGCGGCAGTTTGAGGGTCAGCACGTTCAGGCGAAAGTACAGGTCGCGTCGAAACTTGCCTTCTTCGACGGCATCGTCCAGAGAGGCCTGAGCCGAGGCAATCACACAGATATCCAGGTTGATCGTGGAGGTCGAACCCAGACGCTCCAGGGCACGGGTCTCAAGCACCCTCAGCAGCTTGGCCTGCAGGGCGAGCGGCATGCTATCGATCTCATCCAGGTACAAGGTTCCGCCCTGTGCCGCCTCGATGTAGCCCATTCGGGAACGGTCGGCACCGGTGTAGGCCCCACTCACCACCCCGAACAGCTCGCTCTCGGCGAGCGATTCCGGAATGGCCGCGCAGTTCATCGGGACGAAGCGACCCTGGCGCCCGGACATGTTGTGAATGCGCCGGGCAATGGTGTCTTTACCGGTACCGGTCTCGCCCGACAGCAAGACATCGATGCCGAGCTGCGAAATACTTTCGGCGACGATCCCCAGATTGGGTACGCGCTCCGCATCCAGGTGATCGTCAAACTCATCATCGAGATTCATTTCATGACTCCAATGGCATCAGCGTTGCGCGAGCGCAGCAGCGATTCAGGACTCGGCTACCAGGTCGGTATGCGAAGCAACCCCCAGCTCTTTCATGCGGTGGTAGAGGGTGCGCCGGGGCAGTTCGAGCTCCTCGAGCACAGCGTCGAAATTGTGCCGATGCCGCTTCAAGGCATCCTGGATGAGCATTTTCTCGATGACGCGCATCTGCATGCGCAGTCCTGTTACCGGGTCATGCGCTTCGACCGGCTCGGCGCCCAGCAACGGCAACCCCAGCACAAATCGCTTGGCAGCGGATTTCAGTTCGCGCACGTTGCCGGGCCAGTCATGACTCAACAGGATCTGTACACGCCCGTTATCGAGCGTCGGCACGGAGCGGCCGGATTCTGCGGCGATGTCCTGGGTGAACTGGTCGAACAATGGCAAAATCTGCTCGCGACGCTTGCGCAAGGCTGGCAACTGCAGTGTCAGCACATTGAGCCTGAAAAACAGGTCACGACGAAAAAGTCCTTGTTCCACCAGTTCATCCAGCGGACGCTGGGCCGAAGCAATCACTCGCAGATCCAAAGGTATGAAGTCGGTCGAGCCGAGCCGCTCGACCCCTCTGCTTTCCAGCACCCGCAAGAGCTTGGCCTGAAGGCTCAACGGCATGCTGTCGATTTCATCCAGGTAGAGGGTGCCGCCGTTGGAGGCCTCGATGTAGCCCTCGCGAGCGCGACACACGCCGGTGAACGCACCATTGACCACGCCGAACAACTGACTCTCTGCCAACGATTCGGGGATGGCCGCGCAGTTCATGCCGACAAAGGGCCCGGTCCTGCTCGACCGCTCGTGAATCCGGCTGGCCAGGGTGTCTTTGCCGGTGCCGGTTTCCCCGCAAAGAAGCAAGTCCATATCCAGTAGCGCGCTGTTCATTGCAATTTGATGACCAGCCGATAATGCAGTTACGTTCCAACACGTTCGAACGTCGTTATCAATGTCTGTGCTCATCGATCACTCTCATAGCGGGAGGGAGGCGGGATATTAATACCACGTCTTACAAGGCACACATATGGCTATTTAGTTCCCCACCGACTGTGAAAAATTTCACAAACTCGAGAATCACTATCAAGTAGCGACAGCCCCTTAAGATCCACTCGGTATAGCGCAAGCGCTTTGAAATGACTGTATTAATATATACTTATTCCAAAATTATCATAGACTTACGCTGGCCAATAGTCACTGCAGCCCCCGTGACTGCAGGGGTATCCAGCCGTATGCCCGATCACGGGCCATAATGAAATCGAAAAATTTGTAACTTGCCAATCGTAGCAAAAACAGATAGCCACTCCACGAACCTAGTGGCGTACTTAACAGGCGTCGTAGCACCTTAGTTATTGTCGACACTAAAATCCTATCAGACCAAGAGCACCAGCCACACGAACTTACTGCATTAACTTTAATAACATCTACAACTAACGAACTTAAACAAACACCTGTCAAAGTTAAACTTATTCCACACATCTTAATAGGGAGTGCCGGTTGTAATACAGTACCCGACCACTGGGCGGATATAAACAATACTTCAGTCGGATTTCCGAACGATTTCGCATCTCTGAGTTGGTTGGATCCAGAAATCTCCCATTTTTTGGGCTCATCTCGCGATAGCTTTTTGCCATCTATGCATTCGGCAATCCGAACGCGCCGCCTTTTCAGAATGCGGATTTGCAGGTTTTGAAAATAGCTAATTAGCTGAAAGGATTCACTGTAGGACAATCTGGCAATCCGCGCTTATAGCGCTGTGAAGGCCTACCACCATAAGCAGTGCTGATACCCCATCATCACTGAGATTGTTTCTAAATATGTGTAAGTATTTCCTTACAATTCTTTACAAAGTTTGCATGAGCCGCTGAGAAACATAGTTGCTGCAGCTCGGTCGGCCACCCTTTTTGCGCTCTATAACGGCAAAAAAGGGAATGAAAATTTTTATTCGAAGGTTTCCGGCACGCGCTGAAAACGCGAAAAAGCACTAAAAAAGGTCAATTTTCAGGTGCTTTAAGGGCTCAGGAGAAAAAAATCGAGAGGTTATTGGCGTGGATCGCTTGCGTACACCACGACACGAGGCCCGCTAGGCAGCTCACGCGGCTCATCGCGGTACGCGATCTCGTCGCGCTTGCGTGGCGACGAACGGTCATCGATGTACAGCCTCTTTTGTATTCGACGGTCCAGCAGCGAACGCTCGTTTGTCGCCTGCGATGGCGCCTGACGCGCTGGCTGGATGGATTCGGACACAGTCACCGGTTCGGCAGCCTGAACGGGTTGCGCTGGGCCGGGCAAGGGCTCCTGCCTGGCAACCTGGACGACTTTCGGTTGCGGTTCACGTCTGACCGGTTGTACCGATTCCGGTGCAGGCTCGCGCTCAAGCACCTGCCTCAGGCCTGCCGTCTGCTCGCGCCCTGCTGCTTGCAAAGGTCCAGGCACCGGAGCGCGCTCGGCCACCTGTGACGCTGGCTGACGCTCGATCACACGCTTTCCGGGGCTTGCCGGGATGACAGCGGTTGTCGCCGACTCTCCGGTGATCCGCTCGATACCTGCCGTCAAGACCTGCGTGTGGGTCTTGGGAATCAGCAAACGTCCCGGCCCATCCGGGGTCTTTTTTCGCAGGAATGCCGGGTTGAGGCGCAACAACTGCGCCTCATCTACCCCGGTTGTGGCGGCGAGCTGAGTCAGGTCTACCGTGTGGTTGAGCTCAACCACATCGAAATACGGCATGTTGGCGACCGGCGTCAGTTGCACGCCGTAGGCGCCTGGATTGCGCACCACCAGCGAGAGTGCCAGCAGGCGCGGAACGTAGTCCTGGGTTTCCCGGGGTAGATTCAAATGCCAGTAGTCGACAGGCATGCCACGCCGACGGTTGGCGTCGATCGCTCGTGCAACCGTACCCTCGCCCGCGTTATAGGCCGCCAGTGCCAACAGCCAGTCGTTATTGAACTGATCATGCAGGCGAGTCAGATAGTCCATCGCCGCCTTGCTTGACGCGACGACATCGCGGCGGGCGTCGTAGGTAGCGCTCTGGTTCAAGTTGAACTGGCGACCGGTAGACGGGATGAACTGCCAGAGGCCCGCTGCCGCCGCCGGGGAGTTGGCCAAAGGGTTGTAGGAGCTCTCGATCATGGGCAGCAGCGCCAGTTCCAATGGCATGTTGCGTTCATCGAGACGTTCGACAATGAAATGCAGGTAAGGCGTGGCGCGCTTGCTGGCCCCGGTCAGGAAGCCGCGATTGTTCAGCAGCCAGTCACGCTGGCGAGCGATACGTTCATTGACGCCCTGCCCGTCCACCAGCCGGCATCGCTGCGCCACCCGTTGCCAAACGTCCTCGCCGTTGTAGACGGGCAAATCGGCAACAGTCGTTGCAGCTCGAGGGTCCGCCTGCGCGTCGTCAGAGCGATGCCCCAGCCCGGCAACCAGTCGCGGCAAGCGGTCCAGGCGCGGCTGTGAATAATCGGCTGACTGGCAGCCCACACACAGTGCCCCCAGGGCCAGAACGGCGATTTGTACCGAACGAGCCAGCAAGCGAGGAGACGAAACGTGGAGGGCAACGGCGGCCATGTGCGGAATGTCCTGAACGTGTCCCCCTACGTGGCACGCCCGCCTTTCCAGTTCCCTGCCAGGTGTATTTCGCTTGCGTACGCACAAGCCTGAAACGTTTCAGCCAGCTGTTTTTCTTTGGAACCGGTGCCTTTCCGATGCCACACAGAAGCTGAAGGACTTTTCAAAGGGTTACACAATCGCCGTCGTCGGGCGGCAAATGGAAAGGGAGATGCACCGTGCAGGCACCAACGGTCAACCGCAATACCGGTAACGTCATTGCGCCAGAAGCAACAGCAAGAGCCGACAACCCTTCAAATCTGCGGCAGCAAACCGAACAGCCGACCCAGCGCTCCTCACATTCCCTGGGGAGCATGGGAAAACGGCTGCTGAAAAGTGTCGGCAAGGTTTTCCAGAAATCCAGGGCACCCCGGCAGTCGGCCGCCAGATCGCCCAGTACACAAACACCCTCAAGCTCAGCGCCGCGCTCCAGCCGCGAGGCCGGCAAAAATACCGGTCGTGACACTCGTTTGCCGGATAACCCGTCGCCGCGCAGCGATCATCTCCCCAAGTCCATTCTGCGCACCCGTGCGGACAGGGCGAACGCTTCAGGAACGACGGCACATGAAATAGAAGAAGAATCGACGCGGACAGACACTGCCCCCCGTAACAATCGCCGTGTCACGTTCAATCTTCTACAGGATCAGCTCACGCGCAGCGCTTCGGAGCAGTTAGCCGCAGAGCCCATGACTGACGAAGAGGCCGTCGCCAGCGCTATGCGCGAACGCCGTAACCCCGGCAGCCGCCTGCAAGGCTCCGATGGTACACGCCAGTCAATGCAGCCTGTCGACCCGAACGCGGCAAGCGGTTCCGGCACCAAGGCGGACGATTCAGAGGGACCACCCACCGCTCGCAGTCCGGGTCTGGAGCGCAGCGGCGGCGGTCGTTTCGAGTTCAAGAACGAGAAACTGACGCGCAGCGTGCAATCACAGGGCGCTGTAGGCTTGAGTGCCGAGGGCAAGCCGGATTTCTCTTCGTTCAAGACGCCCGGCATGGCCGCGCTGCTGGACGACATACTCGCCAAGCCCGGACAAACCTATCTGGCGCAGCAGAGTGAGCAAGGCGTGCAGGGCCACCAACTGTTGCAAGCCAACGGGCATCTGCTGCATCTGGCGCAGGGCGACAGCTCGCTGGCCGTCATCCGCAGCAGCGAGCCAACACTGCAGGTACCGGGCGGAAAACCTCCGCCGGTGAGCATGCAGCGTGAAGAAAACCACATTCATCTCGACACCCTTGAAGGGCGGCGCAGCCAGGAGTTGCCGGGCAAGGCCCATATCGCTCACCTCACCGACGTCCATCAGACCACCAGCGGCGACCGCCTGCGCGTACACGAAGACCGGCTGTACCAGTTCGAACCGCTCAACGCTCGCTGGAAACCAGTGAATGAAATCGAGGACATCGCTTTCAACCGCCTGATAACCGGAGGCAACGGCTCGGTCTACGCCAAAAGTGACGATGTCGTCGTCGATCTCTCCAGCCCGTTCATGCCGCACGCCGAGTTCAACGACCTGAAGTCATTTTCGGTCGCGCCTGACGATAGCGCGGCACTGCTCAGCGGCTCGGACGTGCAGACCGTTCTGCTGACCGACATGAGTCCGGTGATTGGTGGGCTGACCCCGAAAAAAACCAAAACCCTGGAACTCGACGGCGGTCAGGCACAAGCCGCCGAAGTCGCCCTGAGCAACGACAGGCTATTTATTGCCGACACGCAGGGCAGGCTTTACAGCACTGATCGCAGCGCCTTCGAAAGCAACGACCCAACGTTGCGCCTGATGCCCGACCGAGCCGGCTACAGGCTGGACGATCAACCAATGGGCGGCCACAACAGCGTCAGCGGATTCATCAGTGGCGATGACGGTCGCGTGCACGCACTGATCAGGAATCGTCAGGGCGAGGTGCACTCCCATGCGCTCGACGAGCAGGGTGCGAAACTGGAAAGCGGCTGGAACCTGACCAATGCGCTGGTCCTGGACAACACACGCGGCCTGACGGTTATGCCAGCGCCCGTCGGGGCCGACCGCCTGCACCTCGACCGTGCCGGTCTGGTCGGTTTGAGCGCCGGTCGCATCCAGCGTTGGGATGCGACGCCGCAGTGCTGGAAAGACGCAGGCATCAAGGATGTCGATCGCTTGCAACGCGGTGCCGACAGCAATGCCTACGTATTGAAAGGTGGCAAGCTGCTCAGGCTGGATGTGGCCCCTAAACACCCCAATGTTGCCTTCGACCACAATACGGCACTGGCCCAGATAGCGCGCTCGACCAAGGTGGCGATGGGCAAGGAAATCGCAGGGCTGGAGAATCGGGTCGTGACCGCTTTTGCCATGGTCAGCGACAAGCGCTTTGTCGCGCTCGATGATCAGAACAGGCTGACGGCCCATAGCAAGGACCACAAACCCATCGATCTGGATACGTCCGCAATTGACGGTGACATCAAGGAACTGGCGCTGGACGAAAAGCACAATCTTTACGCTCTGAGCAGCACCGGCAAGTTGTATTGCATGCCCCGAGAGGCATGGCAGGCAACCCGATTCGGAGGCCAGCTGGCGGCCAAATGGACGCCGCTCACAGCGCCTGACGGGCAACCGGTCAAAGCGCTGTACAGCAATGATGACAATCGCTTGAGCGTCCAGGTCGAGGACGCCGCCGGTCAAGGCCTGATGCAACTCAAAGAGGGGCGGTGGCAAGCGTTCGAACAGCGTCCCGTGGAAAAAAACGGCTTGAATGACGTTTACAACCGCATCACGCGCGCGCACAAGACCTGGCGGATTCCAGGCACCGGGTTGACAGCAAAGCTGGACATCAATGCATTCGGGCGCAGCGGCATGGAGAAAAGCAATCGCCCCACCGCCAGCGAGGCCATTCGCGCCAACGTTTACAAGCCCACGCTGGAACCGCCTCGCTGGATGAAGAACGTCGGCAACAACATCCAGCATCGCTATCACGGTCGCGAGGGCCTGAAGGAGCTCTACAAGAAAGAGCTGATCGCGTTCAAACAACTTGAACTGATTCATGAAGCCGGCGGCACACCCCCGACTCCGGGCAACGATCTGAAAGCGCGAATTGCGCGCCTGCAGCTTGGCCCTGAAGGCGCTGAACTGGCAAAAGAACTCGAGGTCTTCCGCGACGAACTGGAAAAGCACGCCAGAACTGCGTTGGAGAACATTGGCAAGGACTACGGCAAGCTCAAAAACCTCAGGCAGAACGACGGTGTGCTCAACCAGCACAGCGCAGTGGCAAAGTCGTCGAAACGCACTCAGCTCGGCAAGAAGCTGGCTGAACTGGGGTCGATGCTCAACTTCAAAAGCTCCGGCCATGATTTCGTCAATGAGCTGGATAACGCCCTGACCCAGGTCGCCCCGTCCGCAGAAAACCCGACGGCCACAACGCTCAAGCTGCTGAAAGACAACGGGGTGAAGCTTTCTCACACCAAAACCGATATCGGTCTGGGCCAACGCCGCGATGCCAACGAAGATCACGGGCTGAGCAAGGCCCGCCTGGCGCTGGATCTGGTCACCCTGAAAGACCTCGGTGCGCTGATCGGCAAGGTTGAGCTGCTGGCACGCAGCAGCGACCTGCCCGGGCTGCAAGCGGAATTGACCTCGTTGCGCGATGTGACCTATGGCGAGAATCCGCTCAAACAGGTCACCGACATGGGCTTTACCGATAACGCAGCACTGGAAGGCGCGTATGACGCAGTCAAGGCGTTCTCGAACGCACTCAAGAAATCCGACCACGCTGTCAGCGTCAATATGCGCGCGGCAACCGGCAGCCAGGATCAGTCCGAACTGGCCGACACGCTCAAGGCCATGCTCAAAAACCTGGAGCACGGCGACGATGAAATCGGTGTGCAACGCAGTTACGGGCTGAACCTGACCAGCCCGTTCGCCGTACTGGCCGACAAGTCGACGGGTCCGTGGCCGACCGCCGGGGCTACCGGCAATCGCAACTACCTCTTCAGTGCCGAACGTTGCGAAGGCGGCGTGACTCTCTACCTGATGAGAGAAGCGGCCGGCAATATCAGCGGCGGCGTGGGCGGCGGCAAGGACTACTGGCCGGGGTTCTTCGACGACAACCACCCTGCCCGCAGCGTCGATATCGGTAACAACCGCAAGATGACGCCGAACTTCCGTCTTGGCGCAGACGTGACCGCAACCGCTGCCGCCAGCCAGCGTGCCGGGGTGATCTTCAATGTGGCGGACGACGAAATCGACGGGTTCGTCGACGACCTGTTCGAAGGCAAGCTCAACCCCTTGCAGCTGTTGAACAAGGTCAAGGACCACGAAACCTATGAAGCGCGGCGCTTCAATTTCGATATCACAACAGGCTTCAGCGCTGATATGCGCGTCGGCTTTGGTCTGTCGGAGGCCGACAGTGCGCCGCTTTCCGCAGTTGCGCGTCTGGGCGTGGCGGCGAATGTCACGGTCAACCTGCTGAGCTACACCGATTACTCCCTGACCCAGAAGAACGACAAGACAGAGCTGCGCGAAGGCGGCAAGAACCGGCCGCGCTTTTTCAACAGTCTGATCTTCGGCGGACAGGCGCGCGGGCAGATCGGTGGTACGCATACCAACGCCACAGCAACCCCGGCCTCCGCTGCCGGGCCGACGCCAGCGACTCAATCGGCGGCCAATAACCTGGGGGTGTCGGCGAACGTGACCATCGATGACAAAACCGTCAAACGGGTCAAGTTCCGCTTTAACGTAGCGACCCCGATGACCACCGAGAGCCTGGACAAACTATCGAAAAGTCTCGGTGCGGCCTTCAAGGATAAAGCCACGACCGCCCGCCTTGCAGACCTGCAAAATCCGCTGAACGCTCTTTACGCCGACATGAACCCTGAGCAGGCCATTCAGGCTCGACTTGACGGGCTCAAAGCGCTGTTTGCCGACAAGCCGTCGCAGAACGATACGCAATACAAGGCGCTTCGAGACCTGAAACGGGCGGTCGTGCAACACCAAGCGTCGGTCAACAATCACAGCGTGCTGGACAATGCCCGCTTCGAAACCAGCAAGACCAGCCTGTCAGGCCTGAGCAAGGAAAGCATCCTCACCAGAATCATGGGTTCGATACGCGAAGCCAGTGCGCCAGGCAACGCGGCGAGGGTCGCGGAGTACATGCGTCAGGACCCGACGCTCAGCGCCATGGTCAAGCAGCTTGAAAACAGCCAGGGCACCCTCGCCCGGGTACGCCTTGAACCAAAAGACTCGCTGATCGACGACATCGACGAAGGCAGCCGCAGGGGTACGCTGACGCAGACCCAACTCTCCGGCCTTCTGGAAAATCGCAATAACATGAGGATCAAAAGGCTGGTGGTGTTCCATGCCCCACCGCAGACCGAGAATTTCACGTCACCCACGCCACTGATCAGCTACAACAGCGGCGCATCGTTGAGCGTGAACAAGACCCTCGGGCGGATCAATTTCATCTATGGCGAAGACCAGGACAAACCCATCGGCTACACGTTCGACGGGGAGCTGTCGCGGCCCTCGGCGTCGCTGAAAGAGGCGGCAGGCGAGTTGAAACTGTCGGGCTTCGAAGTCAAAAGCTGATAGCTGAAACAACGTAAAAGCGCCGCATGGAGCGGCGCTTTTACGTGCAGCCCCGCCTGTTCAAGCGTGCAGAAATGCGCGGGCTTCGCGTGCCTGAGCAATAAAGCCACGCGTTACGTCGCAAAAGGCTGGCTCATCGAGCGACACCAGCTCACGTTGCGCACACAAGCGTACATCGCCCTGATCGACGGCAAACCAGCAACCGTGCAAGCGGGCGACGTCGAAGTTCAGGCTCAACAAGTGCTGCAAATCGGCAGAGCGTTCAGGGCAGCGCCCGACACGGCAATGAAAGATGACCATCTCACTGTGCTCGGGCAACTCGATGACGGCGGCTTCGTTGTCCTGGCCGTCATACAGCGCGCATACCCCGTTCTGCCAGGTAAGCGAAGTGCCAAGCTGGGCACCCAGCGCAGTGATGAAACGGGAAAACTCATGTTGCGAGGTATTCATCGTCATAGTCCTTTAAGAAAAGCCTGAGCTGACCAGGCAGTGAGTGGCTGCCTGACGCTGTCGGTTCCACAAAAAGGGGCCGCCAGGGACACAGCCCCCCGTGTGTTTATCAGCCTCGACGGCCCTCCTCCATCGAACTCAGTTCGACATCGACGGGGTCAGCGTTGTCCGCAAGCAAAGGTGTCTCTGGCGCGTTGCGTGAATTGCGCAAGGCCGAAACACCTTTCGATACGCCGTCCTCCACCCCGCGGAATGTATCCACCACCAGTTGGGTCGGTAATTGCAACGCCCCTCTGCCCATGTGATAAGCGCTTTCCACGGCTCTGGGGACGCCACCCAGGGTATCCGGCTGGAACGTATGCGGCAGTGAAGCTCTGTCCGGATGGCGAATAGTGTTCCAGGCGCTTTCAGTACGCGGAAGCATCGGCATTGCGCCGCCCATGCCCGCCTCTTTCAAGGCCTTGGCCTCGGCCGTGACCGACTGGTTGGCATAAAGGGTCGACAGGTAAGACACCGAACCGGTTGCCGCCAGCGCCATGTTGCGCAGGATATTCCTCGCGCTGAGCGTGCCGGATGCGCCTTGGGGCTGGAGGGCAACCGGTGGTAGCGCGCCGTTCAGCGCTGCGCTCTGCACCCCCGAAAAAGCCTTGCTGTAGAACGCGGTGCGTACCGCCGGTTCGCGAAGGTCCAGGCCTTTGCCCAGGTCCTTGCCCAGGTCGGCATTGGCGCGGTCCGGGGTGAAGACCGGGATCTTGCGCCCGCGCGGATCGACATAGGTCGAGTTCAGTTGTGCAATGGTCTGGGTGGTGGCTGATATGGCCCCGGCGATCCCGGAAGTCACCGCTCTGGCCGACAGGGTCTGGCCATTGAGCAGATTGAAATCATTGAGCATCTGGCGTACCGCCTGCCCGCCACCAAAGGCGCCGTAGGGGATCATCTCACCCAGTGGATGGGTAGACGAAACCTGAACCTTTTTCTGATTCAAAACCGCTCGCTCGCTTTCGACGAAGGCTTTGTCCTCAGCGGCTTCCTCAGGCGTTTTTCTGACCAGTGCGCCGTTGTTGTTCTTCAACTCGAAAGGGTCGGGAATCACCGAGTCGGTATCAATCCCCTTGAGCGGTACCATATTCAGCCGCTCGTTGAGGCCGGCTTTCTGAAACCCGGCCTGAACCATCGGCTTCAACAGGTTGGTAACGCCCTCGTGAGCCACCCCGGCAGTCAGCCCTACGGCCAGGGCCCTCTTCATGCTGGCGTCGGCGCTTTTTTCGGGAACGGCATCTTTCATCGCGTCACCGGTGGCCGTGCGGATATACCCCAAGTGGAGCATGGACACCATAAACTGCGGCACCGCTGCCGCAACGATCGGACCGAACCCCTTCCAGCCGCCGACCGAGTTGCGATCAACGTTCAGCTTGTCGATCAGAGCATCCATTTGCGTGTGAGCGGCAACGGCATTTAACCGCTTGGCTTCAGGCGACTTGCAGAAGTCGGCGTGCAGGTCGCTCAGCATCGCCCTGGCCGTCTCCAGCGCCTGCCGGTCCATCAGCAGACCCGGTCTGCTGTCCTCAGTGGCGCCCTCCAACTGGCTGTCCAGCGCGGCGATGCGTTCGTCCAGCACCGCAAGACTGTGGTTCAGCCCCGCTTCGATGGACTTACTGGCCCGACCGGCGTATTCGCCAAGCGCCGCCTGACTGACCGCCAGCGTGTTGCGGTCTCGCAGCCCTCCTGGGCCGAATGCATCAGCCGTCGCGTCATGCATGAGCTGGAAGTGTTCCAACTGGTCTGCGAGCGACCGGGCAAAGCCCTTGATCAGTGGTTCGGTCTCGGCCTTGCCTGGCAGATGCCCTGGCTCAGCGAATCGTCCGAGCGTTTGCTGTACATCGGAGCCGTGAAACTGTTGCAACGCATAACGCTCAGGCGACAAACGGGCGGCCATGACCTCGAAGGGCAGTTTTTCAGACTGCAACAAACTGCCGATCAGCAGGGCCGCGTTAGCGCTGATGGTCGGCGTGGAGGTGCCCTTTACGGTGGGCTGTTCGGCACGAAACTTCTCCAATGTCGGCAGATGTCGCGGCGCGACTGGCAGGCGAGCGGCACCGGCCGCCGAGCTTTCCGGCGCTTGCGCGGCCGACTGGCTGGCGGTCAGCGGCGGGTTGCTGCCCGGGCTTACCGCGTGTGGATGAGCCTGGGCGACAGCGGCAGACGGCTGCGGCTGGTTCGCCTGAACGATTTCGGTACTGCCTGATCCGCCGACTCGTATGCCAGTCATTGGAACCTCCCGGAGCTCGCAGGCGTATCACGCATGGTTACCTTGGAGGCAGGCGTATTGACCGGGGCGCTCGCAGTACCCACCGGTCCCATGAAACCGTGCTCGCGCCACTCTTTGGCCAGGTCGGCAAAGGACTTCATCAGCAGCAGCACGCCCTCGGCTGTCGCTCGTTCAAGGCCTATCGATCCCATCAGCAGCACTCGGCCGGTCTGGGCATTCCAGGAGAAAGCCGGGCTGTGGGCACCCGCAAACATATGAAAGTTGATGTCCATCAACGCCAGCAAGGCGCTGTCACGATTGCGCGCGGGCAGCGCGCCCATATCCCCGTAGATCAGAATCGCACGCCCCTCGTCGCGGTCCTGATAGTGAAGGGTGAAGTCGACGTCGCTGATTTTGAAATTGGCTGACTCGTAAAAACGTTCGGGTTCGGAGATCAGGCTGAGCGTGCAAATCTCGTTGATAAGCGTCTGATATTCATCATTTTTGTTCATTTAACAGCCTCTCGGTGCGCTGTGGGTCCACACCATTTTTTTGCTGGCGTGTGCGCACTGAGTCGGAGGGCAAGGCGTTTTGGTTCCTTGGCGCGAGCCGGCCTCTCCAGCCCGGTGCATCGGAGTCAGCGCCAGTCAACGCACACAAACGGGAACCCATCCCCCCGTGCTGCCACTCACTTCGGGCAACGCCAAGGCAGAGTCCTCATCGACCTATAGAACCCGACAAGGACGCGGCGATCAACGCCGGTAACTCCGGAAGACGACGCTGGTTCATATGTCCATCCCATCGAGGTAAAGCACCATGAGCATCGGTATCAACTCCTCCACCTCCTACCAACCCGCTTCAACCCAGCTGGACTTCTCGGCGCTGAGCGGCAAAAGCCCGCAGACCAATACGTTCAGCGAGGAGAGCACTGCACAGGCCGTCGACCCGAGTGCCCTGCTGTTCGACACTGCCAGCCAGAAAGACGTCAGTTTCGGAAAACCCGACAATACGGTTCAAAGCCCCACCGACAGCAGTGCTGCAACTGACCCTCAATCCAATGTCGTCAAGCTGCTCAGCGCGCTCGTCACATCGCTGCTGCAAATGCTCATGAACCTCAATAAAAAACAGGACACGGGTCAGGACGCTAACGAGTGGCAAGACCCGTTTCAAAACAATGGCGGACTCGGTACGCCATCGACCGAAGGCGGTGGCGGTGGTACTGAGGCGGCTTCAGGCGGGGACGACGGCGGAGGCGGTACTGAGGCGACTTCAGGCGGTGACGACGGCGGCGGCGGTACAACGGCAGCGTCGGGTGGTGGCGATGGTGGCGGTACATCCCCAACCACTGAAGGTGACGGTGGCAGCAGCTATGCGTCCACCGGCACAGAGGGCAGCGGCACGCCTTCGACCGACAACGGAAGCGACAGCGGTGATGGCGTAACACCTCAAGTCACCCCACAACTGGCCAACCCTGGCCGCAACTCGGGCAACGGCACGGTTTCGGATACAACGGGCTCTCTTGAGCAATCCGGCGAAGTCAATGTCGTGAAAGACACCATCAAAGTCGGTGCTGGCCAGGTGTTTGACGGTCACGGTGCAACCTTTACCGCCGACAAGTCGATGGGCACCGGCGACCAGGACGAACATCAGAAGCCCCTGTTCGAACTGGCCGAAGGCGCTGTGCTGAAAAACGTGAACCTGGGTGAGAACGAAGCCGACGGCATCCACGTGAATGCCAAAAATTCGGAGCAAGTCACCATTGATAACGTGCACGCCCAGAACGTCGGTGAAGACATGATCACCGTCAAGGGCGAAGGAGGCGCAAAGGTCACCAACCTGAACATCACTAACAGCAGCGCCAACGGTGCCGATGACAAGGTCATTCAACTCAATGCCGATACCCACCTGAAAGTCGACGGTTTCAAGGCCACCGATTTCGGCACGCTGGTCCGTACCAATGGTGGCAAGCAGTTTGATGACATGAGTGTCGAGCTCAATGGCGTGGACGCGACCCATGGCAAGTTCGCACTCGTCAAAAGCGACAGTGACGATCTGAAACTGGCCACTGGCGACATCGCCATGACCGACGTCAAGCACGCCTATGACAAGACCATGGCGTCTACCCAGCACACCGAGCTCTGATACGACGCATACATGAGGAACAAGCAAAGGGGCGCATTCCATAGAGGGCGCCCCTTTGCTTTACCGGCTATGGTTGGAGACGCTTATGAGCGCCCTGGCTGGAACGGCACCGCGCTCGGTGAACCCGCAGCAATGCCACCCTCTTCGATGTCCGGCTCACGAGCATTGCGACGACGTAATGTGTCACGCAAGGATGCCCCCGTCGCAGCAATCGCTTCACCACTCGCGTCAATGCCCGCCTTGGCCAGCTTGACAGTCTGGTCGGCTACGTAGCTGGTCGAACTCGACGCCGCCGATTTGACCGTGTCCTGCAAGAACGACTCGGCTTTTCTTACTGCGGGATCGGTTGCGACCGCTGCGGTGGTCCAGGCCGCAAAAACGCCTGCCGAGCCGGCCATATTGGTCAGTTGGCTGACCGCCGCCTTGGTGGCCGGGTCAGTGATATTTTTGGTCGCCATCTCCTGTAATTTGCCCACGCCGGCAAAGCCGCCTGCCAGGGCCAGCCCGTTTTGCGCAAGACCGGTGGCCGACACCAGGCTTCTCACTGCTTTCAGGCCGTCGGTGGCGACGTCCAGCGGCAGACCCGCCACCCGCTTGCCGGCGTTCAGCGCCGCGCCGGCGTAGCTGGCTGACTTGATCGCATTGTAGGCATCGAGCCAGTCGGTTTCTTCACTCAAGTCTGCCTTGGGTTGCTTGTCCTTGATGCCGAGCACGAATGCACCGCCACGCAAGTGATCACGCGCCTGCACACTGAGCATCCGATTGCCGAACCCCGCGTTGGCCACCAGGCCGCCTGCCGCCGACACGCTGATGTCGACCGCACCCTGCACGGCGGGTCTGGATGCCAGTGCTGGCGCCAGTACGGTACGCACCGCATTACGCGCGCTGTAAGTCTGAACGGCAATGCCCAGATCGACCGCCTGACGCATGACACCCGGCGAATGACGCTTCACGGAAGCCGCCATCGCATCATGCAGTTTCTCAGGCGGGGTACTCAGGTAGTGCAGGTTGCCCGTGGCGCGATTCATGACCGTGGTGCCGACCTGATCCATGATCCCGGACAGCGCTCCGGACACAAATGGCGTCAGGGGTTTGAGCGGCGTCGGCAGCCAGTCGCCCTTGTTGATGGCAGGCTGCATGTATTGCAGCACCGACGCTGCGGCAAACGGCGTGGCGCGCAGCGCGGTCGAAGCGGTGGTTGCCATCCTGTCGAACTTCTCCGCCTTGGCGAAGGTGTCGGCAATAGTGGCAGGCGTTTCGCCCTCGTCCAGCAAACGTCTGGCGCGAGTATCGATGATGTTGTCGATCTGCTCGTTGTGCGCATGAACGGCATCCTGGTCGACGGTCGACTCACTCAACGGCAGTTTGTGCGCAGCGAACACATGATCTTTCAGGTAATCGGTAATGGAATCCAACATGGTCTGCTCGGCAGGGCTGAGCTCGCGCACGGAACTGGAGGCCAATGATTGCGATGCGGAATAAAAGCGCTCCAGCTCGATGCTGGGCTGCGGGCTGCCGGTTCGATTGATGTGCATTGAAACTCCCTCTCTATTGCGTAAGTTGCGTAGCAACGCGACGAGACGGGTCTGGCCGGACGACTGGCCTGCGAACAGGCAAGGCAATGGGGCGTCGGTCCGAGAGTGGTAACCATTGCAAACGTCCGGGAGCCCGTCAGCGAAGAGGACCGACAAGGCTGTGTGGTCGCAAGGGTGCCGGGGGTTCCAGCTGTTGAAATGGTCAAGACAGGCGTAACTGTTTCGCCACCATGGAGAATTAAGCGAGCGTTAAGCCTCGGTCAGTAAGTTTGCAGCGTGGCGTGTTGATTGACCGCGCCAAACCTCTTCCAACCCAGCAAAGGAGTGCCGCAATGCCTGGTCCTTTTGAAAAAAAATGGCTGTGCATCAGCAGAACGGTTACCTACGTTGGCTGGTCACTGTTCTGGCTTCTGCTCTGGGACGTGGCCGTGACCATGGACTTCATGTTGGTCCAGGGTGCGGGGATAGATCTCCCCCTGATGCCGCTTACGTTGTTGTGCTCGGCGCTTATCGTGCTGATCAGCTTCCGCAATTCCAGCGCCTACAACCGCTGGTGGGAAGCACGCACGTTATGGGGCGCGATGGTCAACAGCTCGCGCAGCTATGGCCGCCAGGTGCTGACCTTGATTGAAGGCAATGCCAACGAGCGTGGCAACCCGGTGAAAGAAGTATTGTTCAATCGTCACGTGGCTTACCTGCGGGCACTGCGCGCTCATTTGAAAGGCGATGTCAGCGCAGCGAAACTCGAAGGGCTGTTACCGGTTTCCGAGATTCAGCGTGCAAAGGAGAGCAATAACTTTCCCAATGACATCCTCAATGGTTCGGCGGCCATGATCTCCGAAGAGTTTGCAGGAGGGCGAATCGACAGTATCCGCCTGGCACGACTGGAGTCGACCATGGTCGAACTGTCCAACTGCCAGGGCGGCATGGAACGCATCGCCAATACGCCGCTGCCTTACCCGTATGTCTATTTCCCCAGACTGTTCAGCACGCTGTTCTGCATCATCATGCCGCTGAGCATGGTGACCACTCTGGGCTGGTTCACCCCGGCGATATCCACGGTGGTCGGCTGCATGCTGCTGGCAATGGACCGCATCGGCACTGACCTGCAAGCTCCGTTCGGCGCCAGCCAGCACCGGATCCGCATGGAAGACCTGTGCAACACCATCGAAAAGAACCTGCGCTCGATGTTTGACGCACCGGCAAGGCAAAGTCTGGTGATTGACGCGCAAGACCAGCAGGGCAGCGCCTGGCAACCGCATCGGCTGGTGGTTTAGAAGCGCTTGACTGGCGTGTCTATATTCCACGTTGGCACGCCATCCGGGACGTTGAGCATCACATTGCCAGACCACAGGCAGCACGGTTCAAAACACAAATCCCTGCCCCAGTTCGCCTTCCATCCATTCAAGAAATCGCCTGACTCTGGGGAAGCTGGAGTGCGCCTTGGGGAATACCAGATGGTGCGCGGCGACCGGTGCGGTCAGGGCTTGAGGGGCAACTTCGATCAGCTCGCCCGTGGCCAGGTACTTTTGCGCCAGCAGCGTACTTTCCAGCGCAAACCCCAGCCCGTGGCTGGCCGCTTCGAGTGTCATGTATGAGCGGTCGAAACTCAGCGCGTAGGGCTTTTCTGGACGAGCCAGACCATGCCGGGCAAACCATTCAGGCCACTTCAACAATGTGGCCTCGGAGAGAATCAGTTCGCGGTCGAGCAAGCCAGCCGCGCTGTCCACCGGACGGCGCGCCAATAATTGCGGAGACGCCAGCACAGCGAACTTCTCGTCACGCAAGGTGCGCACTTCATAGCTCGGCCAGTTAGGCCTGCCATGCCGGATATCCACGTCGATCTTGTCCCTGCTGAAATGCAGCGACTCGTAAGAACACGACAGGTTGATCTGAATGTCCGGGTGGCTTACCCGAAAGGCTTCCAGCCTCGGCATCAGCCACAGCAGCCCGAAACTGGGCGCAGAATGCAGACGCAGGCAATCGAGGCTGACATCGCTGGCAGCACGCTCGGTGGCGACGGCGAGGCTGTGCAGCACTCCAGAGACATCTTTCAGATACTGCTCACCCACCGGCGTAAGGGTCACACCACGCGCGGCCCGAACGAACAGCTGGCGACCAATCAAGGCCTCCAGACGAGCCAGTTGGTGGCTGACTGCCGACGGCGTCAGGTCCAGCACTTCGGCGGCTCTGGCCAGATTGCCAAAACGCGCCGTCTGCTCGAAGGCCTGAAGCGCTTTCAGCGGTGGCAGGCTCAGAGGTGCCTCGTCATCAGGCCGCATGGATGCTCCGCTGTGTCGGATTATTTGAATTTCGTTCATTCAACCACTCACCTGCCGAATTGACGAGAGGTGAATTTTTTTCAGCATCCAGTGATTTTTGCGGCATTGCTCAGGGCCGGCACCGGGAACACTCTGAAGTCATCGATCACCCGAATCGAACCCATAACAATAATCAGAGGTAACCCTCATGCTTCTTCAAGGCAAAATTGCAGTGATCACCGGTGCGGCATCGGCGCGCGGTATCGGTCGCGCAACCGCGATCACCTTCGCCAACCATGGCGCACGTGTGGTGATCATCGATCTCGACGAGTCCGCAGCACGCGATGCCGCCGCCGCACTGGGCGAAGGTCATCTGGGCCTGGCAGCCAACGTCGCCGACGAACACCAGGTTCACGAGGCCGTCAGCAAAATCATCGCGCACTACGGTCGCATTGACATCCTGGTGAATAACGCCGGTATCACACAGCCCATCAAGACCCTGGACATCCGCCCTGCAGATTACGACAAGGTGCTCGACGTCAGCCTGCGCGGCACCTTGCTCATGTCGCAAGCGGTGATCCCGACCATGCGTGCCCAGTCCTCGGGCAGTATCGTGTGCATGTCTTCGGTTTCCGCCCAGCGCGGCGGCGGCATTTTCGGCGGACCTCATTACAGCGCAGCGAAAGCCGGCGTGCTGGGACTTGGCAAGGCAATGGCGCGGGAATTCGGACCCGATCAGGTACGTGTCAACTCCATCGCCCCCGGCCTGATCCATACCGATATCACCGGCGGCCTGATGCAGGACGAGCGACGTCACGCGATCATCGATGGCATCCCGCTGGGTCGTCTGGGCGCGGCGCAGGACGTGGCCAATGCTGCACTGTTTCTGGCCAGCGACCTGTCGTCCTACCTCACCGGTATCACGCTGGATGTGAACGGCGGCATGCTGATTCACTGACCGCGAGTGGACGGGCTGGCAAACAGCCTGTGTTTGTTCTGGATCGACGATACGCCAGGCGGTTGCCTGGCGGTCTATAAAAACAAGAGATCAGACCATCATGATAACCACCATGACCCTCGACGCGGTGTCGACCACGCGCGCCAATGCCTACCGCAAGACCGCCTGGCGACTGATGCCGTTCCTGATGCTGTGCTACCTGTGCGCGTACCTGGATCGGGTCAATGTCGGCTTCGCCAAGCTGCAGATGATGAACGACCTGGCCTTCAGCGAAACCGTCTACGGGCTGGGTGCAGGCATGTTTTTCATCGGCTATTTCCTCTGCGAGGTGCCCAGCAACCTGATCCTTCACCGGGTCGGTGCCAGACGCTGGATCGCCCGCATCATGATCTCCTGGGGGATCATTTCCGCGCTCTTTGCCTTTGTCGAAACTGCCTGGCAGTTCTACGCCCTGCGCTTTCTGCTCGGGGTGGCGGAAGCCGGTCTGGCACCCGGCCTGCTGCTGTACCTGACGTACTGGTTCCCCTCTTATCGCCGCGCGCGCATGACCGTGCTGTGGTTCATCGCCATCCCGCTGTCCGGCATGATCGGCGGCCCGCTGTCGGGCTACATCATGACCCGCTTCGCAGGCGTTCATGGCTGGGCCGGCTGGCAATGGATGTTCGTCCTCGAAGCGATCCCGACGGTGATCGTCGGCTTGCTGGTCCTCAGCTATCTGAAGGACGGCGTGCATCAGGCGACATGGCTGTCCGCTGAAGAAAAGGAACTGGTCAACAAAGAGCTGCAAGAGGACAACAGCCAGAAAGTGGTACACGCGTCGGTAGGCGCCTTCATTCGCGACAAGCGTCTATGGCTGCTGGCGTGCATCTACTTCTGCGTGGTGATGGGCCAGTACGCGATCACCTTCTGGCTGCCGACGCTGATTCGCAATGCAGGCGTTTCCGACCCGCTGCATATCGGTCTGATGACCAGCCTTCCCTACCTGTGCGCAATCGTCGTGATGCTGTTGATGGGGCGCAGCGGCGACAAGCATCGAGAACGCCGCTGGCACCTGGTCGGCCCGATGATCGCAGGCGCGCTCGGGCTGAGTCTGGCGGCGCTGTTCGGCGGCAATCTGCTGCTGTCGGTGCTCAGCCTGTGCCTCGCCGCAGCGGGCATTCTCTCGGCATCATCAATGTTCTGGATGCTGCCCACCACCCTGCTGGGCGGGGTATCGGCGGCCGCCGGGATCGCCGTAATCAACAGCTTCGCCAATCTCGCGGGCTTCTGTTCGCCCTATCTGATCGGCTGGATCACCACCACGACCGGCTCGAGCGCCATCGGTATGTACCTGATTACCGGCGTGCTGTTCATCGGCGCGTATCTGGTACTGCGCATCCCTGCCGCCTCGGTCAATCGTTGAGTCAACGGAGTAATCACCATGACAGCCACTACTTTATCTGCGCCTTCTACCTCGCTGGCGCAGCGCGCTCATAACATTCGCCGGCACGCATTACGCATGGGCCAGGTTCAGGGCCAGGGTTATGTCGGACAGGCGCTGGGCGCTGCGGACCTGCTCGCCGTGTCCTATTTTCACGCGCTGAACTATCGCCCTGAAGACCCTGAATGGGAACAGCGTGACCGCTTTTATCTGTCGATCGGCCACTACGCCATTGCGCTGTACGCGGCGTTGATCGAGGCGGAAATCATTCCGCTCGATGAGCTGGAAACCTACGGCTCCGACGACAGCCGGTTGCCCATGTCCGGCATGGCCACCTACACCCCCGGCATGGAAATCACCGGTGGCTCACTGGGTCATGGGCTGGGCATTGCGGTGGGGGCCTGCCTGGGCTTGAAGCGCAAGAACTCCAGTGCCTTCGTCTACAACCTGCTGTCGGACGGCGAGCTGAACGAAGGCTCCACCTGGGAAGCGGCGATGTCCGCCTCGCACTGGAAGCTGGACAACCTGATCGCGATCATCGATGTGAACAACCAGCAGGCCGATGGCCACTCCAGTGAAGTACTGGCGTTCGAACCCATTGTCGATCGCTGGCAGGCGTTTGGCTGGTTTACCCAACGGGTCGACGGTAACGATCTGGACGCGCTCGTCGCAGCTTTCGACAACGCGCGCCAGCACGCCGGTACGCAGCCCAGGGTCATCATCTGCGACACAAAAATGGGCAAGGGTGTGGCGTTTCTGGAAACCCGCGAAAAGACCCACTTCATCCGCGTGGATGAGCATGAATGGGACGTCGCACTGAATAACCTCGACGAGGGGAAAACCGTATGAGCTCTGCCAATCACACACCGGCTCCGTCCGTTGCCGCGAAGAAAAAACTGACCACTTCGGCGATGATCGCGTCTATCGCGTCGGAGGGTCAGGCCACTCGACCGGCTCCGTTCGGCCATGCATTGGCGGCACTCGCTGAGCAACGTCAGGACATCGTCGGACTGTCGGCTGACCTGTCGAAATACACAGACCTGCACATCTTCGCCAAGGCGCATCCCGAACGTTTCTATCAAATGGGCATGGCCGAACAGTTGCTGATGAGCGCAGCGGCCGGCATGGCCAGGGAGGGTTTTGTACCGTTTGCGACCACTTATGCGGTATTCGCCTCCCGACGCGCGTATGACTTCATTTGTATGGCGATTGCCGAAGACAACCTCAATGTCAAAATCGTCTGCGGCCTGCCGGGCCTGACCACCGGTTACGGGCCCAGCCATCAGGCCACCGACGACCTGGCGATCTTTCGCGCCATGCCCAATCTGATGATCGTCGACCCCTGTGATGCACTGGAAATCGAACAGGCGGTTCCGGCAATCGCAGCGCATCAGGGCCCGGTTTACATGCGCCTGCTACGCGGTAACGTGCCCTTGGTGCTGGACGAGTACGGCTACACGTTCGAGATCGGCAAAGCCAAGACACTGCGCACTGGCAACGACGTGCTGATCATTGCCACCGGCCTGATGACCATGCGTGCACTGGAAGCTGCCAAGCAGCTGCAGGCTGACGGTATCGACGTGGCAGTGCTGCACGTCCCCACCATCAAACCGCTGGACGAGCAGACCATACTCGCTGAAGCCAGAAAACCGGGCCGGCTGGTGGTGACGGCCGAAAACCATTCGGTCATTGGCGGGCTGGGCGAGGCAGTGGCGACGGTGCTGCTGCGCAATGGCGTGACGCCCACGTTCAGGCAGATCGCCCTGCCGGACGCTTTTCTCGACGCTGGCGCGCTGCCTACACTGCATGACCGTTATGGCATTTCCACGCCCGCCGTCTGTACGCAAATCAAGGCGTGGCTTTAGCACTGGCAGGCGCAGGGGCTGATCCCCCTGCGCCTCGGGAGCACGTATTGAACGCCAATGAATTACTGGACCCGGCCTATCGTTGGTTCATGGACGAGCCGTCGAGCAACTGGACGCTGCACACCCTTGCCGACATCAGGGCTCGCGTCAGCGCCACCTGGGCCAACGCCGCCACAGCGCGCGGCGAGCAACACTGGACCTCCTCCGATTCGGACAATGGCATCAGGCTATGTCTTTATCGCCCGGACCTTTTACACCCTCACACCGACCTCCCGGTCATTTTGTATATCCATGGCGGCGGCTTTGTACTGGGCAGCCCGGAGATGGCCGATGATGACCTGGCCAAGCTGGCCGTCGAGCTCCAGGCAATCGTCATTGCCGTCGATTACCGGCTTGCCCCCGAGCATCCGTTCCCGATCCCGCTGGAGGACTGTTACGCAGCGCTGGAATGGATATTCTGCAACGGAGCGGCGCAGGGCATGAACACCAGCAATCTGGTGATCATGGGCCACAGCGCCGGCGGCGGGCTTGCTGCCGCGCTCGCCCTGCTGGCCAGAGACAGAGGTCTGCGGACCATCGCTGGCCTGGTGCTGATCTACCCGATGCTGGATCACCGCACAGGCACACCCGACGCTCCGCCAGCCAACCCGACTACCGGCACTTTCAGCTGGTCGCGTCAGGCCAATCATTTTTGCTGGGAATGCCTGCGCGGCGCCTACGCAGTGGACGATGATCGCAAGGCCCTGTTCTCCCCTGCACTGGCCACCGACCTGAGCGATCTACCGCCCACTTTCATCTGCGTCGGCGCACTCGACCTGTTTTTGGAAGAGGACCTGGCCTTCGGGCTGAGCCTGTCGCGCTCGGGGGTGCCGGTGGAATTGCATGTCTACCCAGGCGTGCCGCATATGTTCGATCAGTTGCCGGGGGAGCAGACCGCGCAGGCTGCGCAAGATATTGCCCGCGCCATGCGCAGGATGATCGCCGCCGGGTTATGCGGCTAGAATGACGCGCATGTTGCATCAACTCGGAAACAAAGGAATGTATGTTCAAACAATGCCTGTTACTCGCTACGGCCATCTCACTGAGCGGCTGTTGGAGCCTGATGTATCACCTCGATGGTGAACGTTGCGTCTATCCCGGCACACGACACGGCTGGGCATGGGGTACTAAAGATGTGACATCGACCTGGCCATGGCTGATAGACGTGCCGTTCTCTCTGGCGCTGGATACGCTGTTTTTGCCCTACGACCTCACCGCTTTCCTGCCGGAAAACCTTGGCGGTGATGATCGCGAGTGCCATTTCAATGATGGGCTGAATGTGCTTGGTTGACAGGCACCCATAGAGTAAGGACACGTTAATGCTCGCCACCAGACTTCACCTCCTGTGCGGCAAGATCGCATCCGGTAAATCGACACTGGCAAAATCAATCGCGACCGAACATTCAGCGATCCTGCTGAGTGAAGATCAATGGCTCTCTCGGCTCTACCCTGACGAGATCACATCAGTGGCGGACTACGTGCGCCTGGCCCATCGGATCCGCGACATCATCGGCCCTCTGGTTATCGACATGCTGAATTCGGGCATGTGCGTGGTTCTGGATTTCCCTGCCAATACGCTCGCCGACCGCCAGTGGCTTCGCAGCTTGGCTGATGACGCGCAGGTCAAGCATCGACTGCACTATCTTGATGTGGAGGACGATATTTGCCTTGCCAGACTGCATGCCCGCAACGAAAGAGCCGAGCATGACTTTGCGGCTACAGATGCGCAGTTCAGGCTCATCACCCGCTACTTCCAGATTCCACACACTGACGAGGGGCTGGATATTCTGGTTCACGGCCTGTAACTCACCGCCTGTAACTCACCAAAGGGTGCGTGGCGATGTCCTTCCGGCACTCTGATTTCTGATGTTCCTGCAACAGGCACCCTGCGTAACCGGTCGGCAAAACCCGGAACGAACGGATGCCTTAACGCCACTACACAACGATGCCCGCCATATGAACCTTCGGCCGATATGGCGCTCACTTTATAGGTTGCCTTGTCTCATTGCCGAAAGGAATTCGCATGCTTTCGACCTCACCATCGACCCCTCTTGCCAGCCCTGTCGAGCGTGAACTCAGTCTGCGCGCGGTGATTACCGGGGTTGTGCTCGGTATCCTGTTGACGCCTTCCAATGTGTACGCCGGGTTGAAGATCGGCTGGTCGTTCAACATGTCGATCATTGCGCTGTTGATCGGCTATGCGATCTGGCAAGGGCTGTCGAAGCGCTCGTCCGCGCAGCTGCCGTGGACGCTGCATGAGAGCAACATTAATCAGACGGTCGCCTCCGCCGCTGCGTCGATCATTTCAGGCGGGCTGGTCGCGCCGATTCCGGCTTATACCTTGCTGACGGGCCAGCAACTGGATGCCATTCCGATGATCGCCTGGGTCTTTTCGGTGAGCTTTCTGGGAATCTGGATCGCCTGGTATTTGCGGCCGTCGCTGCTTAATGACGCATCGCTGAAGTTTCCCGAAGGCATGGCCACTCTGGAAACCCTCCTGCACATCTACAATCATGGCCGTGAAGCCGCGACGCGTCTCAAGGTGCTGCTCAGTACCGCGTTGCTGTCGGCACTGGCCAAGTGGGTCGACACGTTCGTATGGGCGTTCCCGCGCTGGTCGCCAAGCGCTCAGTTGGAGCGCCTGACCTTTACCGCGGATCCTTCGCTGCTGCTGGTGGGGTTCGGGGCGATTATCGGTATTCGCGTCGGCTTGACCCTGCTGATCGGTGCCTTGCTGGCCTGGGGTGGCCTGGCGCCGTGGCTGCTGGAACAGGGGCTGGTGACGCTACCGGCCGACAGCAGCGGCCCGCAGTTCGCCGCGTTGGTGGAATGGTTGCTATGGCCGGGCGTGAGCCTGATGGTCTGTTCGACGCTGGCCTCATTGGCCATCCGCCTGTGGACACTGCACGCGTCTACCAAAGCCAGCGGCGCAACCCCCTGGTCAATGCCCAAGCCCTGGCCAGCTGCCGGTTTTGCGCTGGCGATCCTGCTGGTGGTCAGCCTGCAGGCGCTGTTATTCGGTATCAACCTGTGGATGGCCTTGCTGACCATTCCTCTGGCGATCTGCCTGGCGGCCGTTGCCGCGCGCGTGGTCGGTGCTACGGGTATTCCGCCCATCGGCGCAATCGGGCAGTTATCACAACTGAGCTTCGGCATCGTCGCGCCCGGTCAGGTGCCGATCAACCTGATGAGCGCCAACACGGCCGGCGGTTCAGCCGGGCAATGCACCGATTTGATGAACGACTTCAAGGTAGGCCGGGCGATTGGCGCCACGCCGCGCAAACAATTGATTGCCCAGACCCTGGGGATTTTCGTCGGCAGTATCGTCGGGGTCCTGGCCTATATGGCGCTGATCCCGGACCCGCAATCGATGCTGCTCACCGAAGAGTGGCCAGCCCCGGCAGTGGCGACCTGGAAGGCTGTGGCGCAGACGCTGACGCACGGTCTGGACTCGCTGTCGGCGAGCATCCGCTGGGCGATTTTCATCGGCGGGCTGGCTGGCTTGCTGCTGGGCATCCTCGACAGCACACTGCCCGCGCACCGCGCCCGGTACCTGCCCAGCGCCGCAGCACTGGGCCTGGCCTTCGTGCTGCCCGCCTCGGTGTCGTTGATGATGGCGCTCGGTGCAGTGCTCACCTGGCTGGTGAACTGTCGCTGGCCGTCACTTACCGAACGCTTCGCCATCACCGCAGCGGCTGGCCTGATTGCCGGCGAGAGCATTACCGGCGTCGGTGCGTCGTTGTGGCAAATGGTTCAGAACGGCGGATAGTCGCATGCATGGCGCGACAGGCAAACTGCTATGATTCGCGCCTGTGCAAGCGAGTTGAAGAACATGAATCGTCGCAAGAAAATCCAGCAGTTGCTCAAGGCCCATGCCAAAAAAGCCAGCGCCAAACTGGCCCCGCAGAGCAAGGAAAAATACATCAGCAAGGCCGACCGCGTGAAGCTGGCGGCCGAAGCAGACCAGGACTCGACCAGCCCGTCCGAAGGCTGACCCGCCACGTAAGCGCCATCGTGCGACGCAGAGCGTCGGGAACTGCATTCCCACGCGGAGCGTGCGGAACGATCATCGCAACTATCGTGCGACGCTCTGCGTCGTATGCCTTTCCGGACGCTCCGCGTCCTCTTGCGACGCAGCGCGTCGGGAACTGCATTCCCACACTGGAGCGTGCGGAACGATCATCTCAACTATCGTGCGACGCTCTGCGTCGTATGCCTTTCCGGACGCTCTGCGTCCTTTTGCGACGCAGCGCGTCGAGAACTGCATTCCCACGCTGGAGCGTTAGGAACGATCAGCCCGAATATCAGGCACAGCGGTTACTTTGCGAAAGAATATTCCCCGCCCTGCTCCAAAGCCTTGCGGTACGCAGGTCTGCCCTGCAGTCTTTCAACCCACGCGGTCACGTTCGGGTATGGCTGCAGCATTCCCTGAGCCTTGGCAAACTCGCCGATAAAGCTCATCTGAATGTCCGCACCACTCAGTTCGTCGCCAAGCAGATACGGCGTCAGCCCAAGGGCTTCGTTCAGATAGCCCAGGTAATTGGCCAGTTCCGACTGGATACGCGGATGCAGCGGCGCACCGGCGTCGCCCAGGCGTCCGACGTACAGGTTGAGCATCAGCGGCAGAATCGCCGAGCCTTCCGCGAAGTGCAGCCATTGCACGTATTCATCGTAGGTAGCGCTGGCAGGGTCCGGCTGCAGACGACCGTCGCCATGGCGGCGAATCAGGTAGTCGACAATGGCACCGGACTCGATGACCACATGCGGGCCATCTTCGATGACAGGTGATTTGCCCAGCGGATGCACGGCCTTGAGCTCGGGTGGCGCAAGGTTGGTTTTCGGGTCGCGCTGATAACGTTTGATTTCGTAGGGCAGGTCGAGCTCTTCGAGCAGCCACAGAATACGCTGCGAACGTGAGTTGTTCAGGTGATGGACAGTGATCATGTCGGGCTCCGCCGGGTGAGAGTGTCTAAAAAAGACTGCACTACCACCCCGGAGTGCCGTGAAATGATTTTACTTCGATGAACGTACTGGAATCGTTCAGGTAGCTCTGTCACTCGAAACGCTCGCCACTTCGCCACGAAGCTCGCGTTCCACTGCCGCTTTATCGATGACCGACCAGACGCCGACGATCTTGCCGTCGCCAAAGGTGTAGAACACGTTTTCGCTGAAGGTAATGCGTTGGCCACGCACCTCCAGCCCGAGAAAACGGCCTTGCGGCGAGCAGTTAAAGAGCAGACGGGCGGCAACCTGTGGTGCTTCGACCACCAGCAGGTCGATATTGAAGCGCAGGTCGGGGATGATCCTGACGTCGTTTTCCAGCATCGCCCGGTAACCGGCCAGACTGATCCACTCGCCGTTGTAGTGCACGCCGTCGTCGACGAAATCGCCCAGGTCCTGCCAGCGGCGGTCATTGAGGCAGGCGATGTAGGCACGGTACTGCTCGGCCAGGTTCATATTGCGCCCTCCTTTTCAAAAGATACCGACGCAGCCTCGTTGAAAAGGCTGCGCACTATTGCGGCCTTACTGTAGCGCTTATGAGCGGCGCAGAGAGTGAGTAATGACAGCAGCGTATGTGCCAGATAAAAACGGCTTGTAAATCAATGAAAAGCATCTTTTACCAGTCAAAAAAACTGAATTTCATTGACAGCAAAAGGGGAAAACAGGGGCGTTATGACAAGCAAAAGTTAATCGTTTCAGCAGTCTCACGCTCAAGGCTTTCGCCAGGAAAACAATCCTGAGCGGGTTTGTAGGGAACTAGCACGGCCGACACCGCCCTAAGCGTGACATCCACGTACTGGCGCAACGCTGGTTTCAAGCCAAGGACTTCAGATTCATGTCTTCAAGTAGCACCTCAGCAGCGGCGGGTCAGCAAGGCCGGCAACGCGCTGCATCGAATCGACTCATCTTTATCTCTGTGCTTGTGGCGACCATGGGCGCGCTGGCGTTCGGGTATGACACTGGCATCATCGCCGGCGCCCTGCCGTTCATGACCCTGCCCGCCGATCAGGGCGGCCTGGGTCTGGATGCGTACAGCGAAGGCATGGTCACCGCGTCACTGATTGTCGGCGCCGCGTTCGGCTCGCTTGCCAGCGGCTATATCTCCGACCGCTTCGGACGCCGCCTCACATTACGCCTGCTGTCAGTGCTGTTTATCGCCGGCGCACTGGGCACCGCCATTGCGCCGTCGATTCCGTTCATGATCGCAGCACGCTTCGTGCTGGGTATCGCGGTGGGCGGCGGCTCTGCCACAGTGCCGGTGTTCATCGCCGAGATCGCAGGCCCGTCGCGACGTGCGCGGCTGGTCAGCCGTAACGAATTGATGATCGTCAGCGGCCAGTTGCTCGCCTATGTGCTGAGCGCGGTCATGGCGGCCTTGCTGCATACACCGGGGATCTGGCGTTACATGCTGGCCGTCGCCATGGTGCCAGGCGTGTTGCTGCTGGTCGGTACGTTCTTCGTACCCGCGTCGCCGCGCTGGCTGGCCTCCAAAGGCCGTTTCGACGAAGCGCAGGATGTGCTGGAGCAACTGCGCCCCAGCACACAGGACGCGCAGCGCGAAATCGACGAGATGAAAGCGCAGGACGAAGAAGCTCGCCATCGTCCCAAAGCAAGAGAATTGCTGCGTCAGCGCTGGGTCATCAAGTTGTTGCTGATCGGTGTAGGTCTGGGCTTTACCGCGCAGTTCACCGGGGTGAACGCGTTCATGTACTACACGCCGATCATTCTCAAGAACACCGGGATGGGCACCAACGCTGCGTTGACTGCGACGATCGGCAACGGCGTGGTGTCAGTCATCGCAACCTTGCTGGGCATCTGGGCCATCGGTCGCTACGGGCGTCGGCATTTGCTGATGACCGGCCTGGTCATCGTCATTCTGATGCAGGCAGCGCTCGGTTGCGTGTTGCAGTTCATGCCGCAGAACATGACCCAGAGCTACACCGCCCTCGCCTGCATTCTGGTGTTTCTGCTGTTCATGCAGATGTGCATCTCGCCGGTCTACTGGCTGCTGATGTCAGAACTGTTCCCCATGCAGGTGCGCGGCTTGCTGACCGGCACAGCGGTATCGATGCAGTGGTTGTTCAACGCATCGGTAGCGTTCACATTCCCGATTGCAGTCGATACCATCGGCAACCCGACGTTCTTCATCTTCGCCGCCATCAACATTGGCTCGTTGATTTTCGTGTTCCTGTGCCTGCCGGAAACCAAGGGCAAGTCGCTGGAGCAGATCGAAAAGCATTTGAAGAAGGAGCTGTAACGGCGACCGGATGAGGTCGCCAATGGCCTCATCCACCCTCCAGGCAGATCAGCGCACCAGCATCGAAGCTGCCGCCGCTACCATGATTGCCGCCGCACCGCGAAACAGTTTTCTTTGCGCACTCTCACTCGACAGCAAATGTCGAATGCGCAAGGCGGCAAATATGAACACGGCCCCGACCGCCAGCAGTACCAGCACCGTCAGCGGCACCAGAACCAGCCCCCACGTCTGCAAAGAGACCGTTTCAAGATTGATGACCAACGGCAAAAGCGCCAGATAAAAGGCAATGGTCTTGGGGTTGCCCAAGGTGATGGTCAGCCCGGACGCGGCCGCGGACAGCAACTCTTTTTTCTTCGCTGATTTTCCGATTTCTATGGCTTGATGATCTGCGAACCAGAACTGCCAGGCCAGATAGCACAGATAAATCGCCGCCCCCCATCGCACTATCTGAAACAACGCATTGAAGTGTTCGGCAATCATGGCAAGGCCAAATACTGCAAATGAAAGATAGGTCAGGTCACCGAGGATCAGCCCGGACAGCAGGCAGAAGCCTGACACCGCCCCGCCGCTGACACTCCGTGCGACCAGCGCTGCCATACCGGGGCCAGGAATGGCGGCGGCAATACCCAACGCTGCCGAATACGTAAGAACCTGAGTCAGATCAAGCATGTTGCACTCCTTGAAATAATTATAAGTGCCCGGCGAGCAGCGCCGTCAGTCATGTAAGACTGCTACCGTTGCAACGGGACGCGACCCACTGGCGGATTATTTCCCGAGAGAACACCAGGTCCTGCACCGCCAGCCCTACCGACTTGAAAACTGTTATGCCTCGGTTTTTTTGCAGTGTTTCATCTTTGCAAAGTGTGCCGATCTCTGTTGCGCAACCCGACTGGGGAAGCAGACCTTTTTGAACGGCCTTGATCACGCAGTCGGATGCAGCCAGCACCGAGCGATTGCAGTCAGTGAATAACGTAATGTCCTGGTAGACATCCTCGTGCAACTCCTGAAAACCAGGGGCTGAAGCGCCGATCGCGTTGATGTGACAGCGCACCGGAAGATCCGCATGAAACAGAATGGGCGAACGTGCAGCGGTGGTGGTACAGATGATATCGGCGTCGCGCACGGCTTCGGCAGCGCTAGTGCAAATCGAAACGGGCAGATCGCAGTGCTGCGCGCTCCAGGCTGCGAATTCGCGGCAGGCCTCGTTGCTGCGCCCCCATACCGAAACGTACCTGATGGGCCTTACCGCTTGCATTGCCTGCAGATGAGCTCTCGCCTGCAAGCCTGTGCCCAGTATGGCAAGACGACTGGCGTCGGGGACGGCTAGCAGCCGCGTCGCATGAGCCGATGCAGCCGCTGTACGGATTTCCGTCACTGCACCTGCGTCCACCGCGACGACAGGAGTCACCTGCGCTTCGTCATAAATCAGGATCGTGCCCATGTGAGAGGGACCGCCGGCAGCCTCTCCGAACCTGACGACCACTGACTTCAGACCGAATCCCTGGTAAGGACCACTCTTGATGTAGGCAGGCATGACCCCCATCAGTGCGTTATCGCCGCCCTTGATAACCGTACGTAACGGCTGCTCTACCTGTCCTGATGAATGTAACCGGAACGCTGCCTCGCTAAGGTGGAGACTTAGCTGAACATTGATCAGCGACTTGACTGTACTGCCGTCCAAATGAAGCATCATTCAGGCCTCGGACACTGTATTGAGCCCTTGAAAGGCGTCCCACTTGAACCGCGCATCGATTTCAGTACCGGCAATGCTGTTCAGGATCGTTGACATGTTTTTCTGTGCGACAGCGAGAACCACGTCCAGCATGTTTTGTTTACTGAAGCCCGCCTCGAGTACACACTGCACGGCTGTCACGCTCAAGCGGCCACGGCAGTTGATCACTTCCAGGGTAAACTCGCGCAATGCCTGCAAACGGGTATTCAAGCGCCCAGGCTGATGAGCCAATGCCTCGACCACGGACTGATCAACGCCCTTGGACAAGGCAATGAAGGCATGCGCCTGGATGGTATAGGAGCACCCGTTTTCTACCCCCGTGGTCATCCAGACCACCGCTTTTTCCTCCTCGCTCAACGAGCTTTCGATAACCAGGTCATGCGCCCGCTGGTAAGCGCCCAACAATGAAGGCGACTCGGCCATATAGGCACTTTGATTGGGGATCCAGCCAAAGTTGTCGATCGAACTCTGGAGCAACGCTTTACTTTTCAGGGGGGCGGAGTCGATCGTGTGGAGCTTCAAGACAGTCATGATGACCTCGATCAAAAGTGATTCGGGGCTGCCCGGCTCGACCAGGTGCCCTTATGTTTGGGGAATCAGCGCCAGCGTGCGCTGACTTCAACGGGCTGGGTGCTCCACTGGATCGGCGCGAAGACGGACCAGAGCATGCGGATGGGGCGCGTCTTCGATATGAACTGCAGCCCATGGATATGGGCTGCCACCTCGGTGGTCAGCGCGACGTCGACTTCGCCCCTGGCTACCGCAGCTGCAGCGGCACTGGTAGAAAGCGAAAAAATCACCGAGTCGACTTCAAGACCGTCGGGCAGCAACTCCTGAATCAACATGAGCGGAGCGGGATGGGTAGCTATCGTCAGTTTTCTGGTAGTCAATGGCCCCTTGCTCACCAGACCGTACTCCGGGGTGTCAAAGACGAACGTCGCCACAAGGCTTAACCGCGGGTTCATATAAAAGTTATGAATCTGCGGATAGGCGTTGGCCACGATCAATACGCCGGGGATGCGCTCGTCCATCGCTGCGCAGGCATGCTCATAAGAGTCACTGAGGTTGATCTGCACCTGTGATTCAGGAAAACGCTGGCCAAGCCATTCGGTAAAGAAACCAGCCGCCGCTTCACTACTGGTTCCACTCGGCCCCAGTGTATGGATCATCACCTCGCGCCAGTCGCCCACACTCAAATTCAGGAATTTACTGTCCATTGTCATAAATCTCCGGATGATCGATTTCAAAGGGGGCTCAGCCAGTGGGCATATCGGCTATGCGAACCTTTCACCGTTTGCAGGTAGAGGCTTCTCAGCGCGGCGGTCAGCTCGCCCACTTTGTGGTTCTGCAATACGTAATGATCAATCTGTGTCACGGGGACGATCTCGACACCTGTGCCGGCAAGGAAGCACTCGTCGACCGAATACAATTCGGAAAACGAGATGTCTCGCTCCACCACGTTCAAGCCTAGTATTTCTCTGGCCAGGGTCATGATCGAATCCCGGGTAATGCCCTCAAGAATGTGTGCACTAAGAGGCGGTGTGATGAGGCATCCATCCTTGACCACGAATACATTGGAGGTGGTTGATTCGGCCAGATTGCCGTGAATATTCAACATCAATGCATCGTCAAAACCGTTACGTTGCGCCGACTCCATAGCCAACGCCGAGTTGGCATAGCTACCGGTGATTTTCGCCCGCGAGGGAAGAGATACATCGGGGATGCGTCGCCAGCTCGAAACGGCGCAGCGGATGCCGGCAGCGGGCATGTAGGCTCCCATCGCCAGCGTGTTGATAACCAGCCCGGAGCTGACGCCAGTCAGTTTTACTCCAAAACCGACGCCGGGCATCAGCGCCTTCTTGTAGGCCATGGGCCTGATATAGCTGTCGGTCAGCGCGTCATTGCGACGCAGTAAATCGAGAATGATTTCCTTTAGTTCGGCGCGGCCCGGCAGGCTGTCCAACTGCAGCAACCTGGCTGAGTTCTCCATACGTTTAAGATGATCGTCCAGCCTGAAGACGTTCAACTCGCCGTTGTCAGCAACATAGGCGCGTATACCCTCGAACACCGCGGTGCCGTAATTGAATGCCTGGGTCGTTATCGGAACCAGAGCGTCTGCAGCGGCTACAAAACGATCATCCAGGTACACCCATGGGTGCGGTTTGCGCGGAGTACTTGTGGTGTTGAGCGGTACGTCGGCCATGGTCAGGCCCTCCGCGCAGCGATCTTCAAGGCGGTATCACGCTCCAGATTATCGCCGCCCGTGCGTTTGTCGTGGAGTCGCGCAGCCTTCCAGCTGACCATCGCTGCTGTGCCGGTCACCGCATCGGTCGGGCCGACAGTAATACTCACAGGAACACCGAGTGCGGTCTCCATATAGCTGGCGACGGTGTTCAGGTCGTTTCGGGCTTCGCTATTGGGCTGCAACTCGATAATGACGCTTAATTTATCGATACCCGACACGGTTTCGACCTGAATGTGATAGTCCAGACAACCTGTCAGATGCTCGAACAGCGCTGCTTCAACGTCGTAGGCGCAATGATTGCGTCCGTTTATGACCAGCGTGTCTCTGAGCCGTCCGATGGGGATGATCTGCCACTTGCCCTGACTCAGAACCCGGGCTCTGACCGTGTCTCCCGTGCGATACCGAATCAGAGGCTTCTGGCCCTGATAGAGGTGCGTGATAACCAGCTCGCCGGTCATCTGGCCGTCTTTCGGCTCCATGACTTCGCCGGTGATCGGATTGACCACTTCATAGACGACATTCAAGGGCACGGTGCACAAGTGCCCCTGCTTGTCACAGGCGGCAAGAATTGAAGACTCCTGCGATGCGTACATGCAGTTGTAAACCGCACTGCCCCATACATCGCCAATGTTGCGCAACAGGCCAGGGGTGGTGAGTTCACCCAAGGTGAATATCAGCTTCACACCCAGCGCTGAGGGATTCTGCCCCTTGTTTATCAGGTGCCTTGCCAGGCTGATTGCAACGGCGGGAGTACACACCAGTGCAGAGATTTTCAGCTCCCTGATCAGCGTAACGACGCGCTCCATACCGACGACCGGTGAGCGCGGCCACATCTTCACTACCGTATGTCCCAGACTGCGGCAGACGTCCTCGAATGTATCCCCGGTAGAGTGCAGCTCCGTAGGCCCCATGACACCGACTATATGGCGCTCGCCGTGAGCCTGAAAAAGCGCCTCGTAACGAAGTATCAATGGGGTGTTGTTGAATATCGAATCCCGCTCGTTACGCGGGCAGGGCGTGGCCGCACCCGTTGTGCCGGTGGTTTCGTAATAGATCCACGCATCAGACAGCGGAGCAGAGAGCATGAAGTGACCTGCCGTGCGCAAGTCATCTTTCGTAGTAAATGGCAACTGGCGGAAAGCATGCCAGTCCAGCGTGCTTAATGCAGCGTCCGACGCGGACAACAGGTCGCGATAAAACGGAGAATGGGCGTTGACATAACGAAGTGTCTGCCTGAGACGGTCGAGTTGAATAGCGTTCAGTTCCTCGACAGAGATACCATCACTTTCAAACAATGCATGCTGCTGGTACGTGACACGCGCCAACTCTAAAAGATCCGGTTTGAATAAAGCGTACACGACAACCTCCTTGTCATTGAGATAATTACTTGAACAGTGGAAAGTTTCCTGACAACTTACTGATCTTTTTCTTCGGCCCTATCAGCCCGATCGCGACCAACTCGATGGACGAACTGTCAGCCTCCGAGATACGCGACTCGTACTCCTGATATGTTTTGCAGGATTGCGCCAGTGCACTGAACGGAATGCTGAAAATCTCATCATCGGCCAGGGCTTTTTCCTGAAGCTCGTGCAGGCTTTCATTGCTGGACAACAGAATCGGCAAAGGCGCGTAGATGACGCCAGGGTAGTTGACACTGTCGCTGCTCTGCATGTCCGGACCGACCAATCCCTCTACGGAGCGCCCCATACTGACGCCGATGACGCTGACTGCGTTCGCGGCATGCCCCAGCCCCAGCGCCTTATCAACAACGATTACACACTTGTGAAGTGCCGCATCAAAATTCATGGATCCCCCTCAAACTATCGAGAAACGCTCACCGCATCGAGCGGTGCGCTGACCACGTCAGTCCAGCCATCAAGCAGCCCTGACCACTGTGTTGTGTCACTGTTGATATCGATATCCACGACCTGCCAACTGGCGATCTTCTGCCACTTGAGCACGCCGTCCTGGTGATCAGGATGAATAAGGAAACTTGACAGTTCTTCCTGACTTTCAAATAAGCCCATAACCACAAAGTCCATTGCTCTTTTACGCACGCTTATATTTCTTCCACAGGCCCAGCCTGCAATCTCGCTAATACGGTGCGGGTGTCCACGGGTGGCGGCTTCTGCCTCCAGGACTTCACTGTCACACCATTGAAAAGGCTCATGAAACTTGAAGAAAACCAAGTGGAGAATCATGCATCGTCCTTGTTTATCGCCGACCACGTTGACTGGATTATTTAAACGCGGGGCTGTCCCTATTTACTTTCCAACGATCCGGCTAACGGCAAACAGTGTAGTGGTGAGACGTTTGCCAAACCGTGTCTGGAAAAAATACTACACGCTTTAAACGGGAAAAAATCATCTATTCTGATTGCCTGCATCACCGAATTAGGTAGAATTTCCCCCATCCACAAGGAGTTGCGGAATTTATGACCTACCAGACGTTGAATCCTACTGATGTAAGGATCCTCACGGCTCTGCAGCAGGACGGCCGTATCACCAATCAGACCCTGGCCGACCAGATCGGCATGTCTGCCTCGCCCTGCTGGCGACGGGTCAGGCAACTGGAAGAACATCGCTATATCCAGGGTTACCGAGCCGTTCTGGACCGCCGCAAGATAGGGCTTGGCGTCATGGTGTTCATTCGTATCAGCATCGACAGTCATAGTGAGGCCGAGGCCAGAAAATTCGAGAAGGAAGTCATGCAGCTGGAAGATGTCGTGGCGTGCTACAGCATCGGCGGCGATGCGGACTTTCTGCTTCAGGTCGTGGCGCCCGATCTGGATTCCTTTGCTGACTTCGCCATGACCGTGGTCAGACGATTACCCGGCATCAAGGAAATGCAGAGCATGTTCGTGCTCAAGGAAATAAAACCGTTCGTCTCGTTCCCGGTAAAGCAGCCCGCATAGCATAAATGCGTGCATCGGCATCAATGACTGCACGCCCATCATCTCAAATAAAGGAATAGCAATGTCTGCACAGGAGCCAGCCACCGTGACCTTCACCAGCGCCATCCCGATCCTGCGGATGTTCGATGAACGCAAGGCGCGTGAGTTCTACATCGACTTTCTCGGTTTCAGCATCGAATTCGAGCACCGCTTCGAAGCGGATCTGCCGTTGTATCTGGGCATCAGCCGTAACGGGTTGAACCTGCACCTCTCCGAGCATCACGGTGATGCCTGTCCAGGTGCGGCGGTGTTCATCCCGACGCAGAACATCGAGCAATTGCGCGATGAGCTGATCGGCAAGCAGTACGGCTATGCCCGCCCGGACATCGTCCAGCAAGGCTGGGGAAAGACACTGGAAGTCTGCGACCCGTTCGGTAACCGGCTCAGGTTCTGCGAGAGCTGAGAAACCTGCATTGATGTCAGCCGTGCGGCGATACATTCGCCCTGCGGCTGACACGACCTATCTTTGTGCACGCAGAGATATTCAAGCGCAAACATGACGCATGACTGCTGAATAACACCCTGCCAATTGCCGGTAACCTCCCTGTAAATCGCCCTCTGACCAAGCTTGGCCCGTAACGTGCAAACGCGTCAGTTCATCTTGTATACATGAATGAACACCACCATGACTGCACTCGATATCCCTGAACTTCAGTCGGCGCTCAGCTCGGGCGACACCACCCTGACGACACTGGTGCAGACCCTGACCGCACACATTGATGCGGATGACCGGGCAGAGGTCTGGATTCATCGCGTCCCGCTGGCACAGCTTGTCGAGCGGGCAAAGGCGCTGGAGAGTATCGCCGAACAACTGGGCGATGCGCTGTATGACCGATTGCCGCTGTTCGGCGTGCCCTTTGCGGTCAAGGACAATTTCGACGTGGCGCACATGCCGACCACGGCTGCTTGCCCGGCGTTCGCCTACGTGCCCGAGAACAATGCTCACGTTGTGCAACTGCTGCTCGACAGCGGCGCAATCCTGATGGGCAAGACCAATCTCGATCAATTCGCCACTGGCCTGGTGGGCGTCCGTTCGCCCTACGGCGCGGTGCGCAATGCGCATGATCCGGCCTACGTCAGCGGCGGCTCGAGTTCCGGCTCGGCAGTGGCGGTAGCGCGTGGCTACGTCAGTTTTGCACTGGGCACGGACACCGCAGGTTCAGGCCGCGTGCCGGCCGGCTTCAACGGCATCGTCGGGCTCAAGCCCAGCCTTGGCCTGTTCAGCAGCCGCGGAGTCGTGCCTGCCTGCCGCACGCTGGACTGCCCATCCATCTTTGCCAAGGATGTCATGCAAGCCTGGCAGGTGGCGCAGGTCATTGCAGCTTACGACCCGCTGGATGCGTCCAGTGTGGCCGTGCAGGCATTGCCGGTGCAGCGCAGGGTTCGGCGTGTCGCCGTGGCGCGGCACTGCGAGTTCTTCGGTGATGAGCAGGCAAAGGCGGCTTACCTCAAAACCCTTGAAGCCCTGCAGAACGACCCGTTGGTGAAGGTCAGCACTATCGAGTTCGACGTGTTCGCCGAGGCGGCTGCCCTGCTGTATCAAGGCCCGTGGGTGGCGGAACGCCGCGCTGCGATCGGCGAATTCTTCGCCAGCAACGCGGCCGATATACATCCTGTGGTACGCGGCATTGTGCAGAGCGCGGATTCATTCGACGCCGTGGACACGTTCAACGCGCGCTATCGCCTGGCAGAGCTGACCCGCGCTGCGCAGCAGTTGCTGACCGACATCGACGTGCTGGTGGTGCCGACCGCGCCGTGCATGCCGACCATCGAAGCAGTGCTCGGCAATCCGGTCACGCTCAACTCACAGCTTGGCTATTACACCAACTTCGTCAACCTGATGAACATGTGCGCCATCGCCATCCCGACAGATCGTCGCGTGGACGGACTGCCTACGGGCATCACGCTGATTGGCCCGGCCGGTGCCGATCAGCGTCTGGCAGAGATCGCCGCCGCCTGGCAACCGCTGTTCGGCCAGGCTGACCAGCGTGACGCCGTGGCGATGGCCCCCCTGCCCTATAACAGCCCGACCGTGCAGGTTGCGGTGGTCGGTGCCCACCTCGTTGGCCAGCCACTCAACTGGCAATTGCTCGAAGGCGGCGCGCGTCTGCTGCGCAGCACAACCACCAGCGCGGATTACCGCCTGTATGCGCTGGCAGAAACGACGCCGCCGAAGCCGGGACTGGTGCGCGTCGCTGAACAGGGCGCGAGCATCGAGATAGAAGTCTGGGAAATGCCGCTGAGCCAGTTCGGCGCTTTCGTCGCGGCCATTCCAGCGCCACTGGGCATCGGTTCCCTGCAATTGGCCGACGGCCAGTGGGTCAAGGGTTTCATCTGTGAACCTGGCGGCCTTGAAAGCGCGCTGGACATCACTGACTACAAAGGCTGGCGCGCCTACCGCGCCGCGCACACATCTTCCATCGCTCAATGACCCGAGGTAGCACACATGTCGAATGTTGATCGTCGCAGTTTCATCAAGTTGGCGGGCATTATCGGCCTGAGCGCAGCGCTGCCTTTCGGTCGCGCCTATTCAGCCGATGCGCCACTGGTAGTGGGTTTCATCTACGTCGGCGCTCGCGACGACTTTGGTTACAACCAGGCCCACGCCCAGGCAGCGGCCATCATCAAGACGCTGCCCAACGTCAAAGTGATCGAGGAAGAAAACGTTCCGGAAACCGTGGCCGTACAGAAGACCATGGAAGCCATGATCCGTCAGGACGGCGCCACGTTGATTTTCCCGACCTCGTTCGGCTATTTCGAACCGCACGTGGTCAAGGTCGCGAAAAAGTACCCCGACGTCCGTTTCGCGCACTGCGGCGGTCTCTGGCAGAAAGGTCGCGACCCGATGAACGCGGGGAGCTTTTTCGGTTACATCGACGAAGCGCAATACCTCAACGGCGTGATCGCCGGGCACATGAGCAAGAGCAAAAAACTCGGTTTCGTCGCCGCCAAACCTGTGCCGCAAGTGCTGCGCAACCTGAACGCGTTCGCCATGGGTGCCCGCTCGGTCGACCCGAGCATCGTCACCACAGTGATCTTCACCGGTGACTGGTCGCTGCCGGTCAAGGAAGCAGAAGCTGCCAACGGCCTGATCGACCAGGGTTGTGACGTGCTGACCTGCCATGTCGACGGGCCCAAGGTGATCGTCGAGACGGCTGAAAAACGCGGCGTGATGACCTGTGGCTACCACGCCAGTCAGGCTGCGCTGGCGCCCAAGGGCTACCTGACCGGGGCCGAATGGAACTGGGAGACGCCTTATCGTGCTCACGTCGCGGCAGCCCAGAGCGGCGCGCCGATGATCAACTTCCTGCGCGGCGGGCTCAAGGAAGGCTTCGTCAAAACGTCTGCCTACGGGCCTGCGGTCACGGCCGACGCCAGGCAGAAAGCCGATGCCATCAAGGCGCAGATGATGGCCGGTCAGTTCGTGATTTTCAAAGGCCCGCTCAAGGACAACAAGGGCAACGTGGTGATTGCCGATGGCGTCGCCCAAGGCCAGACCGACATTGCTCTGGAGAGCATGAATTACCTGGTCGAAGGCGTGCTTGGCCAGCTCTGAGGAACGTTCATGAGTTCATCGACAAGTCTGCGCCGCCTGGCCAGCGCGTTGTTGCCAGGGTTGCCTACAGTGCTGGCGGTGTTTTCCTCGTGCGTGCTGTTCGGGCTGTTCCTGGCGGTTCAGGGCAAGCCTGCCTGGCAGGCGCTGCAGCTGGTCGGCGAAGGCGCGTTCGGCTCGTGGTTCGCGCTGGAAAACACCTTGCAACGCGCCGCGCCGCTGATGCTGACCGCGCTGTGCGTCGCCCTGCCCGCGCGGGCCGGGCTGATCATCATCGGCGGTGAAGGCGCGCTGGTACTGGGCGGCCTGGCTGCCGCAGTGACACCCTTGTGGCTCAGCCATCTGTCAGCCGCTTTGATGCTTGCCTGCATGGCCGTCGCAGCAATGACCGTGGGCGCACTGTGGATTGGTCTGAGTGGCTGGATGCGCCAGCGTCGCGGGGTCAATGAAACGATCAGCAGCCTGCTGCTTTCGTACATCGCCCTGGCCCTGTTCCGGCAGTTGGTGGAAGGCCCCCTGCGCGACCCGGCAAGCCTGAACAAGCCTTCGACGCCGCCGCTGGACGATGCCTATATGATCGGCACGATCAGCGACAGTTTCGAGGTGCACTGGGGCCTGGTGGCGGGCGTCGTCGCCTGTCTGCTGGCGTACGTGCTGGTGCGCCACAGCGTCAAGGGTTTTGCCCTCGCCGTGGTCGGCGGCAACGTGCGTACCGCGCTGATGATCGGCTTGCCCGTGGACCGGCTGATCATGCTCAGTTGCCTGCTGGGCGGTGCGGCGGCGGGTCTGGCCGGCATGTTCGAGGTCACCGCAGTGCAAGGCAGCGCCAACGCCGCGCTGATCGCAGGCTATGGCACCAGCGGCATCCTCGTGGCCTTCGCCGCTCGCCATCATCCGCTGGCCATTATCGTCTGCGCCATCCTGCTTGGCGGGCTGGAAGCCAGTGGCGGACTGCTGCAACGACGGCTCGGTCTACCGGACGCCACCACGCTGATTCTTGAAGGTCTGCTGTTCACCAATCTGCTGCTCTGGGAAGCCCTGGGTGGGCGTATCGCTGCCTGGAAGATAAGGCTGACGGCGGCGCCTGCACCGCTCGACAAGGGAGCACTGCAACATGGCTGATATCGACCTGACTACCTTTCTGCTCGCCCTGCTGGCCGGAGCTATCCGCGTCGGCACACCTTTTCTGTTCGTCAGCCTGGGCGAATGCCTGACCGAGAAAAGCGGCCGGATCAACCTGGGGCTGGAGGGCATTCTGGTGGCGGGCGCCATGTCCGGATATGCCGTCGCATGCCTCAGCGGCTCGGCGTGGCTGGGCGTCGGCGCGGCTGCCGGGGTCGGCGTTCTGCTGGGCCTGCTGCATGGGTTGGCGTGCTCGTTGCCACGGGTCAACGACATCGCGTTCGGCATCGCACTGATCCTGCTCGGCACCGGCCTGGCGTTCTTTCTCGGCAAAGCCTTTATCCAGCCACAGGCGCCCATGCTGCCTTCACTGGCGCTGGGCGCCTGGAGCAGCGAAGAACGCGTGCGCTCGGCATTGAACATCAATGTGCTGTTCTTCGTCGGTGCAGCACTGGCGTTCGTTCTGCACTGGGGGCTGCGCACCACGCGCTGGGGGCTGATGCTGCGTCTGGTCGGCGACCATGCCGAAACCGCTCAGGCGCTGGGCTATCGACCGCTCAAGGTACGCATTGTGGCCACTGCGGTCGGCGGCGGGCTGGCCGGTATCGGCGGCGCCTACCTGTCGCTTTACTACCCCGGCAGCTGGAACGAAGGACTGTCCAGCGGTCAGGGACTAATGGCCGTGGCGCTGGTGATCTTTGCCCGTTGGCGCCCGTTGGCGTGTCTGTGGGCGTCGTTGCTGTTCGGCGCTGCCGGTGCCATCGGCCCGGCCCTGCAAGCGGTCGGGATCAGCACCGGCTACTACCTGTTTGCTGCAGCACCTTATGCGCTGACGCTGGTGGTGATGTACGCCACCTGTCGCCGTGGTCGCACGTTGAACGGCGCGCCTGGCGAACTCAGCCTGACGCGATGAACTGATCTTTTCGAGGAGGCATTGCATGGCCAGTGGTCTTGGTGGTTTGAACAAGTCGCCCAATGGTGTGGTGATCGGCCTGGCGCAACTGGCGCTGCCCGATCCGCATACGCGCGAGGCGTTGTGGGCGCAGACGCAGAAAGTGGTCGGCATGGTTGCCAAGGCGCGGCGCAGTAATCCGGGCATGGACCTGATCGTATTTCCCGAATACTCGCTGCACGGCCTGTCGATGAGCACGGCACCAGAGATCATGTGCAGCCTCGACGGCCCGGAAGTCATCGCGCTGCGTGAGGCGTGCAAGACGCACCGGATATGGGGCTGCTTCTCGATCATGGAAGCCAACCCGCACGGCAACCCGTTCAACAGTGGCCTGATTGTCGATGACCTTGGAGAGATTCGCCTGTACTACCGCAAGCTGCACCCATGGGTACCGGTCGAACCGTGGGAGCCGGGCGACCTGGGTATTCCGGTCTGCGACGGACCGCGCGGCAGCAAGCTGGCGCTGATCATCTGCCATGACGGCATGTTCCCGGAAATGGCCCGCGAGTGCGCCTACAAGGGCGCCGACATCATGCTGCGCACCGCGGGTTACACCGCACCGATCCGCCACTCGTGGAAGATCACCAATCAGAGCAACGCCTTCACCAACCTGATGCAGACCGCAAGCGTCTGTATGTGCGGCTCCGACGGCACGTTCGACTCCATGGGCGAGGCGATGTTTGTCGACTTCGACGGTACGATCATGGCTGAAGGGGGTGGCCGGGCCGACGAAATCGTCTGCTGCGAACTACGCCCCGACCTGGTCCGCGAAGCCCGTGTGCACTGGGGCGTGGAGAACAACATCTATCAATTCGGGCATCGCGGCTATGTGGCGGTCAAGGGCGGCGCACGCGACTGTCCTTACACCTACATGCACGATCTGAGCGCAGGCCAGTACCGCCTGCCGTGGGAAGACGATGTCGTGCATACCGATGGCAGCTCGTGCGGTTTTGCAGCCCCCGAGCGCGACTTCAAACCCACCCCCAGCAGTTGGAAGGAGTAACGCCATGAGCGAACGTCATATTGCATCGGCGCCCTACCCCTGGCCCTGGAACGGGCAATTGCATGCGCACAACACGGCCTTGATCGTGATCGACATGCAGACCGACTTCTGCGGCGTCGGCGGCTACGTAGACAGCATGGGCTACGACCTGGCCCTGACCCGAGCGCCCATCGAGCCGATCAAGGCGCTGCTCGCCGCGATGCGCCTGCTGGGCTTCACCATCATCCACACCCGCGAAGGCCATCGCCCGGACCTCAGTGACTTGCCCGCCAACAAACGCTGGCGCTCGCAGCGCATCGGCGCGGGAATCGGCGACCCGGGTCCGTGCGGCAAGATTCTGGTACGGGGCGAGCCGGGCTGGGAAATCATCGACGAGCTGGCACCGCTGCCCGGCGAAATCGTGCTCGACAAGCCCGGCAAAGGCTCCTTCTGCGCCACCGATCTGGAACTGATCCTGCGCACCCGCGGCATCGACAATCTGATCCTGACCGGCATCACCACCGACGTCTGCGTGCACACCACCATGCGCGAAGCCAATGACCGTGGCTTCGAGTGCCTGCTGCTGGAAGACTGCTGCGGGGCGACCGACCCTGGCAACCATGCGGCGGCCCTGAGCATGGTCAAAATGCAGGGTGGCGTGTTCGGTGCGGTCGGCCATTCGTCAATGCTTCGCGACTTGTTGGAAGTATGAACATGCGCGCCCCGAGCCTTGAGACAATTGGTGCCAGCAAGCATTTCGGTGCGTTTCGCGCACTCGACGAGGTGTCCTTCAAGGTCCGCGCCGGCACCGTCCACGCCCTGCTTGGCGAGAACGGCGCCGGCAAGAGCACGCTGGTCAAAGGCATCATCGGCTACAGCCCGCTGCAGTCGGGCAGCATTCTGATCAACAACCGCGAACACGAGATTCGCACCCCGCGCGACTCTCATCAGTTGCAGATCGGCATGGTGTATCAGCACTTCACCGTCGCGCCGGGCCTGAGCGTGGCGGAAAACCTGGTGCTGTCGCGCGGCGATCTGCCGTGGCGTATCGACTGGGCCAGCGAGCACCAGCGCCTGGAAGCGTTCATGGCAAAAATGCCTTTTCGACTGGACATCCATCGGCCGGTCAGCAGCCTGGCGGCTGGCGAAAAGCAGAAACTGGAAATCCTCAAACAGCTGTATCTGGAGCGTCGGCTGGTCATTCTCGACGAACCCACTTCGGTGCTCACGCCGCAGGAAGCCGACGAAGTGCTGGGGCTAATGCAGGCGATGGCGCATCGTGGCGAACTGACCGTCCTGATGATCACCCACAAGTTTCGCGAAGTCAGCACCTACGCCGATGACGTCACTGTGTTGCGCAAGGGTCGCTGGGTGGGCAGCGCGGCAGTGGCTGACACCACCACACAACAGATGGCGGCGTGGATGATGGGCGAGGCACAGGTACGCGGGGTGAGCAGCGAGCGCCCGCTGATGGCGGCACGCCCGCCGCAGTTGCAGGTGAAAGGCCTGGATGTACCTGGCGACAAAGGCACGCTGGCGGTGAAAAATCTGTCTCTGGCCGTTCACCCGGGTGAGATCGTCGGGGTTGCAGGTATCTCCGGCAACGGTCAGCGCGAACTCACCGAAGCGCTGCTCGGCCAGCGCGCCTTCAGCGCCGGGCAGATAGCGGTCGACGGTCAGCCTTACCACGCACGGCGTGAACAGATGCAGCGCCTGCGCGTGTTCAGCCTGCCTGAAGAACCCCTGCGCAACGCCTGCATCGGCACGTTCAGCGTGGCTGACAACCTGGCCCTGCGCAATTTCGACCAGCCGCCGCTGTGCCGCCAGGGCTGGCGTCTGGATCGTCGCGCATCAGGTGTCCAGGCACGCAGCCTGATTGAGCAGTTCCAAGTGTCGCCCAACGATCCTGATCGGCCGATCGGCACCTTGTCCGGGGGTAACGTGCAGCGCGCTGTACTGGCCCGTGAACTGACCCACGACGTCGCGGTGCTGATCGTCGCCAACCCGGTATTCGGTCTGGACTTCGCCAGTGTCGCGCTCATTCACCAGCGCCTGATCGACGCTCGCAACAGCGGCACAGCGGTCCTGCTGCTCAGTGAAGACCTCGACGAACTGCTGAGCCTGGCAGACCGTATCGTGGTCATTCACGACGGCGAGCTGGTGTTTGAAACCCGTGCAGCAGACGCCGACCGTACCGAGCTGGGCCGACACATGGCCGGGGCCGAGCATCTCGCGGGGGAACCGGCATGATCAAGGTCAATGCGCGCCCTGACCGCTTCGCCTTCGACACGTCCCGTACCGCTGTGGTGATCATCGACATGCAGCGCGATTTCCTCGAACCCGGCGGCTTTGGTGCCGCACTGGGCAACGATGTCGCACCGTTGCAAGCCATCGTACCGTCCGTGCAACGCCTGCTGGCGCTGGCGCGCGATGAAGGCATGACGGTGATCCATACCCGCGAATCACACCGCCCGGACCTTGCCGATTGCCCGCAAGCCAAACGTGACCATGGCTCGCCGGGCCTGCGCATCGGCGATCCCGGTCCGATGGGGCGCATCCTGATTCGCGGCGAACCCGGCAATCAGATTATCGACACCCTGGCACCGCGCGCCGGCGAGTGGGTCATCGACAAACCTGGCAAAGGCATGTTCTTCGCCACCGACCTGCAGCAGCGGCTGACCGACGCGGGGATCACGCATTTGATCTTCGCCGGCGTCACCACCGAAGTCTGCGTGCAGACCAGCATGCGCGAAGCCAACGACCGGGGTTATCGCTGCCTGCTGATCGAGGACGCGACCGAAAGCTACTTTCCCGCGTTCAAACAGGCCACGCTGGAGATGATCACCGCACAAGGCGGGATTGTCGGCCGGGTTGCCTCACTGACGGACCTGGAGCAGGCGCTGCAGACAAGGAGCACACATTGATGGACATCAACCTCCCCCACGTGGTCGCTGAAGTGACCCACGCCTTTCACGACTACGAACGCGCCCTGCTGGCCAATGAGCTGAGCACGCTGGATGCGTATTTCTGGGATTCAGAACAGACCGTCCGCTACGGCGTCGCGGAGAACCTGCAGGGCGCCGACACGATTGCGCGCTATCGACGCCAGTGTCAGCCGGTCGGACCGGGCCGCACGCTGCTGCGCACTGTGGTGAGCACCTTCGGTGAAGACTTCGCCACGGTCAGTACCGAGTTTCATGATGGCGTCACCCAGCGCCTTGGCCGGCAGATGCAAACCTGGGCGCGACTGGAGGGCGGCTGGAAAGTCGTTGCCGCACATGTCAGCATTGACCTGAGCAGCCTGGAGCCACGCCCTTGAATTCCCCGAACACCACCAACGCGCTGGCTGAAGACGTCTATCGGCGGCTCAAGCAGGAGATTTTCGACTTCTACCTGCTGCCCTACGATCGCTTCACCGAAACCCAACTGGCCGACCGTTATCAGGTCTCGCGAACACCAGTGCGTGACGCGCTCTACCGCCTGCAGCGCGAAGGCTATCTGGATGTCGAGTTCCGGCGTGGCTGGTCAGTCAAGCCTCTGGACTTCAACCAGATCGACCAGCTATACGATCTGCGCATCGTCCTGGAGTGCGCAGCGGTCGAGCGCATCTGTGCATCGGCCGAAGTGCATCCGGAACTCACTGTTCTGCGCCAACACTGGTTGATAGATCGCGATAGCTGGCAGATAGACATGCAAGTAGTCGCCGACCTCGATGAACAGTTCCATACCCAACTGGTAGCCGCTTCAGGCAACCTGGAAATGGCCCGTATCCACCAGGAAGTGACCGAGCGCATCCGGATCGTGCGCCGTCTGGACTTCTTCAAAAGCGCACGTATCGAACACACCTACCTCGAACACGCCGCGATCCTCAATGCCCTTCAGGCGCGCAAACGTGACGAAGCATTATTGCTGCTGCGTTCCCATGTAGAGATCAGCAAACTGGAAGTACGCAAACTGACGATCTCCATGCTCAGTGATGCGCGGCGGCGGTATGAGGCGTGAGCGTATGTGCGCTTTGCGATCTGTAGCCAAGCGCTCGTACTCAGATAAAAAGCACTTCTAAGGTTGCGGATCGATAAGCCGTTCAAGCTCTTCAATAGAGACTTTGCACCACTCCGGGACTTCGTCAACTTTGTATTCGACAATCGAAGCGTCTGTGATTTCTGCTTCGAGCTCTGCAGTATCTCCGGAGTTATCAAACAAGTATGCTCGGCTCGTCGCCTGGATGGCCTCCGGCAGTAACGCCAGGCATCTGTGATAACGAGTATGCACTTTCTCCGGTGTGACATTATGCCCGCCCTCGCCAACACGAATCGCGATCCGGTTGATATTGATACTCGGGTTTTCGGTAGCGACAAAATATAAATAGGTCCGGTATCCCATTGCCTTGGCTTTTTTGATGAACTCCACTTTGGAACGATCTGACATGACCGTCTCAAACGTGAAGCTGGCGGACTGATCAAGCAATTGATGCCTGATGAAGTCAGCAACCACCGAGGCGTGGTAGGACGTGAAGGTAATGCCTTCAATCAATAGCGATTGGGCGGTGAGGACGAAATGCTCAGCCTGGCAAGCCAACTGCTCTCTTTCAATGAGGGGGTGGGACGAAAAAAACGTCCGGAAAGCCTGCTGGTCAGCGTCAATCGAAAAGGAAGAAAGATCCAGAAACCCGTTGTCACCCACCTCACGCTCAAGGTCGTCAGCATTGACGTAGATGTAAATCAGGTCAGGATGAAGTATGCGTTTGATGGTGCTTTTGCCTGAACCGTTGGGGCCGGCAAAGACACGTAGCCTAGGTACGGGCACTGGTAGTGGACCCTGGGCCGATCCTGAAAGAGCCGGTCGTTACCTTGCGTCTCGGCTTCGAGGCACACACGACTTTCTCCGTGCCGTCCGCACATTCGGCGACGATAAATCCTCCTTTGGACAACAACACTGTCTGCCCGGACGATTTTGCCTTCTCATAAGCCATTCTGGTTGCGATGGACGCTTTAGCCGGGATCTGGGCTTCCAGCTCCTGAATAGCTTCTTCAGACAGTATGTTTTCTGGAGATCTGGGCATGAATCCTCCTTATCGGCATATTCAATATGAACCTCAACGACCAGATCATAGCCCTAAAAAGGTTTCCTCGACACCTGCCGATGCGCGTCTGTGTTACCAGTCGTGAGGACCGTGAATCTGACAGACCCTCGCATGGGTGGACTTGCACGTACGTATAAAAACCGTAAACCAGAACACACTGAAACAAGGCGTATCGATCAGTCTATCCAGGCATCTACCGTCCCATGCAACCTTTTCAAACCAGCCCTGTCCTAGCCATTAATACGTGATGGCACTTAACCATCACCTCGTATTCGCTGTATTAACACATGAACCCCTACTGCAGATTCGCCGGTGAATGACAGCCTGGCTTGTTAGGCAATGGGTCAGTCGTCGCCTCGACCAAACGTCGTGAGCAACTTCAAGTCTGTACGTAGTCGCAGCTGAAAACTGCTCAATCAACCAGGCCATGTCTCCGCGCAGCTGGAAGAGGTCCACAGGACGGATCCACCGCTTATGCGCTGCCAAACATGATCCGGGCCACACATGCGCGCCACTCAGGAATAGTGATCGATGAACCCACAGGGCTATGAGCACGACCACGTCATACCGACGAATATTGAAGATGTTGCCAAGGTATTGCAGGCCGCTGCTCACTCCGCCTCGTGCACCGCCGGTTTACTGATGGTATCCAGCGCTACAGGCTGGGAGCAGTTGGTTACCTTTGGTCCAAGCCTGCCCCAAGCGGGTGAGGCATGGTTGAGGATGATCTCGTCGTATGGCGACGTGGTGCTGGTCGGTCAGGACAGCCCGGCGAATGCGATGGAAACCAACACGGGGGCGACGCTGATCTACGTCGCTATCCGTGGCTTCAGGCATGAGTTGCTCGGCGCAATGCTGTTGAGCAACAGCGATGACGCAACGGTGCTGAGCGCAGCGCAACGCTACGCGCTGCAGGCCCAGGCGGTTCATATTCGCACTTACCTGCAACCGGGGCGTGATCCCGAGGCCAACAATCCGCTGGTGACTTCGTTCGAACGCCTGCGCTTGCTTGAATCGGTTGTCATCAACGCCAATGACGCGATTCTTATCACCGAAGCGGAACCCATCGATCTGCCCGGCCCGCGTATCGTCTATTGCAACCCTGCGTTCCTGGCGATCACCGGCTTCACTGAAGAGGAAGTCATAGGCCGCACGCCCCGGATCCTGCAGTGTGAGGACACCAGTCGGGCAACCCTGGACGTTATTCGCGAGGCGCTCAGTCACTGGCGACCGGTCGAGGTCGAACTGCTCAACACCCGCAAGGATGGCAGCCAGTTCTGGGTCGAGCTGAGCATTGTGCCGGTGGCCAACGAAAAAGGCTGGTTCACCCACTGGGTGTCCGTGCAGCGCGATATCACCGAGCGCAAGGAGTCTCAGCAACTGGCTCAGCGAGCTCGGCTGGAGTGGGAGGAAAAGCTTGCGCTACAGAGCCGGCTGGAGGAACGCGAACGCATTTCCGAAGAGCTGACCTATATCGCTTTTCACGATGAGCTGACCTCGCTGTTCAACCGCGCTTACCTGATGAACGAGTTGACCACGACATTTGCAACCCGTGATTCTCGTTACGAACGGGCAACGGTACTGTTTCTGGACCTGGACGGCTTCAAGGTGGTCAACGACAGCATGGGGCACCTGGCCGGGGACAAGTTGCTCAAGGCGGTCGCGAACCGATTGCAGACCTGCGTCCGCTCGAATGACGTGTTGGCACGAATCGGCGGCGACGAATTTGCGATCCTGCTGATGGGCAAGGATCAGCCTGAGACTGCCGTAAAAATGGCTGAACGTATCGTCAGTCAATTGCACACGGCAATACAGATCGAAGGCCAGGACATTTTCATCTCGTGCAGCATCGGCATTGTCACCGCAGGTGAAAGCCATACCAAGCCCGAAGAGTTGCTGCGTGATGCCGATGTGGCCATGTACTCCGCGAAAAAACAGGGCAGAGGGCGCTGGAGCATCTTCAACACCTCGATGCGCGAGGCGGCGATCGATACGCTGGTGATTCAGAACGCGCTACGCCAGGCACTGGAAGACAAGGACTTCCTGGTCTTTTATCAGCCGATCTACAGCGGTAACTGTGAACACCTGGTCGGGGTCGAGGCGCTGGTCAGATGGAACCATGCCACCATGGGCATCATTTCCCCCGATGCGTTCATCCCGATTGCCGAAGACCTCGGGATCATTCATGAGCTGGGGGCCTGGGTCATGCATCAGGCGTGTAGCGAAGTGCAGGCCTGGCGCAAGGAGTTTTCTCACCTGGACCTGAGGCTCAACGTCAATGTGTCCGGGAAAGAGTTGAGCCACCCTGGATTCGTCGATCAGGTGACACGGATCATCGCCGCCACCGGCCTGCCTGCGGGCCAGCTTCAGATTGAGGTCACCGAATCGGTGTTTCTCTATCAGCCTGACGCGATCGCGGAGATTCTCCGACAGATCAGGCAGCTTGGCGTGCGAGTGGCGCTGGATGACTTCGGCACGGGTTACAGCTCGCTCGGCTACATCGACCGCTACCCGATCGATGCGGTGAAGATCGATCGGTCCTTCGTGTCCCGAATGATGACGTATGAGCGCAGCGAAGCCATTGTCAGCAGCATCCTGTCGCTGGGCCGAGCGCTGAATCTGGATATCACCGCGGAAGGCGTGGAGACAGCGGAGCAATACAACCTGCTGCGCAAAATGGGCTGCCCTTACTTTCAGGGCTATCTGCTGAACAGGCCGATGCGCTCAGAGGCACTGCTGCATATCATCAAGTCTGCTGCCGAATGCACTGCCTGATTTACGCCGACGGTGATGGGCCGGAATGACTCCCGGCCATTGCGCAGCCTGAGCGTGAGCATGCTGTCTTGTAATGTGTCCCTACCTGTAAAATCTTGCCAATGATCTGGTAACTGATCCAGGAAGCTCTGCGCAGCGTACTGAATACCGTCGTGATGGGCGTCATGCACCCGTTTATTCATGTGGGTATAGTGCCAGTGCAACCAGTGCTCAGTGCCTGCGGTCCAACTCACGGCATCCATTGTCCAACCGGCATTGCGTCACACATTATCTGATCAGAGCCGCGATCAATTAACGGATCACTCGACAGGAAATCAGATGACCTCATCCAGCCAGCGTCTTGCCTTGCTTGAAGCAGTTGTTGAACAGTCATTCAATGCCGTATTGATCACCGACGCCAATCTGGCAAATGGCGGTCCCTTCATCGTGTACGTCAATCCGGCCTTCTGCTCCATGACCGGCTACACGGCCGAGGCATTGATCGGTGCCTCGCCACGGATCCTGCAAGGCCCGGACACCGATCCTCAAGTGATCGAGCGGATGCGCGAATGCCTGAGCGAAAGTCTTTTTTTCGAAGGGTCGACAGTCAATTACCGCGCGGACGGAAGTCCTTACATCGTCGAATGGAAAATTTCTCCCGTGCGCGACGATGCAGGCACGGTGTGCAACTTTGTCTCCGTGCAGCAGAACATCAGCCCGCGCATCCGCGCCGAGCGGGAGCAACACCTGCTGGCGCAGGCACTGAACGCTGCGCTTGATCCGATTATCATCACCGACTGCAATTCCACCATCGTGTTTGCCAATGAGGCCTTTCAGCAGATCACTGGCTACAGCAGCAGCGAAATCCTCGGCGAAAACCCGCGGATGCTGAGCTCTGGAAAACACGATGAGGCGTTCTATGCGCAATTCAAGGAAGCGTTGAAGAGTGGCGCCCCGCTTCGCACGACCTTCATCAACAAGCGCAAGGATGGCTCGCTGTTCTATGCGGAACACAGCATTTCGCCGCTGTGTAACCTGGAGGGCGCAATCACCCACTATGTCAGCATCAGCCAGGATGTAACCACGCGCCTGGGCCGTGAACAAAAGTTGCTGGAGATTGCTCACAGCGATCCGCTGACCGGGCTGGATAACCGTCGCTCAGCCGAGCATACGCTTGAGCGACAGATACCTGCGGTGAGCATGTCGGGCAAGCCGTTCAGCCTGATCATCTGCGATATCGATCATTTCAAGGCGGTCAACGACCGGTATGGCCATCCTGCCGGCGACAGCGTAATCACCAGCGTTGCGGCCATCCTCAAACAGCGTATCCGCCTGCTGGACGTCGCCGCTCGATGGGGAGGAGAAGAGTTTCTGATCCTGGTGCGCGACAGCTCGTTGAAACAGGCGGCCGAACTCGCGGAGCGCATTCGCAAGAGCGTTGAAAGCCTGGTGATCCCGGAAACAGGGTCGGTGACCATTTCACTGGGCGTTGCAGAGCTCAGCGCCGGAGAATCGGCTGCCAGCCTCATTCAGCGTGCAGACAAGGCGCTTTATCAGGCCAAGCGTCTGGGCCGCAACCGGGTGGAATGCGCTTAGGCCAAGGCTCGGATTTACCCATTGTCCGCCTCGTTTGCCTGCGCATCGAACCCGGGCCTGTCCTTGCAACAGGCCCGAGCGTCGTGTCAGAGCTTCGGCAGCTGTCCGATACGCCCCATCATCTCGGTGACGATCTGCAGATCCAGCAAGAACTGCCCGGTGGTCTTGAACTCGTTGTCCGTATGACCAGTGTATTTGACTTCGGGTCTCGCCAGGCCGAACTGCACACCGTTGGGCAATGAATGGACCGACGTAGCGCCAGCCGACGTGCCAAAGGTGTGTGCCATACCAAGATTTTCACTGGCCACAGCGAGCAGCGCCTTGACCCACTCACCCTCGGGATTGCGGTACATCGGCTCGGCAATGGAATAGTCGAACGCTGGCTTGATAGCGGTCTTGGTACTCCAGGCCGCGAGCTTTTCGGCGATTTCGGACTTGAGCACCTGCGGCGACTTGCCTTTCGGCAAACGCAGATTGACCGCAAGTTTGAATGCCTTTTCATCCATTGCGACGTACGTCAGGGATGCGGTCAGAGGCCCCATGAAGTCGTCGGAGAAGCCGACGCCCAATTTGCTGCCCAGGTAATCGAGTCCCCAGTTGTCGGCGGCATAGCTAGCAGCATCGGTGATCTGGTTGTGTTTAAGCGCAACCTTGCCCTGCAGACTGTTAATGAAGTCCAGCATCCTCGCGACCGGGTTGACGCCGGACTGGGGTGCCGATGAGTGCGCGGACACGCCGGTCACGGTCAGCTTGACGTCCTTGCCGTCGCCCCTGGCATCGACCTCGAAGTCACCGCCATTGCTTTTCACGTACTCGGCACCGACCTGTTGCAAACTTGCAGCCAGCTCGGCAGGTTTGTCAGTCAGCAGAGTGGCGACCGACTTCGATGGAATCTGATTGGTGGCCATACCCCCGGTCATTGAAACGATCTCGGCACCCTCGCCTTCAGCCTTGCGTCGGGCAAAGCTGGCCATGATCGTGCCGTAACCTTTTTCGGCAATCACGACCGGGTAACCGCCATCCAGCGCCAGGTTGTAGGCGGGCGTCGGGTTACGCTCGAAATAGTAAGGGATGGCGTCACCGGCCGTTTCTTCCGTGGTATCGATCAGCAACTTGAAGTTTCTGGCCAGCGGCAGTTTTTCTTCCTTGATGACTTTCATGGCATAGAGCGCCACCACAATACCGTTCTTGTCATCCTCGGTGCCGCGTCCGTACATGCGATCACCGATCAACGTCACCTTGAACGGGTCCAGACGAGTGCCGTCAGGCAAGACCCAGTTGTCCGGCGTGACTGGTACAACATCGGCATGCACATGAATGCCCACCACTTCATCACTGGCCCCGTCGAGCGACACTTCATACACACGGTTATCGACGTTACGGAACTTCAGATTGAAGCCCTCGGCCAGGCGCTTGATCTTGTCAGCGATCTTTATGAATGCCGGGTTTTCATGCTGGGCAACGCCGTCGACACGAACCGTGGGAATCGCTACCAGCTCGCGCAGCGTTTCAGTGGCCGCGCTGCCGTACTTCATGCGGGTATACAAACCGAGCAAGCGATGAATGTCGTTTTGTTGCGCTGCGAAAAGTTGTTTGTTGTCGAGAAAGGCACTGATGGCCGGGCCAAAATCGGCAGTTTTAACCATATCAGCACTGGCAAGATTGTTCAGAAACTGCCTGAAATCCTTTACCGATGTATCACTGAATGTCTTGAGGATAACGGCGCTCTGTTGTGCAGTGACAGTGGCGTTTGCCAGACTGGTGAATGACGAGAGACTGGCCAGTATCAGGGTGGAGACGGCCAGCTTTTTGAGTGACACGTTCATTATTGAAGGCATTCCTTGGCAGGCAAAGTACGAATTTTCTGATCGTTTGATCAGGAAACTTTTCAACTTACACCAAGAGTAATGATGCGAGAATCCCCTTTTAAAACGAGATGACAGTGCACACCTGACTTTTTCACATGTCGTCCTGTCCAGCGAACGACTTCAATAGCGTATGCCGGCTCCAGGGGCCACAGTAGCCGGGAAGACATGCAACCGGCACGTAACCGCAACGCGCGTACCAGCTGGCGACATCGTCATCCAGTGTTTCGATCAGCGCGTCAGTACAGCCTCGCTTGATGGCCAAGGCTTCAAGTCTGTGCAGCGTCTGCGCCCCGAGCCCTTTTCCGCGCGACCCGGCATCGATCCAGAGATAACTCACAAACAGCCGCTGAAACTCGGTTCGGCCTGTGGCGCCGCCAATCAATAGATCGTTCTCCATGATCATGCAGGCAATAGGATCAGCCACTCCCCCTTTCGCCTCGGACAATGCGCGACCGTGTTGCAAGACGCCGTCAGCAACAGCCCGGGGTTGATCATTGGTAATCTGTGCGCCTGTAAGCCACTTCATCATGTCAGCACTTCCTTCTTAACGAACTGCGGATACATGAGCAAGATAAAGGCCAACCACCCGATCAAATACAGTGAATTCTTCCCCCGCCGAACACTCCGAACAGTAACGAGCGAACGCCGCAGATCAGTCGCTCCCCACTCGAGGACATCTGAATGACCACCGCATTCAAAGTTGGTGACGCCGTACACTGGAACTCCGAGGCAGGCCAGGTGCATGGCAAAGTCACCAAAGTACATGTGCAGGACGTGGAGTTCATGGGCAAACATCGGCCCGCTTCAAAGGACGATCCGCAGTACGAAGTGAAAAGCGACAAGACCGGTCATTCGGCGATGCATCATGGGGATGCGCTCAAGCACGCGTGATTGCTCTGCGCAGCGTCGTGGAGAGAAAGGTGTAGCGCCCGTCTCACTCACGCGAGAAAGCTGCAACCATTGGCTTGCCTGCACCCGAAACGGATGCAGGCGTGCACCATCAGATCACGCCGCAGGCAGCACGATCACCGCCACCGCCCAGAGGTGCCGGTTGGTCGGAATGGTTGTCGCCGCCGGCGTGAACCATCAGCGCGTGGCCTTTGACTTCCGAGAGTTTCTTCAGGCGTGGGGCAAGCACCGGATAAGTGGCAGTGCCGTCAGCAGCCACGTACAGCGCAGGCAGATCGCCTAGATGGCCATCGGCGTAAGGCCCCAGATGCTCGCCGGTCTTGGCCGGGTCGAAGTGACCGCCAGCTGCGAGGGCAGCGACCTTCTTGCCGTCCTTGGTACCTGCTTCGCAACTGCCGTTTTCATGCACATGAAAACCGTGGATGCCTGCAGGCAGCTCTTTCAGATTCGGAGTGAACAGCAAGCCGTATTGCGTTTCGCTCACCGTAACGCTGCCGATAGGTTTGGGCGCGCCATCAGCGCTGACCAGATTGACCGGAACGTCCAGCGATGCAGCCTGAACACCGAAAGAGAAAACGCCAAGCAGACCTAGCAAAAGATGAGGTTTCATAATTTCAATGCGTCCCTGATCTGATAATCGAATTGAACGTGGCACCAGGCAGCGCGGAGGCTGCACAGCACGAACGTCTTTCATGCCACAGAGGATGTGACCACAGACCTGCGAACTTGATGCAGGGAAATGAACGGGGATCGCCGGGGAAAGTAATGCAAAACATCACGACTGGCCTGCCGACACAAGGGTCGGCAGGCCAGCGCTGTTCATCTGTGCTCAGTTAACAGCACAGTGTTGCGGATCAGATATCCAGGCAGATCTTGCCGAAATGCTGATTGGTTTCCTGATAACGGAACGCTTCGACGATGTCGGTCATCGGGAAGGACCGGTCCATGACCGGACGCATGCCGTTGGCATCAATGGCGCGGATCATGTCCTGTTGCTGGGTGCGACTGCCGACCAGCACGCCCTGCATGCGCAGTTGTTTGACCAGCGCCGGGACGAATTCCAGTTGACCGGCAACACCGCTCAGAATGCCGATGACCGAGATGTGGCCAGCGACCCGGGCCGCATTCATGGAATGCTGCAGGGTCGATGGACCGCCCACATCGATGATGTGATCCACACCGCGGCCGCCGGTCAGCTTGCGGGCAGTCTCGCCCCAGTTGCTGTCCTTGCGGTAGTTGATCAGGTGGTCGGCGCCCATGGCTTGCAGACGCTCCAGCTTTTCATCACTCGACGACGTGGCGATAACGGTCGCACCGACCATCTTGGCGAACTGCAACGCGAAAATCGATACACCGCCAGTGCCCTGTACCAGAACGGTATCGCCGGCTTTCAACGCGTCATCGACCATCAGCGCACGCCACGCGGTCAGGCCAGCGGTGGTCAGCGTGGACGCTTCGGCATGGCTGTAGCCCTTTGGCGCAAGGGTGAACGAGGTGGCACGGGCAGTGACCTGCTCGCGGGCATAACCGTCGACGCCGTCACCCGGCACTGTGACAAAACCTTCAACCAGCGGCTCGCCACTGATCCATTCCGGGAAGAACGTGCTGACCACGGAGTCGCCAACGGCGAACTCGCTGACGCCCTCGCCTACTGCGGTGACTACGCCCGCACCATCGGCCATGGGAATGCGTTTTTCCGTCGGTGCCCACATGCCGGTGACGACCGCGAAGTCGTGATAGTTGAGCGAGTTGGCGTGCAGACGCACAGTGATCTCACCGGCTTTCGGTGCAAGCACTTCGCTTTCGCCCACGCTGACCTGATCGTAGCCGCCGCCAGCCTGCACGTAGATGGTTGTGTTGCTCATGGTCAATCTCCTATCAATTCAACATTACGCAAAATGACGAAATGTATAATTAGCGCTCAAAGCCTAGAGTTCTTTCTTGAGCCTGTCGGCAAACCGGTCGATGGCCTGCTCGTCACGGCGAAAATAGGTCCACTTGCCAATCCTCGTTGCCTGAACCAGCCCGGCACGTTGCAGGATGGCCAGATGCGCAGACGCGGTAGAAGCCGACAGGTTGGCCTTGGCCTGAATGTGCGACACGCACACGCCTATCGCCGGATCACCGTGGTCCTGGGGAGGGAAATGGGCTTGCGGGTTTTTCAGCCACTCCATGATCAACATGCGAGTGTCATTGCCGACCGCTTTGATTTGCTCAAGAATCATGGGGCACAACATTACGCTTTTTTACGAAATGTTCAACCCCTGATTTACCCTCCCCCGGCCAACGGCATGTTTTGATTACAGCTTCACATCGACCTGACAAATGAAGCAATCTGTCGACTCCAATAAAACCGACTGCACCGCTGAGAGCATCCAGACTGATGATGAATCTTAAATACAGCGCCCTGACCGCCCTGCTGCTGGGTATCACAGGCATGGCTCAGGCTCAGGACTACACCTCGCATCTGGACAAGGTGCTGCAAGCTGGCCAGTTGGCTGTCTGCACCACTGGCGACTACAAGCCCTACACCCTGCTGCGCGAAGACGGTGAGTACGAAGGCATCGATATCACCATGGCCCGTTCACTGGCCAAGAGCCTGGGGGTAAATGTGCAGTGGGTGCCCACGACGTGGAAAAACCTGATGCCGGACATGGTGGCCGGTAAATGCGACATCGGTATGGGTGGCATCTCGGTGAGTCTGGAACGCCAGAAAAAAGCGTTTTTCAGCAACACGCTGGACGTCGATGGCAAAATCCCGCTGGTCCGCTGCGCCGATCAGGCCCTGTATCAGACGGTCGAGCAGATCAACCAGCCCTCTGTGCGCCTGATTGAACCCGCTGGTGGCACCAATGAAGCCTTCGCTCGCGCTCATCTGCCAAAGGCGTCCCTGGCATTTCACGACAACAAGACCATCTTCCAGGAACTGCTGGACAAGAAAGCTGACGTGATGATCACCGATGCTTCCGAAGCGCTCTACCAGCAGAAACGCATGCCCGGCCTGTGTGCGGTCAATCCGACCCGGTCCATGCAATACGGCGAAAAGGCCTACCTGTTGCCACGCGACGATGTCGCCTGGAAAGGCTACGTGGACCAATGGCTGCACCTGAGCAAGGCCACCGGCGAGTATCAGCAGGCGCTGGGGGAATGGCTGGCAGTGCCCGCCGAGTGAGTGTGAAGCAGTTTTGCCGGGCACTGCCTTCGACGTCTTGCTGTGTAATGGTTGCAAGGCGTGTCCGGGTGAAATAGCGTGTTACGGCAACTTTCACTGGAAGGCAGCCAAACGAGCATGAAGCCCAGCAAACCCATCACCCGTGCGTACTGTGTGGAACTGCAGCAGGAGCTGTCGATCGCCGCTGCCCGACGCGAATACTTCTCTCAGGAGCCGCCACGCGCACGCTTCGAGTTTCTCTGCTCGACCGAGGCGTGCAGGGCAATGGGCGCGAAGGTTACCGGGGTTCGCTATGACGTGAAGCCACAGGACAACCCGACCTTCGTCGCCGCGCACTTTCGCGCCAACCCGCATTACGACCATCACTCGGGCTGCGAATGGGTGGATGAGCGCGCAGAAGCAGAGGAAGAACCGAACGATCCGGTCGAAGAAACCGATGTACAGACACGCCTGCGCAAGGCCAAACGCAAGCTGGACGATTACATCGATATCTTCGACCCGGTCATCAAAGCGCCGACCAAAGACGCGTCCGGCCCGGAAAGGCCCGATGCTGGCGCTCAGCGCCCTGCTGCAACGCTTCCGGTCACAGAACCTGCCAAGCCGCCGACTGCTCGCTACAGCGAAACACGCACCAATAACCTCGAGCGGCTGGTGGACAGCTATCGGCAGGCCAAGGCAGAGCTGTCACTGGAAGACTTCAAGCTGCTGAAGCTGAAAATTCCGGGCCAGGGAGAAGTGTCGCTGCGCTCGTATTTTCGCCATATCAAATACGCGCAATCAGGCGATAACGGCCGGGTGCTGTTCGGAGGTGGTCTGATCGAGCAGCGTTACGGGCTGGGCTTCAAGTTCAGGTTCTTCGACCGTCTGGACGGCAAACTGGTGACGCTCTACGTGTCGCCTGCGCAGATGCAGGCCTATCGCTCCAGCCGCTACATCAGTGAGCTGCTGAGCCATGCGGAGGACGTGAAGTTTTTCACGGTGTATGCGTTGGGAACGGTCACACAGAGCCCGTCAGGCAAAAGCTATGGCCTGGAGGTCGACGACTTGCGGCATCTGGCGATCGTGCTGGGGCCGGCGAAGGAGCCGCTTGAGGAAGGGAAAACACCTGAAGCCTGAGCATTGGGTCGAGGATCGTTCCAGCGTTCGACGCTGGAACGATCCGGGTCAGCTCATCAGACTTTGACGATCCAGCCGGCTGGCGCCTCGATGTCACCGGACTGAACGCCGGTCAGCTCCTTGTACAGACGCTGAGTCACAGGACCGACTTCGGTCTGGCTGTAGAACACGTGCAGGTTGTCCTTGTAGGAAATCCCGCCGATCGGAGTAATGACCGCAGCCGTACCGCATGCGCCCGCTTCCTTGAACTCGCCGAGCTGGTCGATGAACACATCCCCTTCTTCGACCGTAAGGCCCAGGCGGGATTTTGCCAGTTCGATCAACGACAGGCGGGTGATCCCCGGCAGCACCGATGGTGACTTGGGCGTCAGGAACACATCGTCCTTGGTGATGGCAAAGAAGTTGGCCGAACCCACTTCCTCGATCTTGGAGTGGGTCTGCGGATCGAGATAGATGCAATCTGCAAAGCTGTGCTTCTTGGCTTCGGAACCGGGCATCAGGCTGGCAGCATAGTTACCGCCGACCTTGGCCGCGCCTGTCCCGTTGGGCGCAGCGCGGTCGTAGCCGGAGATGACGAAATTGTTCGGCTTCAGGCCACCTTTGAAATAGGCGCCCACCGGAATGCAGAAAATCGAGAAGATGAACTCAGGCGCGGTACGCACACCGATGTTGTCACCCACACCGATGACGAACGGGCGCAGGTACAGCGCACCGCCGGAACCGTAAGGCGGGATGAAGCGTTCGTTGGCCTTGACCACTTGCTTGCAGGCTTCAATGAACACATCGGTCGGGACATGGGGCATCAACAGGCGGGAGCAGCTGCGCTGCATGCGCTGGGCGTTCTGATCGGGACGGAACAGATTGATCGAGCCATCCTTGCAGCGGTAGGCCTTGAGCCCCTCGAAGCACTGCTGACCATAATGCAGCGCGGTCGACCCTTCGCTGATATGCAGCGTGTTGTCCTCGGTCAGTGAGCCCTGATCCCAGGCACCGTCGCGCCAATGAGAAAGGTAGCGCTTGTCGGTCTTGATGTAATCAAAACCCAGAGTGTCCCAGTTGATGCTTTCTTGACTCATAACGCCCTCTATCATTTTAGCGACTGCCTGGTCGAGTCAGGCCAATGCCTTATTCTGCCAGATCATTCGGGCCATGAGGCTCGAAATAAATGCAAACCGACATGGCATTTCTGAAGCAGGTCCGAACGCACAGGCGCTTTTGCGGCCAGTCAGTTGCCCAATGGCCGTGATGTGGCCTGGCGCTGGCGAACGTATGAGAGGAAGGCGTCCATGTCCGAGCTGCACAAGGTCCGTGCCACGGATTTGACTTCCTCCATGGGCCAGTCCCACCAGGCCGTCTGCAGCAGCAGTTGACGAACATCCTCTTCAAAGCGCCAACGGATGAATTTGCACGGATTACCACCGACAACCGAATAGGGGGCGACATCGCGTACAACCATCGCGCCAGCACCGACGATTGCACCGTGACCGATCGTGACGCCTGACACGATGAGCGCGTTGGCGCAGATCCAGCAGTCACTGCCAATGGTGACATCACCCTTGCTGGGGGAGTAATCCTTGATATCTGCCAATTGCTCGACCATTGCGGGAAATGGATAGGTCGTGATCCAGTCTGTGCGGTGCTCACCACCCAGCAGAATCCTCACCCCTTCAGCAATCGAAGTGTAGGACCCTACGCGCAGCACGGAGTCATCACCAAACTCGACGATATCCGGCGCGCCGTACGTGCCTACACCCACTTCGGCTCGCGGGTATTGCAGTCTGATCTTCTGCGCAAGCCTCTCCAGTTTGTCGAGTTTGCGCAACTGCTTGCGTATTTTTCTGTTTTTTAACAGCTCGATGAATTTCATATCTTCAATCACATGTTTTTTTGACAGCCAGGCCGCGCTTACCGATAGCTCAGGAGCAAACGCTTGCAGCGCCGCAAGGTCGTTCTGTTGATCTGCCTCCACGGGATGGAAAACAACAGACTCCACGCATATCGCTTGTCCGCGACCGCGGCATATTTCAAGGCCTTGTTGATGGCCTGAGTACGACCACTCTGGTATTCGCGATGATCCCGATAAGGCTCGATGCTCTTCAGGTCAGCCTCAAGCAACACCTTGTACTTGCGCGAAAGGTTGTTCGGGTGACGCCGATAGCGTGTGACGATCTCGGGGAGCACATGAATTTCATAGCCCAGATGAGCGATTTTCAGTGTCGCCTGAAAGTCCTGAACCCTTATCTGCGGGTCATAGCCGTTCGCATCCTTGATGGCCTTCATGCGGTACAGAGCGACCGGCGCGCCGACGACCACCGCGTCGCGCAATATGTCATCGAACGTCAGCCGCTCGATGTGATCGCGAGACTGACGTTTGATTTCCTTGCCGTCGCCATCCATGTAGCTGACCAATGCGCCGACACAGCCTACTGCAGGGTGATTGTCCAGATACTCGGCACGAATCCGCACCGAGGAGGGAAGCATGATGTCATCCAGGTCCGGCGTGGAGAGGTAAACGCCTTTGGCGTAACGCAGACCATGGTTGAGGGCAGCACTGACGCCCTGATTGGCCTGGCGATAAAGCTGGAAAGGATAGCGTTGCTGCAGGGACTCAAGCATCGCGATGCTGTTGTCGGTCGAGCCATCGTCAACGATGATGACCTCGAAGTTCTCGTAGTCCTGAGCAAAAATGCTTTGAATCGCGACCTCGAGAAATCGCTCGGCGTTGTAGCAAGGGGCAACGATGGAAACCAAAGCGCTGGGCGTGGGGTTCTGACTTTCTGAAGACATCATGGGTAGCAGCCATAATCATGATCAGCCCTGGCGGGCTCGGAAACCGGATATCCGTAACAGGTCGCTTGAAAACGGCACATCATGCGGCAAGCGCTCCTGATTTTCCATGAAAGGTCAAAAACGCCCTGCAAACAGGCGTTTACAACCGCCGAAAAACTGTCGGCATGCCCTGCCTTTCATCCAGTGTAGATCGACACCCAAAAAAAACCCCGTTCTTCGCAGAACGGGGTTTTTTCATATCGCGTATCAAGTGGGATCAGAAGGCGTAAGTCACCAGCAATTCTTTCGTCACCTGAAAGTCGACCGACATCATCACGCTCAAGGCAGTAATGGTGAAGATCGAAAACACGAACAGCTTGCGAGCCCAGACAGTATCGTCAACAGCCTTGTAGCCCTTCCAGGCCATGTACAGCCAGTACATGCCCATACCCGCTGCGACAGCCAGGTAGTTGAGGCCCGCGTAGCCACCGACGGTCAACATCAGGGTCGCTACGAGGAACGCCAGGATGTAGAGCATGATGTGGCGCTTGGTAACCAGAATGCCGCGCTTGACCGGCAGAACCGGAATCTTCGCAGCCCGGTAATCATTGAAGCGGAAGATGGCGATCGCATACGAATGCGGCATCTGCCACAGGCTGAACATCACCAGTAGCGTCAGGGCCGCAAAGTCGAAGCTGTTGCTCACTGCGCAGTAGCCAATCACCGGCGGCATGGCCCCCGAAAGACTGCCCACCAGCGTGCCGTGAACGGATCTGCGTTTCAGGTACAGGCTGTAAAGGCCGACGTAGATCACGAACCCGATCACTGCAAACAGTGCGGCCAACGGATTGGCCTCGGTGTACAGCAGGCCAACGCCTGCAATACCGAGCAGGGTTGCGTAGAGCAGCGCCAGTTTCAGTGAAACCAGTCCCTGCACCAGAACCCGGTTACGGGTTCTTTCCATTCGCTGATCGATATCGCGATCGATACAGTTATTGAACACACAACCGGACGCAACGACCAGGGAAGTACCGATGACCGCCGCAAGGAACACGCCGAAATCGATATTTCCCTTGGAAGCCAGAAAAAAGCCACCTGCCACCGAAAGCACGTTACCGAAAATGATCCCCGGCTTGGTGATTTGGATAAAGTGCTTCAGTGACATCTGGTATTCCTCAATGCGCCATCATTTCGCGGTGGACGCTGAAAATGATCCACAGCGACAAGCCGACCAGCAGGACGATAACCATCGTGGTAAAGGCGAAGGCCATCACGTTGTTACGTTGCACGCTCGTGAAGTCCAGATGCAGGAAGTAATGCAGGTGCACCAGAATCTGGATGATCGCGAAGACCAGAACGATTGCGATCGTCATGTCCTTCGGCAGTGAAGGTGACATCACCAGGGCAAACGGAATGGCGGTCAGGATGATCGACAGTACGAAACCGATGACGTACGACTTCACTGAGCCGTGACTATTGTCTTCAGCGGAGTGATGCGAATTTGACATTACAAAGCTCCCATCAGATAGACAACGGTGAACACGCCGATCCAGACAACGTCCAGGAAGTGCCAGAACAGGCTCAGGCAGCTCAGGCGCGTCTTGTTGGTGTTGGTCAGGCCCTTTTTCTGGACCTGGAACATCATGATCGCCATCCAGATCAGACCGCTGGTCACGTGGGCGCCGTGCAGGCCTACCAGCGCGAAGAACGCTGACAGGAAGCCGCTGCGGCTCGGACCGAAGCCCTCTTCGATCAGGTGATGGAACTCATAGATTTCCATGCCGATAAAGGCAGCACCGCACAGAAAGGTCAGTGCCAGCCAGCCCAGTACCTGGCTCTTATTGCCCTTGTACAGTGCCAGCATGGCAAAGCCGTAAGTGATACTACTGACCAACAGGAACGCGGTTTCCACTGCCACGAATGGCAGCAGGAAGATGTCCTGGCCCGACGGGCCGCCCGCGACACTGTTGACCATCACGGCGTACACCGCGAAGAACGAGGCGAACAACACGCAGTCGGTCATCAGGTACAGCCAGAAGCCGTAGACCGTCATGCCACCGCTGTCGTGGTGATCGTCATGCCCATGATCATGGTCGTGACCGTGATCGTGGGCTCCGGAGTTGATTGCAATATTTGACATTGTTTAAACCTGTTCCAGCGAGGACTTGACAGGAGTGTATGCACCGTTGGCCGCCAGGACCTTGTGATGCTCACCTTCAATACGCGCTACATCTTCAGCAGGCACCATGTAGCCCTGGTCGTCACGCATGGCGTGAGCAACGAAGACAGCAATGGTCGCAACCAGGCTTGCGCCTACCAGCCACCAGATGTGCCAGATGAATGCGAAGCCGAAGACCGTCAGCAACATACCCATGTACAGGCCGGTAGCCGTGTTGTTAGGCATGTGGATCGCCGAGTAGCGGGCAGGAACCTTGTAAGCGGTACCGGCACGTTTTGCATCGGTGAACGGGTCGATGTCGTCAGCTTTTGGCAGCTCGGCAAAGTTGTAGAACGGTGGAGGCGAAGAAGTGGACCATTCCAGGGTATGGCCATTCCATGGGTCACCGGTCAGATCGCGGTTGTTGTCGCGGTCACGGATACTCACGAACAGCTGGATCAGCTGCGAAGCGATACCCATGGCGATCAGCACGGCACCGAACAGCGCGACGTCCAGGTAGATGTTCCACTCTGGCATGTCAGTAGCGTTCAGACGACGGGTCATGCCCAGGAAGCCCAGCGCGTACAGCGGCATGAATGCGACGAAGAAGCCGACGATCCAGAACCAGAACGCTGCCTTGCCCCACTTCTCGTTCAGGGTGAAACCGAACGCTTTAGGGAACCAGAACGCGAAGCCGGCGATGTAACCGAATACCGCACCGCCGATGATGACGTTGTGGAAGTGAGCGATTACGAACAGGCTGTTGTGCAGCACGAAGTCGGCACCCGGGATCGCCAACAGAACGCCGGTCATGCCGCCGATCGAGAAGGTGACCATGAAGCCCAGGGTCCAGAGCACCGGCGCAGTGAAGCGCAGACGGCCCTGATACATGGTGAACAGCCAGTTGAACAGCTTCACCCCCGTCGGGATCGCAATCAGCATCGTCGCCAGACCGAAGAACGCGTTGACGTTGGCACCCGCACCCATGGTGAAGAAGTGGTGCAGCCAGACCATGAAGCCCAGGATACAGATCGCACCAGAGGCGAAGATCATCGACTTGTGGCCGAACAGACGCTTGCCGGAGAACGTGGAGATGACTTCCGAGAACACGCCGAAGGCCGGCAGGATCAGGATGTACACCTCAGGGTGACCCCACGCCCAGAACAGGTTCACGTACATCATGGGGTTACCGCCCATTTCGTTCGTGAAAATGTGGAAGTCCAGGTAGCGGTCAAGGGTCAGGAACGCCAGGGTAGCGGTCAGGATCGGGAACGAAGCCACGATCAGGATGTTTGCCCAGGTGCAGGTCCAGGTGAAGATCGGCATGTCCATCAGTTTCATGCCAGGGGTACGCATTTTCAGAACGGTCACGAGGAAGTTGACCCCCGTCAGCGTCGTACCTAACCCGGATAACTGTAGCGCCCAGATGTAGTAGTCAACCCCTACGCCAGGACTGTATTGCAACCCGGAAAGAGGTGGATACGCGACCCAGCCGGTCTTGGCGAACTCACCGACACCCAGAGAGATGTTGATCAGCAGCATACCTGCGACCAGCAGCCAGAAGCTCAGGGAGTTCAGGAAAGGGAACGCCACGTCGCGAGCGCCGATCTGCAGAGGCAGAACGATGTTCATCAGACCCGTGAAGAACGGCATCGCCATGAAGATGATCATGATCACACCGTGAGCGGTGAAGATCTGGTCATAGTGCTCAGGCGGAAGGAACCCTTCGGAACCGTTCTGGGCCATCGCCAGTTGGGTACGCATCATGATCGCGTCGGCAAAACCGCGCAGCAGCATGACCATGGCAACGACGATGTACATCACACCGATTTTCTTGTGGTCGACAGAGGTCAGCCACTCAGACCACAAGTACGTCCACTTGCGGAAATAGGTGATCAACCCGACAACCGCAATGCCGCCGAGCGCGATCATGGCAAGTGTCACCATGACTATGGGCTCGTGGAACGGCACCGCTTCCAGACTTAATTTGCCAAACATCGTTTACTCCTCTGCCCCAGCAGCTGAATTTTTGCCTTTTTCCGCACCAGCCTCACCGGCTACTTCCTTCTCACCAGCAACAACCTTCTTGCCTGGATTCATACCTTCATACTTGTCGATGACGATCTGGAACAGGTTCGGGGTGACCGAGGAAAAGAGTTCGACAGGGTTGCGTTCGCTCGGCTTGATCAACTCGGCGTATTCGGCCGTGCCAAGCTTTTTGGGCGAGCTCTTGACTTCGCTGACCCAGCTGTCGAAATCAGCCTGGCTGGTAGCGATGGCCTTGAACTTCATGCCGGTAAAGCCTGCGCCACTGTAGTTGGCCGAAATACCGTTGAATTCGTGATTCTCGTTGGCAATGAGGTGCAGCTTGGTGTGCATGCCCGCCATCGCGTAGATCTGACCACCCAGACCCGGGATGAAGAACGAGTTCATCACGCTGTCCGAGGTGACCTGGAAGTTGATCGGAGTCTTGGCCGGGAACACGATCTTGTTGACCGTGGCAATGCCGTAGTCCGGGTAGACGAACACCCACTTCCAGTCAACCGAGATAGCCTGGATGGTGATCGGCCTGACGTCCGAATCAAGCGGACGGTAAGGGTCCAGCGAGTGAGTCGAGACGTAAGTGATGTACCCCAGGAAGACCAGCAACAGCATGGGTACGCCCCAGACTGCGATTTCGATCTTGGTGGAGTGAGACCAGTCCGGCGTGTACTTGGCAGCCTTGTTCGACGCGCGATACTTCCAGGCGAAGATCAGCGTCATCAGGATGACCGGGATCACGACAATCAGCATCAGCAACGTTGCGATTATGATCAGGTTCCGCTGCTCGATACCCACCTGCCCTTTTGGATCGAGCAGAGGTACGCCATCGCATCCACTGAGCAAAAGCATACAGAAAAGGGCCAAGAAGCCAAAAAACCTGGGGTACCTTTTTTTACTCATTTCACGACCTCTAAAAGCAGCTTGCGCGGTGCAGTTGGGTTTCGACCGCCAACACTTCGCCCTGCCAGTGCCGGCTAATTTTTTTGAATTGAACAAGGGCCGCCAGTACGCACAGCGGCGTATCGACAAGTCCGGGTTTAGCTATGGATTCTTGTTTTTTGAGTTGCTGGAACTGCCCAAAACTTCGGGCAGACGCTTTCGACGCGGCCATTATACGCCCTCAGAGGCAAGCGTTGCGCTGCCTGTTCAGAGTGCACAGGGGACGCTCCAAGCCTCAAAATGCTGATCGTTCGGCCAAGCTGAACGACAAGTGACGGGGATTGTAGATACGTAAATTTTTAATGACTATGCCTAATTTTGTAACAGTTATTCTCTATACGCGTAACAATCGTCCTGCAAACGCCTCATTTCACCCGAAAAAAGCCCCGTATTCACGGGGCGTTTTTAGCGAAAGCCCCTGTAGTTAGTAAGGTTTGCGGCGATTGCGGATGATGCACGCCGGTACCAGAACTGCAGTCAGGACAAACGCCGTCAGCGCCCATTGCGCGAGTGACAATCCGAGAACCGGCGGATATGGCGTCGTGCAGAAACCGCTGACCTGAAACCCTGTAGGGAACAGTGTAGCCAATGGCAGGCCATCGACAATCGGCTGCAGCACATCGATGCCGCAGCTGTCGGACGGATGGGCGAGGATCCAGACATGCCGGCCGGCAGCAGCAATACCGCCAAGGGCACTGAGGGTGACCAGGGTTTCAAACACCGTGACGCTGCGACGTCCGGGCATTGCGGCACCGATGAACGCAAAAATGGCGATGAACAACAGTGCGTAACGCTGCAGAATGCACAGCGGGCACGGCGCTTCGCCCAGGGCGATCTGCATGTACAGGGCGCCGCCGATCAGGGCCAGGCAGATAATGCCCAGCAAAACCAGAAAGCGCTTTTCGCGTCTCAGGTACAACGTGTTGTCGCTCATTCACATACCTTACTGAACTGATCAAAGGGTTGGTCAACGCCATGCAGCGTGCGTGAGCAACCTGGACGAGGGTGGACGGCCTGGCTGAGCCGAGGCGTGCGCGATGATCATCTGTCTGATTCGGCAACTCAAGCATTGGCCAGCCATACGGACGCATTTGCCGGCCAGGTGGTCTGCGCAGCAGCAGATGCACGACCGACAGGACGTTTTTTGCAGGGGCCGGATGCAAAGCCCTTCTATATATAGAAGGGTGCGTCAGTTTGTCGCAGTTCTTCTTCTATATATAGCTGCGGTATTTTGTCGCAGGGCGCCTTTCTGGCAAAGCACTATGACGTGCGAACCCGCTACACAGGTTGTGGGAATGCAGAGAGCGACAATCTGCCGCCCTCCCCCGGTTTGACTCAACCGAAGCCAGACTGCCACTATCGGCGCATGGGCAGCCAGTTTCTCGGGCCCGCCACGGTGCAGTGCAACGACGTCCAATGGCAAGCGAACGGCGCGCTCGGCTGTCGGTTAAAAATCCTCAAGCCAGCCCGCCTCGGGTCGATAACCTGTCATAGAAAGTTGTTTGCCGCTACCAGGCGACGAAACACCTACAGCCAGAAGGTTCATATGTCCAAGAACGTCCGAGCAGATTCACTTTCGCTGCTCCTCTTCACGTTGCGCAGCGGCAAGCTGATGGCGATCAACCTGCTCAAGGTCAGCGAGATCATTCCCTGCCCGCCTCTGACCCATCTTCCCGAATCGCATCCACACGTCAAAGGTATCGCGACGTTACGGGGTTCGTCACTGTCGGTTATCGACCTGAGTCGTGCGATCGGCGAGCGACCGCTGGCCGATCCCGACGGTGGCTGCCTGATCGTCACGGATGTCAGCCGCTCGAAGCAGGGCCTGCACGTTCAGGCCGTGAGCAAGATTGTGCATTGCCTGACCACCGATATCCGTCCGCCGCCCTACGGGTCGAGCAGCAAGTCGTTCATCACCGGGGTCACGCAGGTCGACGGCGTGCTAGTACAGGTACTGGACATCGAGAAAGTGATCCACGGTATCGCCCCTGCGCAGATCGTCGTGCAGTCCACAGAGCTGGCCAAAGAGGATGCGGAACTGCTGAGCAAGGCGCGGATTCTGGTTGTCGATGACAGTCAGGTTGCCCTGCAGCAGTCGATCATTACCTTGCGCAATCTCGGCCTCGAATGCCACACGGCGCGCAGTGCCAAAGAGGCCATCGACGTTCTGCTCGACCTGCAGGGTACTGCGCGACAGATCAACGTGGTGGTGTCCGATATCGAGATGTCGGAGATGGACGGCTACGCCCTCACCCGCACACTTCGGGATACCCCGGACTTCAGTGACCTGTACATCCTGCTGCACACCTCGCTCGACAGCGCGATGAACAGCGAGAAGTCGCAGATTGCCGGGGCCAATGCCGTGCTGACCAAATTCTCGTCACCCGAGCTGACCAAATGCCTGATCGAGGCCGCACGCACAGTGGTCGCCCAAGGGCTCTGATCCCTGAGCGCACAGCCACACAACGTCCGAACCTGACCGATGCATCCGCCGCGCATTACTGGCTGATGCGTCGGGATCTTGCAGTGCCAGTGCCCATCCCGGCCTGGCCGCCTGGCATCCAGCCACACCCTTTTACGCTTGAGCGAGCCGCAGAGGTTCATCGCCTGCTGACCCTGGGCTATGGCAGCGCGGCAGGCTGCGTGGCGGATTATCCGGACTGGCTGGCTGCATTCGAACACGATCCTGAATGCGATCCGTCGCTGTGCTTTCTGGCCATGCGTGCCGAAACGGTAGTCGGTGTGATCGTGTGCTGGACCAGCGCATTCATCAGGGACCTGGTGGTGCACCCTGATGTGCGACACAACGGGATCGGCCACGCCCTGCTCAATCATTTGTTCACCCATCTGCATACGCGCAATGAAGCATCGGTCGACCTTCACGTCATGGAAAACAACCTGGCGGCGCGGCGGCTTTATGAAAAATCCGCAATGGCTTATCTCAAGCGTTTCGACACCCCCGCAGCCTGAGCCCGCTGTTGACCGGCCCGACGAGTGGCGCGCAACTTGCTTCCCGAGAAACACCAAGCGAGTGAGTGACCAATTGTTGTCGCTTGCCGCCTACCTGTTGGACGGGTCATCGAGATAATGGACACCAAGTTTTCCTGCGTGGGGTGTGGCGGCTGCTGCACCGACCATCACGTACCGCTGACGCTCGGCGAAGCCGCGCAATGGGCGGCAGATGGCGGCAACGTCATCGTGCTGACAGAGGCATTTCTGAGCAATGGCTATGGGGTTTCCGAGACGCAGCTGACCCATGCCAGCCGTCGCTCGGCCGAGGTCAGCACTGGCAGCACCACAGCCTTTGTGGCGATCACCTTCGCGGCCTACAACATGGGGCGCTGCCGGAATCTTGACGAGAAAAACCTGTGTCGCATCTACGAGCGCCGGCCACTGGTGTGCCGAATCTATCCGATGGAGATCAACCCGCACATTCCGTTACGCCCGGAGAACAAAGGCTGCCCGCCGGAGTCCTGGGAGCAGGGTCCTGACCTTATCGTCAACGATAGGCTGGTCGATAGGCAACTGATAGACCTGATCGAACAGTCGCGTCAGGCCGACCGGGATGAAATAGAGACCAAACAACTGATTTGCCAGAAGCTCGGCATCCGTACTACCGCCCTCAAGGGCAACGGTTTCGTCGCTTACCTGCCGGACATGGGCGCGTTTGCCGCCGCTATCGAAGAGGTCGCAAATCCAGCGCAGGATGAGCAAGCCCAAGGCTCGAAGTGGGAATTTCACGTCGCCGGCCAGCACGTTCTGGACACCCTGCAACAGGAAGGTGCCGAGGTGACTGACCGGCAGCCAGTTTCCTACCTGTTCATCCCCTTGCAGGCGGCCTGAGCAGGATCACTCAGGCGATCAGCGCTTGCCCATCGACCTGCGGGTGCCAGCCGGCGCGACGCCGGGGGTCTTATGGTGGCCGTGCTTGTTGTTTTTCTGATGCCACGCCGGCTCCTTTTTGGCCTGGGCAAACTCCGAAGGCTTGAACGGAAAGCTGAAAGGCGCAATGACAGCCTTGTTTTCAGTGTCTGCGAGGGAGTGGGCTGCGGCGTCTTGAACAGGAGGTTGTTCAGGCGTGGTCATGGTGTCACCAGAAAGTCGAATTGGCCGGGCAAATGCCCGCGGCCGCGCAGCATACATCAATCGCCGCACAACCGCCCGAGCCTCCTGTCGCCGTCATTTGTAGAACAGATCGACCATCACCTCGGCATTGAACGGTCCGGGCCTTGGCGTGCTGGTATTCCATAGCAGTTCGGCATTGAAGTCCGCCCTGGCCGTGTTGGTTTCGCCGAGCAATTCCGCCAGATGGAATGGCTCGTTGTAACGTAGCGGCTGACCGTTGACTGCACTGGTAATGCGTATCCCCAATGAATCATTACCGACGGGGACCAGCAGCTCGCCAGACAGAGTGCCTGTCACCGGCCTGAAACGCGCATCGATGCTGAACGGCGAATCACAGCTGCGGCTGGTCAGCAGAGAGAATGTCTGGGTAGCAGTCACTTTGCCAATGGCCACCTGATGTATCGCAACGTCGCCAAATTCCACGGTTTCCGGGAGCACTTGCAGATCGGCGTCGCAGGCCACGAACCTCAGCCCCCGCAGGTTATTGATCACATAACTGAGGCTGCGCCCTGACAGCCGACTCGGGTCTGTCGCGCCGCCCAGCTGAAAAAACCGGTAATCGAGCAGATCACTGGCCACGCCGGAGGACGGTGTAGCGCCGAACTTCTGGATAAATACCGAAAACGCCAGGCTAAAGCGTACTTTCGGGCAGTTTTCGAGCGTGCTCTCACCCTCGCGACACATCGGCACGTAGCTGCCGGTACCGACCCGACCACTGCCTTGCAGGTGATCGATGCCCTGCAACGTCAGTCCGGCGCGAATCCCCTGACCGATCGAACGATTGTCCGGATTCAGGTAGATAAAAACCTCCTCCGCTTCGGACTGCCAGCCTTCTCTGGCGCACTCGACCTGAACAGTCAGAGGTTGGGAACGCCATACCACTTCCCCGTCAGGCATCGACTCCGGGATTGCCACCGTACTGCTCAGGTCATCGTGAATTTCGGTTTCGCCCGTCCCTTGAGTGGTACAGACCACTGCGAAAGTGGAAGCCGGATGCAGTAACAGCAACACGGCAAGGGATCGCAGCCAGCCTCTGGCAGAGAGATGTTTCATATCAGCATTCGTCCTGAATGGAATTGTTTTTCGGCAGCCTGGCGGTAGTGGCCGTCTGCCCGGTGAGCTGTGCGCAATGGGTCCGTCGGCCGCCGTAGTCGGTCAGCGCCTGGTATGAAAAACGATGTGTGGCAGAGGGCTCGACACTCGCCGGTACAACCATCGAAATCTGGGCGCCCGGCGCGAACAGCAGATGATCGCCGAGCTGCACACCGTCGATGCGCAGCGCTTGCAGAGCGGCGTGATAGGGCGTCGGGTTACTGACCGTCAGCACCAAGGCGTGCGACGGGTCATGAGTCAGTGTCCACAGCAGCCGCGCGGGGGTGTCGGCCGGATCACCGTCAAGGCCGGGGGGCCGGTAGAACACGTTGATGCGTTGGCGCACGGCGATGTTCAACTGCCCCGCACCGTCCTGGCGTCGGGGTATCTCAAGCACGTAAAGATGCAGCAGCGACTCGTGTTTCTGCGGCATGCCTGTGCCCTGATACAGCACGCGCAAGGTCTGCCTGCCGCCCACCGGCAGGCGTGAAAGCGGTGGCGTGACCACGAATGGCAGCGCCTTGCGCAGCTCACCCGGGGTGTCGGCATCGTGCGCGGCGTCGCTGAGCCAGGCCTGTACAAGTGCCTCGGACGTGCCGCGATTACGCACCTCGAGCGTGACTTCGCGATACTGCCCGTCGAAAACCAGCCGCGTTCCACTCAGCGAAACAGCGCCCTGCGCCGCCAGGCCGCTCGTCAACAGCACAGCCGTCAACAGCGCCTTGCATGAGCCAGCGAAAGCGCTCATCGGCATATCACCCTGATCCGCTCGTAGGCACGCGACGGGTCTCTGGGCGGTAGCGAGAATGTCGCCTGACATCGTTGATCGGACCAGCGCACCCACAGGCTGCCGGCATCCTGCTCGCTGAGCACCAGCGCCTGGCTGCCGGGATCGACCACTGCCAGCGCCCTGCCCTGCTCATCTTCGACACTGGCACCCAGCGGCACCTTGCTGCCATCGGCGCGTACCAGTTCGAACTGGACCCGGCGGCCCACGTTGGCCTTGAAGCGCACCACCGGTATTGCGCCCCTGCGCGGCACGATCTGGGTGATGGCGTTTTCCAGATCGACATCAGCGCCCAGCTGCCGGGTATCCAGGCTGACCCAGTTGGTGCGGTAGGCCTGCGCATAAGGCAGAACCGCATAGCCGTTGCCGGCGGTCTCGACGTTGCTGAACGATTTCAAGCGGGCGCCACCGACATCCGGCACCTGAACCAGCGCAAAGGTTTCTCCCAAGGCCTGCCCCAGGTTCACACCACCGGCATGCGCCACCAGCGAACCCGCAGCGGACAGGCTGAATGCATCGTAGTCCTGGCCCTGGCTATAACCGGCCTCGAAACGGCCGAATGCCGTGCTGGTGCTGACCTTGCCTGCGCCAAAACTGCCGGAGGTGCTGTCACGTCCAGCCTGTACCGAATAGAACGTGTCGCGGTCGCCCAGCACCTGGCCGTTGAGACCGGCCTGCGCGTTGTACTCGCCACGGCTGTCGCGCACCGCGTTGAAAGACAATCGCGACGAGCCGGGGCTGGACCCGAGCGGCAGGGTCACGCTCAGGGCAATACGATTGTCGGTGCTTGCGTCACCGCTTCGTCCGAAATCCTCGTTGCGTTCGATGGACAGGCTGTAATTGAGCGAACGCCAGGCCGCGTTGTAGGACAGGTAAAGTTGCCGGGTCTTGCCGGGCAGGTTCCAGTAGCGCTGCTCGGACGCCGTCAGGCTCAGCGACGCCGACTGGCCGGGCACTATCTGAGTGATACTGAGTTCCAGCCGATCCCGCGCCAGCCCAGAGGGCAACACTCGCCGCTGCGCGCCGCTGTCGCTGACGTGCTGGTTCAGGGTCCGGTATTGCTCGGTCGAATATCGATAACCGGCCACTGCCAGCGTGGTGTCGGTGACGTCCAGCGTGTTGGCATAACGCACCCGCAGGCTCTGACCACTGCGCGTCTGCTGATCTATTTTGCTGACCGAGCGGGTGAGGTCCATCGACACTGCGCCCAGCCCGGTGTTGACCCCGGTGCCTATATTCGCGGCCTGATAATCCTCGGCCAGTTGCGCCCCAGCGAACCCGGTAATCCGTTCGGAAAGACCGTAGATCAGGGCTGCGCTGGTAAACGCAGGAGCGGCGTGCTGATCGTCGTTGTTGTCGACCTGCCCGCCGGCCAGGCTGTAGCGCAGCGAGCCTGCGGGAACCATGATCGGCAATGACGCATAGGCCTGGGTGAAGGTTCGCACACGCCCGTCGGCTTCGATGACAGACACCGACAAGTCGCCATTGGAGCCACTGGGATAGATATCGGCAATCTCGAAAGGCCCGGGCGACACACTGCCGCTGTAGAGCAGAAAGCCGTTCTGGCGAACTTCCACGGTCGCATTGGTTTCGGCAATCCCGCGGATGACCGGGGCATAGGCGCGCTCGCTGTCCGACAGCATGCCATCGTCAGAGGCCAGGGCCGCGCCCCTGAAGCGGACACTGTCGAAGACTTGCGAATCGGTAAACGTCTCGCCCAGCGTGAGCTGGCTTTTCAGGGCGGTGATGTCGCGCTGCGCGAACGTACGATTACTGCGATAACGCCAGGGCCTGTCACTGCCGCCGACCAGAGAGGACTCGTTGCGCAAACGCCAGGCGCCGACGTTCAGGCCATTTCGCAGCCCTACGTAGTACTGATCCGTTTCCAGGCCCTTGTTACGCCGCCGACTGCCATTGAAGTTGTAATTGATAAAGCCTGCGGTCTCGCCCTGGTCCCAAAGCTCCGGCGCCACATAACCACGGGTACCGCGCGACATCACCGCTTGCGGCACACTGATCGTCAGTCGCAACGCACCGGGCTGATAGTCGACGCGAGCAAATTCGACACGTGCAGGCAGGTCGAAACAGGCCTGGGCAGATACCTCACCTGACGGCAGACGACTCACGTCCAGACCAAAGCTCTGTAGCATCTCGAGCGACAGGCAGGGCTCGATCAGGCCTGACAGCGGATTTTTCAAAAAGCGGATGTCGCGTCTGCCGCTCAGCTTGCGATTGACGTAGATATCAACCCGGTAAGTACCGGGCAGCACGCTATTGGAGCGCAGAAACTCCTGAAGGTCAGCCGGCTGATCGCTTCCCTGGATAAAAGCCGTATTGAATCTGGCTGCCCCGTCGCCACCCGACGAGGCGGCCGACGCGCTGACCGCAAACATCAACGTCAATCCGAAACCGATACCCAGCGCACAGCGTCGGGGGTGAGGGATCGCGCACTGGGCAATGACTCCCTCATAAACTTCTTTGCGCCATTCCATAGCGGTCTTCACTCTACTTCGGCTGTCGCGCGCGCCGCGCAATCCTTTTACACAGACGCAGGTCTGCCGGGCTGCCTTGTCACTGAGGCCCGACGGTTTGAATAGTGAACGCTGACAGTGGATAAGCCCGCTTATCGGGGCGACGCCTTGCCGGCGTTAACCGGTTGTTTATGGGTAAGGGTTGCCTGATAAGGCACTTGTCCGCCGTAGTCATTGAGACTGACGAAACTGAGCAGCAACGGCGCATTTGCCGGGGTGTGCTGTAACGGAATACGCAGACGCTGATGCGGCGCCAGCATCTGACTGTCCAGAAGGGCAAGTTCAGTATCATGTTGGCGTATGGAAATCCGGAGCATGGAGACATGATAGGGGCCGGGATTTTCGACCTGCACACCGGTGTCATCGATCCACTGCCAGCTCAGTCTTTCCGGTGCCTGCTGTGGATCACCCTGCAAACCATCAGGCCGGAAGAAAACCTTGATGCGCTGACGTACCGCGATCTGCAGCGTGTTTTCTGCTGCGGTCTGGGGTATTTCCTGAACATTGAGCCACAATACCGATTCACGATCGGTGGGCATGTCGGTCCCGGAATGAATGATCCGCAACAGTTGCCTGCCACCCCCGGCCATACGCGCAAGTGCGGGGGTGACAATGAACGGCAGGTTCGGCAGACTTTCGTGAGTGCCGGCCGCCGCCACAGGCGATTCAAGCCAGGACTGCAGGAGAATCTCTCCCCCGCCACTGTTGTGAACACCCAGACTGACCTCTTTATCAGTGCCCTGGTAAATGACTCGCGTCGTATTCAATACAATGCCCGCCTGAACGGTGGATGCGCAGAACAACAACGCAACAAGCATCGTGTAGCGGAAAAAATCGGGAAACATGCTGACGTTCGCCTTGAATTCGGTAGAGGACAGAGCGAGCACTGCCCGCCCTGTCCGACACGATTACTCGTAATCCATCACGAACGGCAGGAAGCCGTCGGCATTACCAGGATTGGTGGGCGTGCCGTTAAGCACATACACCGCGCCAAAATTGATTTCGGCGGTGGCACCGTTGGCGCCATCCTTGATCAGCGTGGTGTCGACGGTTTCGTCACCACTCAGATCCATCAGCACACTGGACGCATTAAGCAGGCCGATACCGACGCCATCTGCCGCACCGGTGGTGCGCAGGAGTTTCGCGTCGTTGTTGTCCAGGCCACTGCCGTTACGGGCAATAAGGCGCATCTTCACCATGTTGTACTGGTCAGCACCTGCACTGCAGTTGACCAGCAACTGGATGGGGGCAGCCGTCTCGAATCGGCTTTCGCTCGATACACCGATATCGGAGAAGGACACGTTGCCCAGGTCGATATTGATTTCGCCAGGGTTGGTCCCGGCACTGACACCCGTGCCCGGCCCCACATCGCAGGAGATATTGGTCAGTGTTCCGTTAAAGACCATTGTGCCGTTGTTCGCCGCACTGGCGGTACCTGCCATGCCAACGCCCATTACGCCCAGAACTGCCAATGTAAGAGAAAGCTTTTTCATGCTAACGACCTTCCTTGTGTTATTTCGTGTGTGCCCGCTATCGGACGATGAGCACTATAGAGCCAGGTCTATTTCAGTGCTGTCAGCTCGATAACTTTCACCCCGCAGACAACACAACACGACACGCAGGACAGGTCTGTAGGAATAATTATAAGGTGTGCCGGGCACACTGATAAAAACCCTTTTTCCACACAGAAGCGCGCCGTTAATCAGGTACAGACTACCGACGCCTTCACTGTGGCCGAGATTATTTATCGTTGACACTTTGCGGGCACTGGACTGCCACTTGAGAACGTGACAGTCCGGACGAAAAAAACACGACAGACCGGTATTTACTGATAGCTCAACGTGACCACCGCAGCGCGTGCCTGCAGGGCTTCTCCGTCGATGACCACGGCGGCAGGCAACACCTGATACTGCGTCACGAAAGGCATTGCCTGCTCACCACAGACATTGCGTTCGGTGCTCACATGAATAGTGACCCCGGGTGCAACTTCCAGCGTTCTCGACTGAACACCGGGCGCCGTCATTTCTGTACTGGAAACCCTGCAACTGCTGTTGACGATACTGCCACGCAACGTTATTGCACTGTCCTTTGCCCATGACACAGCGGGAGCAGTCAGCCACACCGTCGACAGGATTGCGACCCACAAGCGTTTATCAAGGGCCCGCAACTTCCACATCACTTTTCCGTTCGTTTTCTGACTGCTCATGGCGTACTCCATTCATTGACTCATACGATAATTTAAGTTGATGAGAGAATGACCTGCCAGAAACCTACTTAGGAAAATGTAGGAAAACTCCTAGGACTTAATAAACATCTGGACAACTATCTCTTCAACATAGGTATCGTCCAATTCCGACTTTTCTTGACTGCACGCCACACCCGCTGGAGGCTTTCTGACAAACCTGACAGCTGAAAGTCATTCTGTTGACCGGGTTTGCAGGCTATAAGGAAGCTGTAAAAAACATCTCTCCCGTACTGACATTTGGCGTTTTCTTCATATGCGCAGAAAGACCCTGACCGTCACCGCCGTCGTCCTGGTGATCGCCTGTGCGGCGATTGCCGGCTGGAAACTGACACGCCCGGCCACAGTCCCCAAACATGCCGCTGCCGCCGTGCCCGTCAAAGTGATCACGGTCAGCCTTGAGGACGTGCCGCGTTTCGTCACAGGGATCGGATCGGTGCTGTCGCTGCAAAGCGTCGTGATCCGCCCCCAGGTGGATGGAGTGCTGACGCGCGTGCTGGTCAAGGAAGGTCAGCAGGTCAAGGCCGGGGACCTGCTGGCAACGCTGGATGACCGCTCTATCCGGGCTGCGCTGGAACAGGCGCGTGCCCAGTTGGCGCAGAGCAAGGCGCAGCTGGACGTCGCGCAACTGGACCTCAAGCGCTATCGCCAGCTCACCCAGGAAAATGGCATCTCGCGACAGACGTTCGATCAGCAACAGGCACTGGTCAGGCAGCTCGAAGCCACGGCGAAAGGCAACGAAGCGAGCATCAACGCCTCACAGGTGCAGTTGTCCTACACTCAGATTCGCTCGCCGGTGACGGGACGGGTCGGTATTCGCAATGTCGATGAAGGCAACTTCCTGCGCGTCAGCGATACTGCCGGGCTGTTTTCAGTGACCCAGATCGACCCGATTGCCGTGGAGTTTTCCCTGCCGCAACAGATGTTGCCCACCCTGCAGGGGCTGATTGCCGAGCGCAACGCAGCGGCCGTCAAGGCGTATCAGGGCGACGGCGCGGCCAACGGCCTGCTGCTGGGTGAAGGCACGCTTTCATTGATCGACAATCAGGTGTCGGCAAGCACCGGTACGATCCGCGCCAAGGCTCAATTCAAAAACCCTGGCGAGCAACTCTGGCCAGGGCAACTGGTGACCGTGAAGATCCAGACCGGTATCGAACTCAACTCGCTGAAAGTGCCGCCACAAGTGGTGCAGCGCGGCGTTGACCTGCACTTCGTCTATCGGCTCACTGCCGACAACAAGGTGGAAGTCGTACCCGTCAAAGTGCTCTATCAGGACAGCGAGCAGACACTGATCAGCGGACCACGTGCTGGCGATGTACTGGTCAGCGACGGCCAGTCGCGGCTACGCCCGGGAGCCACGGTCGAAGTGATCACCGCGCCTGCTGCGGATGTCGCCAGCGCGCAAGTGGAGCCCGCACGATGAACGGCCGGGGCTCGGTGTCGGCGTGGTGCATCGACCACCCGGTGGCCACCTTGTTGTTGACCTTCGCATTGGTACTGCTGGGGGTCATTGCCTTTCCGAGACTGCCGATCGCGCCGTTGCCGGAAGCGGAATTCCCGACCATTCAGGTCACCGCACAGCTCCCCGGCGCCAGCCCCGAGACCATGGCGTCTTCGGTTGCCACGCCACTGGAAGTGCAGTTCAGCGCGATACCGGGCATGACCCAGATGACCTCCAGCAGCGCACTGGGCTCCACCAACCTGACCCTGCAGTTCACCCTCAACAAAAGCATCGACACTGCGGCCCAGGAAGTCCAGGCCGCCATCAATACCGCAGCCGGACGCCTGCCGGCCGACCTGCCCAACCTGCCGACGTGGCGCAAGGTCAACCCGGCCGACAGCCCGGTGCTGATTCTCAGCGTGAGTTCCAGCCTGATCCCCGGCACAGAACTGAGCGACGTCACCGAAACTATTCTGGCGCGCCAGCTCAGCCAGATCGAAGGGGTGGGCCAGGTATACATCACCGGTCAGCAGCGTCCGGCGATTCGTGTCCAGGCCGCCCCCGAGAAACTGGCTGCGCTGGGGCTGACCCTGGCGGACATTCGCTTGGCGGTGCAGCAGACCAGCCTGAACCTGGCCAAGGGTGCCCTGTACGGCAAGGACAGTATTTCGACCCTGTCCTCCAACGACCAGTTGTTCAAGCCGCAGGACTACGCGCAACTGATTGTTTCCTACAAGAACGGCGCACCCGTCCAGCTCAAGGATGTGGCACGGGTAGTCGCGGGCTCGGAAAACGCCTACGTCAAGGCGTGGTCCGGCGATCAGCAAGGCGTCAACATCGCCATCTTCCGCCAGCCGGGCGCCAACATTGTCGACACCGTGGACCGTATCCAGCGTGAACTGCCACGCCTGCAGGAAATGCTCCCGGCCAGTGTCGATGTCTCGGTACTCAATGACCGGACGCGTACCATCCGTGCCTCGCTGCATGAAGTGGAACTGACCCTGATGATCGCGGTGCTGCTGGTGGTCGCGGTCATGGCGCTGTTCCTGCGCCAACTGTCAGCCACCCTGATCGTCAGTGCGGTACTCGGGGTCTCGCTGATTGCCAGCTTTGCGATGATGTACCTGTTCGGCTTCAGCCTGAACAACCTGACACTGGTGGCCATCGTGGTCGCGGTCGGTTTCGTGGTGGACGACGCCATCGTGGTGGTCGAGAACATCCACCGTCACCTCGAAGCCGGCCAGGGCATGCGTGAAGCCGCGATAAAGGGCTCCGGGGAAATCGGCTTTACCGTGGTGTCGATCAGTTTCTCGCTGGTGGCGGCGTTCATTCCGCTGTTGTTCATGGGCGGCGTGGTCGGGAGGCTGTTCAAGGAATTCGCACTGACCGCAACCGCGACCATTCTTATTTCGGTGGTCGTTTCCCTGACCCTCGCGCCGACCCTGGCCGCCCTGTTCATGCGCGCGCCCACCCATCACCCGCATCAGAAACCGGGGTTCGGTGAACGCCTGCTCGCCTCCTACGAGCGTGGCTTGCGCAAGGCCCTGGCCCATCAGCGGCTGATGCTTGGCGTGTTCGGCCTGACCCTGGCGCTGGCAGTGGTCGGTTACATCCTCATACCCAAAGGCTTCTTTCCGGTTCAGGACACCGCTTTTGCACTCGGGACGACCGAGGCGGCTGCCGACATCTCCTACCCGGACATGGTGGAAAAACACCTGGAGCTGGCAAAGATCGTCGGCGCGGACCCTGCGGTGCTGGCGTTCTCGCATTCGGTCGGTGTTTCGGGCAGCAACCAGACCATCGCCAACGGCCGCTTCTGGATCTCGCTCAAGCCACGCGCCGAACGCGATGTGTCGGTCAGTGAGTTCATCGACCGCCTGCGCCCCAAACTGGCCAAGGTCCCGGGCATCGTTCTGTATCTGCGCGCCGGCCAGGACATCAACCTCAGTTCCGGGCCGAGCCGCAGTCAGTACCAGTACGTGCTCAAGAGCAACGACGGCGAATTGCTCAACACCTGGACGCAACGGCTGACTGAAAAACTGCGCAGCAACCCGGCGTTTCGTGACATGTCCAACGACTTGCAACTGGGCGGCAGCGTCACGCACATCGACATCGACCGCAGTGCTGCTGCGCGCTTCGGCCTGACCACCGCCGATGTCGACCAGGCGCTGTACGACGCGTTTGGCCAGCGGCAGATCAGCGAGTATCAGACGGAAGTCAACCAGTACAAGGTGATCCTTGAACTGGATGCCCAGCAGCGCGGCAAGGCTGAAAGCCTGGCGTACTTCTACCTGCGCTCACCACTGACCAGCGAAATGGTGCCGCTGTCGGCGCTGGCCAAAGTCAGTGCGCCGCGCATGGGCCCATTATCGATCAGCCATGACGGCATGTTCCCGGCGGCGAACCTGTCGTTCAACCTGGCACCCGGGGTCGCGTTGGGCGATGCTGTGCGCATGCTCGATCAGGCCAAGAACGAAATCGGCATGCCCGCCTCGATCATCGGCAGCTTCCAGGGCGCAGCGCAGGCGTTCCAGAGTTCGCTGGCCAACCAGCCCTGGCTGATCCTTGCGGCGCTGGTGGCGGTGTACATCATTCTGGGTGTGCTCTATGAAAGCTTCGTGCACCCGCTGACCATCATCTCCACCCTGCCCTCGGCAGGTATCGGCGCACTGTTGCTGCTGTGGATGATGGGCCAGGACTTCTCGATCATGGCTTTGATCGGCGTGGTGCTGCTGATCGGTATCGTCAAAAAGAACGGTATTCTGCTGGTGGACTTTGCCCTGCAGGCACAGCGCGAGCAGGGCCTCACGCCCCACGAAGCCATTTATGAGGCCTGCATCACCCGCTTCCGACCGATTATCATGACCACCCTCGCCGCGCTGCTCGGCGCGCTGCCGCTGATGCTCGGTTTCGGCGTCGGTTCCGAGTTGCGTCAGCCGCTGGGCATTGCCGTGGTCGGCGGCCTGCTGGTGAGCCAGATGCTCACGTTGTTCACCACGCCGGTCATTTATCTGCAACTGGAGCGGCTGTTTCATCGACGTCACCCGGCGCCCGACGCACCGGCGCTGGCCCTGCACAAGTGAGAGTCGCCCGATGCGCGTGCTGATTATCGAAGACGAAGAAAAAACCGCCGATTACCTGCGTCGCGGCCTGACCGAACAGGGCTATGCCGTGGACGTGGCGCGCGACGGGATCGAGGGCCTGCACCTGGCGCTGGAGAATGACCATGCGATCGTGATTCTCGACGTGATGCTGCCGGGTCTGGATGGTTTTGGTGTATTGCGTGCGTTGCGCGCACGCAAACAGACGCCCGTGATCATGCTGACCGCGCGCGAGCAGGTCGACGACCGCATTCGCGGCCTGCGCGAAGGCGCGGATGATTACCTGGGCAAACCGTTTTCCTTTCTGGAACTGGTCGCCCGCCTGCAGGCCCTGACCCGGCGCAGCGGTGGCCACGAACCGGTGCAGATCACCATCGCCGACCTGTGGATAGACCTGATCAGCCGCAAGGCGACCCGCGCCGGACTGCGCCTGGACCTGACCGCCAAGGAGTTTTCGCTGCTCAGCGTGCTGGCCCGGCGTCAGGGCGACATTCTCTCCAAGACGTCCATCGCCGAGATGGTCTGGGACATCAACTTCGACAGCGATACCAATGTGGTCGAAGTCGCGATCAAGCGCTTGCGGGCCAAGCTCGATGGCCCTCACGAACACAAGCTGCTGCACACCATTCGCGGCATGGGCTATGTGCTGGAGAACCGCAGTGCGGGTTGATTCGATTGCCCTGCGCCTGAGCGGACTGTTCGCGCTGGTGGCACTGGTGGTCTTCCTGCTGATCGGCTGGGCCCTGTACCTGCAGGTCGACAAGAGCCTCGACTTGCTGCCCCGCGCGGAAGTGGATGCGCGCTACAGCGTGCTGGAATCGGCGGTCAATCGTTTCGGCAACCCGGAGCACTGGGGCAAGATCAAGACCAAGCTCACCTTGCTCAGCGAAGAGGATAAACGCCTGCGCTTCTGGGTGGTGAGTGATAATCCGCTCTACGAGTTCGGCGACCCTGGCGCTGACATTCGCCGTTTTGCGCAGGGGCCGCTGGGCATGCACGACCTGAAACTGGCGGATCACCCGTTTTCGTTCAAAGTGCTGGTCAGCGAGTTTCCCGCCAAGGAACAGCGTCCGGCACTGCGCTTTCTGACCGCCATCGACACCGAGACGTTCTGGCACACGCAGCACTCGCTGCTGGTCGCCTTGATCAGCCTCGCCACGCTGGGCATTCTGCTGGCGTCGGCGCTGGGCTACTGGGCCGCGCGAATCGGCCTGCGACCGCTGACCAGCCTCTCGCAGGAAGTCCAGAAGCTCGCCCCGCCGCGGCTGTCCGGACGCTTGCAGCTGTCGCCGCTGCCGCCGGAACTCGAACAATTCGTCGCCTCGTTCAACTCCACGCTGGAACGCGTGGAGCAAGCCTACTCGAGGCTGGAGTCGTTCAATGCGGATGTGGCGCACGAGCTTCGTTCACCGCTGACCAACCTGATCGGTCAGACCCAGGTGGCGCTGACCCGCGGCCGCTCTGCCGAGCATTATTTCGAGGTGTTGCAGTCGAACCTCGAAGAGCTGGAGCGCCTGCGCTCGATCATCAACGACATGCTGTTTCTGGCCAGCGCCGATCAGGGCACCAAGGTCAAGGCACAGACCTGCACCTCACTGGCTGAAGAAGTCGCTACGACGCTGGATTACCTGGACTTCATTCTGGAAGACGCGCACGTGCAAGTCCGCGTCAACGGCGACGCCAGAGCGCCGATTGAAAAACCCCACTTGCGCCGCGCGCTGATCAATCTGTTGCATAACGCCGTTCAGCACACTCGCGCTGGCGAAGTCATTGAAGTCAACATCGAATCCCGCGATGCCCATGTCACTGTCAGCGTGACCAATCCGGGCGTACAAATCGCTCAGGAACATTTACCCAGACTGTTCGAGCGCTTTTATCGGGTGGATGCCTCACGCAGTAACAGCGGCGCCAATCACGGCCTGGGGCTGGCCATCGTCAAGGCGATTGCCTTGATGCATGGCGGCACCGTGTTCGTGAACAGCGCCAAGGGCGCCAATACCTTCGGCATCCAGTTGCCTCGTTGACACCTGAAAATACTGACTACACTGACCATTTTCACGGCCCTCAATGTGCGCCTGTTCGCAGCATTTCAAATACACTTGCTTTATTCACATTCCCTTCATATGAGGCTATAAGGAGCGTGTTATACACGCATCAATAAGTTCCCCACCTAACTGATAATTTTATTAACCGATTATCAAGAATCATTCGTCTGCAGGTAGAACAACCGATGATGGTGTTTGCGTTTTCTCGGCAAGCCCGGCTCAAATGGACCCGTCCGGAGCTGATATTGATTATTGGCAGCTCGGTTTCAATGCTCGCCATTCTGGCGATTGTCGCGTCTTTACTGGCCCAGGAGCGCGACGACGCGGCACAGACAGCGGCACGTGCAGCGTCCAATATCGTGCGGTTGATCGATGCCGACGTCATGCGTAACGCCGAACTTTACGACTCTTCCCTACAGGGCATGATCAACGCCTGGCAGCGTCCGGACCTCCAGCAATTGTCACCTGAGCTGCGCCAACTTGTTCTGTTCGATCGCGCCACTGCCGCCTCTTACAAGGGCGACCTGGTACTACTCGATAACCGCGGCAAAATAGTGGCTGATTCTTTGTCTGTCACCCCTCGACATGACAACTTCGCTGACCGCGCCTATTTCAAGGACCATGCAACAGACCGCTCTTTGACGCTACATGTCAGCGCGCCGTACAAGACTCGCTGGGGCTACAAGGATTGGTGCATCAGTTTCAGCCGTCGCCTATCAGGCCCCAATGGCGAGTTCATGGGGATCGTGAGCGCGGAGATGCGCCTGGTGTATTTCAAGCACCTGTTCATGAGCCAGAACCTGGGCAGTGAAAGCAGCATCAACCTGATCAATACCTCGGGCATTCTGATCGTTCGTTACCCGGAAATGGAAGGCCAGGAATTGATCGGCAAGGATTACAGCAACAGCCCCAACTTTCAGCGCATCCTTAAGGAAGGCGATGGCAGCTTTGCGGCGATGTCGACGCAGTTGAACGCTCGTCGGCTGTATACCTTCTCCCGAGTCGGCAACCTGCCGCTGATCGTCGTCATCGGGCAGTCCGAGGATGAGGTGTATGCCGTCTGGCGGCGCAATGCCTGGCTGGTCGGCTCGGCCACCAGCGTTTTGTGCCTGGGCATTCTGTGGCTGACCTGGCTGCTGTGTCGCGAACTGCGAAGACGCCACCGTGCCGAGGATGCGCTGGCCAGCCTGGCCGCGACAGATGGGCTGACCGGACTCGATAACCGCCGCCAGCTCGATGAAGCCATGGAAACCGAATGGGCGCGAGCGCAACGCTCTGGCAAGCAGCTGTCATTGCTGATGATCGATGTAGACCATTTCAAGGCATTCAATGAGCGTCATGGCCATCAGGGCGGGGACGAGGCGCTGCGTCTGATTGCGCAGACCATCTCATATTGCATCCGCCGTCCGGGCGACCGGATTGCGCGCTATGGCGGCGAAGAGTTCGTGGTGGTGCTGCCGGAAACAGATTTGCCGGGCGCCATGCTGATCGCGGAAAAAATCCGCAAGGCCGCGGAGTCACTGCCGTTGTTCAGGAATGCCGAACATCCCATCACCGTGAGCATCGGGGTCGCTTCGGAGGTCGTTCGCCAGGGAGACAAACTGGAGGCATTTTTCGGCGTGGCCGACAAGGCACTGTATCAGGCCAAGGACAATGGGCGTAACCGGGTCGAGTACCGCAGCTCGGTTGCCAGAAAGGTGACAGACCAGGTCTGACCGGCTGCGTTCGGGCATAAAAAAACGCCAGACTGGCTGGCGTTTTTTTGGTTACCGCTGACGTATCGAGTTACGATGCGGCGTGGGCTGCACGTGCTGCGTCACGCAGTGCTTTTACCTTGTCGTGGTTGGCAAGAACGCCAGCCTGCTGCTTTTCAATCAGCGCGATAACGTTAGGGGAAGCGTTCTTGGCATGGGCTTTTTCCAGCGCTTCGCGATAAGCCTTCTTGGCAACGTCTTCGCCTTTTTCAACTTCTTCCAGAACGGCCTTGTCGTCGTCCGAAGTAACCATCGACTTCAGGTTGACCCATGCGCGGTGCAGTGCGCCAGATACGCTGGAAGAATCTTCAGGCTTGCCACCCAGTGCGGTTACTTGAGTTTGCAGTTCACGGACGGCTGCAGCTACTTCAGTAGAGCGGTTTGCAAGGAACGATTTTACCTGGGCGCTTTTTGCGTGTTCTGCGCTGGTACGGAAACCTTCTTCACCGTCTTTGCTGGTTTCGATCAGGTCATTCAGGATAGAGATCGTTTCTTTGTTGATATCAGTCATTTGATAATTTCCTAATGGCAGGTTGATACGAAAGTGTTCGATGTATAGGTAATTGCAGACACCGTGCCAGTTTCTGATATGAAAATAATTGTTTAATATCAATATCTTACGAAATTTTCACATTTAACCGTTCGTGACTTCTGCATGATCGGCGGTTTGGCCTGCATGCAGAATGCACGTATCGTACTGACCGAAACAGAAACACAGGCGTATCGCGGATGAATCCGGAAAAACTCAAGCTGCTGGTGACACAAGAAATGCCGTTCGGCAAATACAAGGGTCGGCTGATCGCTGATTTACCGGGGCATTATCTGAACTGGTTTGCCCGGGAAGGCTTTCCCAAAGGAGAGCTGGGCGGTCTGTTGGCGCTGATGCAGGAAATCGATCACAACGGCCTTGGCGCGCTATTGGACCCGCTGCGCACACGTCCGCGTCAGTCGTTCAAGGACAAGGGGTAAACGAAGAGACGGTCCGGAGAGAAAAAAACGGTGCTCCGGACCAGGGAGCACCGAAAAGCCATACAACCAACAACAACTTCCTTGTCGGAATCAGCCGCAGGGGCTGACTCCGAAATCCTGAAAATCAGTCAAACAGCGCCATTGCCTGCGCAGTCGCTTCCTGGATACGCCCCCAGTCGCCATTCTTGACCCAGGCGTTATCGATCATCCAGGTGCCGCCCACGCACATGACGTTGGGCAGGGCCATGTAGCTCTTGAGGTTCTGCTCGTTGACGCCACCCGTTGGGCAGAAACGCACCTCGTTGAACGGCCCGCCCAGCGCTTTGATCGCTGCCACACCACCACTGATCTCAGCCGGAAACAGCTTGAAGCGGCGATAGCCCATGGCGTAACCGATCATGATTTCCGAGGCACTGCTGATACCCGGCAACAATGGCAAGGGGCTGTCGACCGCGGCTTGCAGCAGGTCTTGCGTGCTGCCGGGAGTGACGATGAACTGCGAACCGGCCGCTTCAGCGTCAGCCAGCATCTTGCGGTCCAGGATCGTCCCTGCGCCCACACATAACTCGGGGCGCTGTTCACGCAGGATACGAATGGCGCTCAAACCGAACGCCGAGCGCAGGGTCACTTCCAGCGCAGTCATGCCGCCAGCGGCCAGTGCATCGGCCAGCGGCAGTACGTCCTGGTCACGGGCGATGGTAATTACCGGCAGAATCTTCGCCTTGGCGCAGAGTTCGTCGATCTGGACAATCTTGTTCGCCATGCTGGTCAGCGGCTGATTATTTTCATTCTGTGTCATGGCGACGGTTCCTTTGTTTGTGGGGCTTATCGGAGCTTATGGGCACCAGTAAATCTCGAGAGACGGGTTGAGAAAGGCACGTACCGGCATCTCGGCGAGGTCATCGCCTGCCAGCGCGGTGCGCAGGGTGTCGAGTTTGGCCTGACCGGACACCGACAGAATCGGCGAACGTGCCGACGCCAACAGGCGGCGGGTCAGGGTCAGGCGCTGGTGCGGCACGCTCGGTGCGAGCATGGGCAGGCAGCGGCGCTCGCCTTGCAGGTCAAGGGCTTCGCTCAGATTCGGGCTGTTGGGGAACAGCGATGCGGTATGACCGTCGTCGCCCATGCCCAGAATCAGTACATCGATGGGTGGCAGCTCGGCCAGTGCCTGATCGGCAGCCTGTGCGGCTTCCTCGACGCTGCCCGCCACGCTGTACAGGCCGAGAAACTTCGCCTTCGCCACAGGCCCCTGCAGCAAGTGGCGCTGCAGCAGGCCGGCATTGCTGTCGGCGTGTTCGGTCGGCACGAAGCGCTCGTCCGCCAGACTGATCACGACCTTCGACCACTCCAGCGGCTGTGCCGCCAGACGCTGGAAGAAGGCGACCGGGCTGCGTCCACCGGACACCACCAGCGTCGCCAGACCGTTCTCGCTGATCGCCTGTTTCAGGCGCTCGGCGACATTTGCAGCCAGTGCATCGGCCAGTTGATGCGCTGTGTCGAAATCGTGTGCTACCAGCCCTGCCGGCAGCTTGAGGTCACATGTCGCCATACCAGGATCTCCCGTCGCGAGTAATCAGGGCAATGGAGCTCATTGGCCCCCAGGTTCCGGCCGGGTAAGGCTTGGGCGCGTCGCCCGCCTTCTTCCAGCCAGCGATCAACTGATCGCACCATTGCCAGGCGTACTCGATCTCATCTTTGCGGACAAACAGGTTCTGATTGCCACGCATGACTTCCAGCAACAACCGCTCATAAGCGTCGGGGACACGAGCGCTGCGGTAGGTGTCGGAAAAATTCAGTTGCAAGGGACCGCTGCGCAGCTGCATGCCCTTGTCCAGGCCCTGATCCTTGGTCATCACCTGCAAGGAAATGCCTTCGTCAGGCTGCAGGCGGATGATCAGGCGGTTGCTGATCTGCAAACGCTGTTCAGGCGCGAAGATGTAGTGCGGCGGCTCTTTGAAATGGATCACGATCTGCGACAGCTTCTGCGGCATGCGTTTGCCAGTGCGCAGATAGAACGGCGTACCCGACCAGCGCCAGTTGCGGATGTCGGCACGCAACGCGACGAAGGTTTCGGTATCGCTCTGGGTATTGGAGTTTTCTTCCTCCAGATAGCCAGGCACCGCCTTGCCTTCGCTGTAGCCAGAGGTGTACTGGCCGCGCACCACCTGGGTCGCCAGACGCTCCGGAGTGAACGGCGCCAATGCCTTGAGCACCTTGACCTTCTCGTCACGGATACTGTCGGCCGACAGGTCGCTTGGCGGGTCCATGGCAATCAGGCAGAGTAGTTGCAGCAGGTGGTTCTGGATCATGTCACGCAACTGGCCGGCCTGATCGAAGTAGCCCCAACGGCCCTCGATGCCGACCTTCTCGGCCACCGTGATCTCCACGTGGGAAATATGGTTCTGGTTCCATTGGGTTTCGAACAGGCTGTTAGCGAAGCGCAGAGCGATGAGGTTCTGTACCGTGTCCTTGCCCAGATAGTGGTCGATGCGATAAACGCGGTTTTCCGGGAAAAACTGCGCGACGGCGTCATTGACCCGGCGCGAAGAGGCCAGGTCGTGGCCGATGGGTTTTTCCAGAACGGCACGCGTGCGCTCGGCGAGATTTACCGACGCCAGGTTCTCGCAGATAGCGCCGTAGACCGAGGCCGGTGTGGCGAAATAGGCGATCAGGGTTTCGGCATTGCCGACGCGCTCGGCAAGGGCGACGTAGTCCTCGGCCTTGAGGAAGTCGACATGCAGATAGCTGAGGCGCGCCAGAAAGCGGCCCAGGTTGTCCGGCTCCAGTTCCGTCTCGGGAATGAAGCGGCGCATGGATTTTTCGATGTACGCCAGATGCGACTCTTCGTCGCCTGGCTCACGCGCCAGGGCAAGAATTTTCGTGTCTTCATGCAGCAGTCCAGCGCGATCAAGCTGATAAAGAGCCGGGAACAGCTTGCGTACCGCCAGGTCCCCCAGGGCACCAAACAGGGCAAATGTGCACGGTTCAACCGTAATCAAGGGCATAATGTTGGTTCTTTTATCAAGTTAGGCTACAAATACCTTTTTTAAAGGCGTTACTCAAGGCCATATGTAGTAATAACCACAACATTCTGCCTGAAAGCATATTCCAGTGGTGATCAACACAGGCCCTCAGTACGATAGGCCACCTTTGCTACAGGCTAAAGGGCTAATAAAAGCCCGAGACAAAACCGTTGGTAAATCAGCCCCGACAAGGACTTTGAATGGACCGCGTAAGAAACCTCCTGGAGCAAATCCAGGGCCGACTCGACGAGCTGAACAAGGCCGAACGTAAAGTGGCCGAGGTCATCCTGCTCAACCCGCAGATGGCCACGCGGCTGAGCATTGCAGCGCTTGCCCAGGCCGCCAAGGTCAGCGAGCCGACGGTCAATCGCTTCTGCCGTTCGTTCAGTGTCAGCGGCTATCCGGAATTGAAGCTGCAACTGGCCCAGAGCCTGGCCAGCGGCGCGGCTTATGTCAGCCGTGCGGTGGAAGCGGATGATAATCCGGAGGCCTATACCCAGAAGATTTTCGGCAGTGCCATCGCGTCACTGGACAGCGCCTGCCAGCAACTGGACCCGGCCTTGATCAGCAAGTCTGTGGACATGCTCATCCAGGCGCGGCAGATCCATTTTTTCGGGCTGGGTGCTTCGGCGCCGGTGGCTCTGGATGCGCAGCATAAATTCTTCCGTTTCAATCTGGCGGTGACGGCGCATGCCGATGTGCTGATGCAACGGATGATTGCGTCGGTGGCGCATACCGGCGAGTTGTTTGTGATCATTTCGTATACGGGGCGTACCCGTGAGCTGGTGGAGGTGGCGCGTATCGCGCGGGCCAACGGCGCGTCGGTGCTGGGCCTGACAGCAGCCGGTTCGCCGCTGGCCCAGGCCAGTACGGTGAGTCTGAACATTCCTCTGCCGGAAGATACGGATATTTATATGCCGATGACGTCGCGGATCATTCAGTTGACGGTGCTCGATGTGCTGGCCACGGGTATGACGTTGCGCCGCGGCGTCGATTTTCAGCCGCATTTGCGCAAGATCAAGGAAAGTCTGAATGACAGCCGTTATCCGATCGAGGATCAGGGCTGACTGGGTGTCGTTGACTGTTCTGCGACATCAGGTGAATTGGGGTTGGGGTCCGGCCCGGAGCCTGATGACTATCGTTCCTCACGCTCCGCGTGGGAATGCAGTTCGTGACGCTCTGCGTCACACGGCGGTTTTTCTTTTTCAGGTGGATTGGGGTTCGGCTCAGGTCACCTTTTCGCCCC